>NZ_KB906859.1:0-361517 GCF_000381685.1 Nocardiopsis sp. CNS-639
TGGTTGGCTACGTTCGGGAGGGATAACCGCTGAAAGCATCTAAGCGGGAAGCTTGCTTCGAGATGAGGTCTCCTGCCTCCTTTGAGAGGGTAAGGCTCCCTATAGACGATGGGGTTGATAGGCCGGGTGTGGAAGCCCTGTGAGGGGTGGAGCTGACCGGTACTAATAGGCCGAGGGCTTGTCCGCTGCAGATAATTGGATGTTCGCGCACATTTTTCACGGAGCTTGCTGCTCACGGTGATTCCCTGCCTCTTGGGGTGGGTGGAGTCGGGTGGGTGGTGTGTGGTTTCCGTGGTGGTTATTGCTGGAGGGTCACACCCGGTCTCTTTCCGAACCCGGTCGTTAAGTCTTTTTGCGCTGATGGTACTGCCCTGTGGTGGGGTGGGAGAGTAGGTCGCTGCCACGGTTTTTTGTTGAGGGGGGTCGCCTTGCGGGGCGGCCCCTCTTTTTTTGTGGTGGGGGAGGGGTGCCCACAAGGCGACCCCTCCCCCCTTTTTCACGGGCTTACATGTGCACTTGTGAAATCAGTGGACGCCTAGAACCCGTAGTTGTACATCGAGCCGCCCGGGTAGACGGTTCCGACACCGTTGCGGTAGGCGTAGCCGCCGTAGGCGCCGCCCTCCACGAAGGTCCAGCCGCCCAGGGTCCTGCCGTGCAGGGCGACGTACCAGCCGGCGGCGTTGGGGTCGCTGTACCCCCGCAGCGAGAAGTGGATGTGCGCGCCGGTCGTCGAACCGCCGGCGCAGAGGCTGTTGCCCTGGGTGCCCAGGTAGTGGCCGACCCCGACGTTGTTGCCGGGCAGCCACTGGTAGTTCTCCAGGTGGTAGTAGTCCGTGGAGTACCCGTTGTCGTGGATCACCCGCGTCCAGCCGGTGCACAGGCTGTACGCGTAGCCGCCGCGGGCCGCGCGGGCCTGGCCGCTGCCGCCCGCGAAGTCCACCGAGCTGTAGGGACGGCCTCCGCTGTTGCCGTGCGGTCCTCCCGTCATGATCATCGACGAGCCGATGGCGAACGGCAGCCCGACGCCGATGTAGCTGCTGGTGGAGACCCCGGAGGGGTCCGTCGAGGCCGCGACGGTCTCCCGCTCGTCCTCCTCCAGCAGTGCGGAGTCGGCCAGGATGGACGAGAACTCCTCGGTCCCCTCCAACCCCACCGTCCACGCGGAGCCCTCGTAGTCGGCGGCGAACAGCCAGGCGTAGGGGCTCTCGTCCACGTTCATGGGCGCGGTCACGATGGCTACGCCGAACGCCGAGCCGTCGGCGGCCTCGCGGACGTCGACCCGCACGTCGCGCTCCTGGCGGGCGAGCGCGCCGAGGGACGAATCCCTTGCTTGCAGGACGTCGGCGATCACCGATTCGGCCAGGACGTCCTCGGGGGACGCGGCGGCCGACCCGCCCGGGAGGGCTTCGGCGGTGTCGCTGTCGACGGTGATCTCGACGTTGTCGGCGTAGGCGAGCGGGGCGCCCGCCGGGATCGGTCGGGCGTGGGCGGTGGGGGCGGTGACGACCAGGACGGCCGAGGCCGCGACGGCCACGGCGGCGGCACCCAGGGGGCGGGTTCTGGAGACCAGGGCACGGAGGCCGTGGGTGGAAGGGGGTGGCAACTCTTCTCCTTGTGGGGGCGGAGCCAGCGGAACCGTGCGCGCAGGGGTGTGAGCGCACAGTTACCGAAGAGTAATGACGAGTTCGTGCCCCGACAAGGGGTGTAAGGGCGGCGCTTCACGCGGTGCCGCGCACAGGTGTCGCGAGCAGAGGAAAACCCCGCTCCCGTACTAGGGAACGGGGCCGGTGGCCTCCTCGCCGGGTCAGCGGATGCCCGCGACCCTGCCCTCCAGGCCCAGGAGGAACTCCTTGCGCTCCAGTCCACCCGCGTACCCGGTCAGCGAACCGTTCGCACCGATCACCCGGTGGCACGGCACGATGATGCTGATCGGATTGCGTCCGTTGGCCATGCCCACCGCCCGGGATGCGGTCGGCCTCCCCAGTTCCTCCGCCAGCTGGCCGTAGCTCGCGGTCTCGCCGAACGGGATGGTCGTCAGCGCCGCCCACACCCTCAACTGCCAGTCGGTCCCCGCGGGGGCCAGCGGCAGGGTGAACTCGCGCAGTTCGCCCGCGAAGTACGCCCTCAACTGCTCCTCGGCGTCGGCGAACGGCTTGTGGTCGGCCACCCAGTCCTGCGGGACCACCCGCGTCAGCCCGTCCTTGGCGGGGGTGAGCACGCCGCCCAGGGCCGCACCGTCACCGAACAGGGTCAGGTCGCCCACCGGCGACTCCATCGTCGTGTACCGCGTCGGTCCGGGCAGGGGAGCGCGGAACTCCACCGTCGCCACCCTCGGGGGCGCCTTCGGCTCCACGTCGAACGCCAGCATGCCCTGTTCCTCCTGTCCGGGTCCCCCGACCGTCTGCGCCTGCCGCGTGCTCATGCCGATTCCTTCCGTTCCTGACGTTCCTTCGAACCATCCCGCACGCCGTCCCGCACGACCACGTCCGCCCGAACGGCCTCACGGTCGGCCAACGACGCCCACAGCGCGTGGTTGGCGTAGGACCGCCACGGGCTCCACTCCCGTGCCTCGCGCGCGGCGGCCGCGGGGGTCGCCCGTCTGCCCCCCGCCTCCAGCGCCATCCGGACGCCCAGGTCGCCGTGCAGGAACACGTCCGGATCGCCCAGACCCCGCATGCGCACGTAACCGGCGGTCCACGGACCGATGCCGCGCAGCTCCACCAAGCGCCGTTCGGCCTCGTCCCGGTCGCATCCCGGCCCCAGGTCGATCCACCCCGAGGCGATCGCCTCGCACAGCCCCGCCAGGGCGCGTCCCCGCGCGACCGGGATGGAGAAACCGGCCGGGTCGGCGGCGGCGAGCGCGTCAGGGGAGGGGAACACGTGGGTGAGCCCTCCGCCCGGCGCTTCCAGGCCCGGAGCGAGCGGTTCGCCGAACCGCTCGACCAGCCGCCCCGCCAGCGTGCGGGCCGCACGCACCGACACCTGCTGACCGAGGACCGCCCGGACCGCCAGCTCGGCCGGGTCCACGTGCCCGGGCGATCGCAGTCCCGGGTGGGCGGCCACGATCGGCCCCAGGAGGGGATCCCCGCCCAGGGCCTCGGCCACCGCGCCCGGGTCGGCGTCCAGGTCGAGCAGCCTGCGGCACCTGCGCACCGCGCTGGTCAGGTCGCGCGCCTCCGACAACCGCAGGCGGCACAGTACGTGCCCCCCACCGCTCACGGAGACCCCGCCGTCCACAGCGTCCGCCGAACGAACGCCGCCCGTGGCACCAGCGCGGCCGGTCCTGCCCGCCCTGCCGGTCCTCGACCCCTCGGACAGCTCCACCACGGCGGGACCGTGCGCCAGCATCAGCGTCCTGCGGTAGACCCCGTCCCGGTACTCCTCCACGCCCGGGACCGCACGGTCTCCGAGGAACCTCAGCATCCGGGCCAGGTCGATGGGCTCCCGGTAGGGCAGCCGCAGCGTGACCGTCCCCGGCTCGGTGGCCGGAGGGCGGGCGTCCCCCGGACGCGACCCCCCGGAAGCCGACGCACGCCGACCGCCCATGGTCCGCATCTCGGTGGGGGAGCGGTCGAACACCGCGCGCATCGTCTCGTTGAACTGGCGTACGCTCGCGAACCCCGCGGCGAAGGCGACGTCCGCCATCGGCATGTCGGTGGTCTCCACCAGCACCCGTGCCGTCTGTGCGCGCTCGGTCCGGGCCAGGGCCAGCGGCCCCGCGCCCACCTCGGCCGACAGCAGCCGGTTGAGCTGGCGTTCGCTGTAGCCGACCGCCGAGGCCAGGGCGCTGACGCCGCCCCGGTCCACGGCGCCGTCCTGGATGAGGCGCATCGCGCGGCCCACCACGTCGGCCCGCAGGTTCCACTCCGGCGAACCGGGGGTGAGGTCGGGACGGCACCGCTTGCAGGCGCGGAACCCCGACTCCTGGGCGGCCGCGGCGGTCGGGTAGAAGCGGACGTTGGCCCGTTTGGGGGTGACGGCCGGGCAGCTCGGACGGCAGTAGATACCCGTGGTGCGCACGGCTGTGTAGAAGACGCCGTCGAAGCGGGCGTCCCTGCTGTGTACGGCGCGGTAGCGCTGGTCGTCGTCCATCACGCCATCCATGTTCGCCGACGCGGCGCACCGAAGCTGGCGGTTTTCGGACATCGATGCGAGGGCCTCCCGGCTCCGGCGCCCACCGGCGCCGAGGGGCCCGCCGGCTCCGGGCCGGTCGGCCCCGAGGGGCTCACCGGCCCGGAGGGCCGCCGTCTACGAGGGACTCAGAGGGGGCCGCCGCGGTCGTCGCGCGTCCCGGGCACCGGGGGGCTTGCGGGGGCGTCCGCGCCGCCGCGCACGGGGCCTTCGGTGCCGCTGGCCGGGGCGTCCGTGCCGCCGCGGACCCCGGTGGCCCCCGCGCCCCCGTCCCCGGTCACGTCCTCGGCGGTCTCACCGTGGTCGAGGAGGTACTGCACGTACACCGGGCGCAACGCCTCCTGGACCTCCGGGTCGGCCTCGGCGGACAGCGCCTCGTACACGAAACCGGACAGCTGGGCGACGCTCGCCTCACTGGCCTCCTCGTTGCCCGCCGCCGCCTCGGCGGCCGGGATCAGCCTGAGGAGCCGCCAGAAGAAGCGCAGGTCCCACCGCTGCCGTGCCAGTTCGACGGCGCGGTCCCGCAGGTCCTCTGTGCTGGTCTGGTCGAATTCGGTGACATCGTCTCCCATGTTCGGACGATACCCGTCCCCGCGCCCGTCACCCGACAGTGACCTGCGTTACGCTTCATGCGAGTTCATCGTCTCGTCCCCGCGCACCCGGGGGCCTCCCACAAGGAGGGCCGGCGGTCGGGGGAACACTCGTGAGGGGTTTGCCATGGCCGAGGGCGCACCACGGATCGTCGTAGCCAAACCGGGGCTGGACGGACACGACCGCGGTGTCAAGATCGTGGCCCGCGTGCTGCGTGACGCCGGTGTCGAGGTCATCTACACGGGTCTGCGCCAGACACCCGAGATGATCGTGGCGGCCGCGCTCCAGGAGGACGCCGACGCCATCGGACTGTCCGTGCTCTCCGGCGCCCACATGACCATGTTCTCCCGGGTCCTGGAACTGCTCAGGGAGAACGGCGCGGAGGACATCCGGGTGTTCGGCGGCGGGATCATCCCCGACGCCGACATCGCCGAACTCGAACGCCTGGGCGTCGCCAAGATCTTCACTCCGGGTGCTCCGACCTCGGAGATCGCCGACTGGGTGCGGGAGAACGTCCGTCCGGCGCACGCGGCCTGAACCCCTCCCGCGCCACCGGAGTTCCCTCCGGCCCCGTCTTCGTCGGGTGATGTTGGTCGCACCCGCTCAGGGGGCCGTATCCGGGCGAAAGGCGCCCCCGCGGTGTTATGTCGTGTCCCTGGTCACATATTTTCCCACGCGGGTGCTTCCGTGACGCCGCCTGAGCGGCTTTTGGGACGGGCCGGGGCCGGTCAACCCCGCCCCCGGTGTCTGGCGGCCGGATTTCAGGCGACTAAGCTTTGCGCATGTCGCGGGTGGCAACGCCGCGGCGATCTCGATCTTCTGTAAGCGGCGCAGACCGCGGGGTTGTGCCTCGTGCGCCCCGTGTGACACGTGTCAGTGGGTCACAGCCGATCCGGACGAGGCCACCCCGGTAGACATCCTGAGCCAGCGAGTTACAAGGACGGACCCTCGTGGACCTGTTCGAATACCAGGCGAAGCAACTCTTCGCAGAGTACGGGGTTCCCGTACCCCAGGGGAAGGTGGCGAGCACGGCCGCTGAGGCGCGTGCCATCGCTGATGAGTTCGCCGCCGCCGGCAAGCCCCGCGTCGTCGTCAAGGCGCAGGTCAAGACCGGTGGTCGCGGCAAGGCCGGCGGCGTCAAGGTCGCCGAGGGCCCCGAGGACGCCCAGGCCAAGGCCGAGCAGATCCTCGGTATGGACATCAAGGGCCACACGGTCCACCGTGTCCTGGTCGAGGAGGCCTCCGACATCGCGGAGGAGTACTACTTCTCCTTCCTGCTGGACCGCGCGAACCGCACCTTCCTGTCCATCTGCTCCGCCGAGGGCGGCATGGACATCGAGGAGGTCGCCGAGACCAACCCCGACGCCGTCGCCAAGTTCCCGGTCGACGCCCTGACCGGCGCTCCCGCCAGCATCGCGGCGGAGATCGTCAAGGCGGGCAAGCTGCCCGAGGCCGCCGCCGAGGGCGCGACCGAGGTCATCACCAAGCTGTGGGACGCCTTCGTCGGCAAGGACGCCACCCTCGTCGAGGTGAACCCGCTCATCCTGACCAAGGACGGCCGGGTCGTCGCCCTGGACGGCAAGGTCACCCTGGACGAGAACGCCGAGTTCCGCCAGGACCTGGAGAGCCTCACCTTCGCCGAGGAGGGTGACCCCCTGGAGGTCGCCGCCAAGGCCAAGGGCCTCAACTACGTCAAGCTCGACGGCGAGGTCGGCATCATCGGCAACGGCGCGGGTCTGGTCATGTCCACCCTGGACGTGGTCGCCTACGCCGGCGAGGCGCACGGCGGCGTCAAGCCCGCCAACTTCCTGGACATCGGCGGCGGCGCCTCGGCCGAGGTCATGGCCAACGGCCTGGACATCATCCTGGGCGACCCCTCGGTCAAGAGCGTGTTCGTCAACGTCTTCGGCGGCATCACCGCCTGCGACGCGGTGGCCAACGGCATCGTCCAGGCCCTGGAGCTGCTCGAGAGCCGTGGCGACGACGTCAGCAAGCCGCTGGTCGTGCGACTGGACGGCAACAACGCCGAGCTGGGCCGCGAGATCCTCACCAAGCGGGCCCACCCGGCCGTGCGACAGGTCGACACGATGGACGGCGCCGCCGCTCAGGCCGCCGAGCTCGCGGCGAAGTAGGGGAAACAAACACCATGGCTATCTTCCTCAACAAGGACAGCAAGGTACTCGTCCAGGGCATGACGGGCTCTGAGGGCACCAAGCACACCCGGCGCATGCTCGCCTCGGGCACCACCATCGTGGGCGGGGTCAACCCCCGCAAGGCCGGCCAGAAGGTCGACTTCGACGGCACCGAGGTGCCCGTCTTCGGATCGGTGGCCGAGGGCATGGCCGCCACCGGCGCCGACGTCACCGTCATCTTCGTGCCGCCCAAGTTCTCGCGCGAGGCGGTCTTCGAGGCCATCGACGCCGAGATCGGGCTGGCCGTGGTCATCACCGAGGGCATCCCGGTGCACGACACCGCCGCGTTCTGGGCCCACGCCCAGGCCAAGGGCAACAAGACCCGCATCATCGGTCCCAACTGCCCCGGGCTGATCACGCCCGGCCAGTCCAACGCGGGCATCATCCCGTCCGACATCACCAAGCCGGGTCGGATCGGACTGGTGTCCAAGTCCGGGACGCTGACCTACCAGATGATGTACGAGCTGCGTGACATCGGTTTCTCCTCGGCGGTGGGCATCGGCGGGGACCCGATCATCGGCACCACGCACATCGACGCCCTGGCGGCCTTCGAGGCCGACCCGGACACCGACGTGATCGTGATGATCGGTGAGATCGGCGGCGACGCCGAGGAGCGGGCGGCGGAGTTCATCCGCGACAACGTGACCAAGCCCGTGGTGGGGTACGTGGCGGGCTTCACCGCTCCGGAGGGCAAGACGATGGGCCACGCGGGCGCGATCGTCTCGGGTTCCTCGGGCACCGCCGCGGCGAAGAAGGAAGCACTGGAGGCCGTCGGCGTCAAGGTCGGCAAGACTCCGAGCGAGACCGCTCAGCTGGCGCGCGCGCTGTTCTGACGCGTTCCGGTACCGACAACGGCTCCGCCCCGCCGCTCAGCGGTGAGGCGGAGCCGTTGTCGTGTGCGCCCCCGCGTCCGCGGCCGGAGGTCAGGTGGGGCGGCGCGAGTGCCGGACCACGCCCACGACGACGTGGGGGACGATCATCACGGTGAGGAAGATCCCCCAGCCGACGAGGGCCTCGCGGCTTCCGTCCAGGACGGCGGGCAGCCCCCAGAACAGGAAGACGCAGCCCACCCAGGGCAGCACGCCCCACCAGGGCGCGGAGCGGTCCCCGCCGTCCGCGCAGGCCGGTGCGGTTCCCCCGTCCTTCCGGCGGGGCTCCGGAACCGGCGCGCTCCCGCGCCCCGCGCCGGGGGCGCGCGTGTCCGTCGCGGGCAGGTCGCCGAAGAGGGGGACCAGGTCGGAGGAGGTGACGGCGCGCACCGCCAGGGAGGCGCGCTCCTCGTGCTCGTCGACGTCCAGGCGCCCCTCCTCGAAGGCGGTGCGCAGTCTGGCCAGGGCGTCGTCGCGTTCGGCGTCGGAGAGGCGGTAGGGGCGCGGGTGTTCGGGGCCTGGCATGCGGGACCGCTCCGTTCGGGCCGGGGAGCCTCGTTCCCAGGGTAGGACGGCCGGAACGGGGATCCGGTTCCGTCCTCGCGGGCACGACACGCGCGGCCGGGATACCACGGAGCATTCCGGTCCCTGGCAGCATAAGTCGGGTGAGTACGTCAGGATCTCCCCCCGACCGCGGCCGTTCCTCCCAGCGCACGCGGTCCAGCGGCGCGGCGGAGCCCGACGCGGCCGTCGCGCCCCGACCCGTCTACGCGACCGGCGGGATCGCCGCGGCCACCGCCGCGGCGCTGGGGTTGGCCGTGATCGTCACCCTCACCATCATCGGGTGGGTGGCCGCGCCGCACGACACCTTCGGCGAGGACATCATCGACATCCTCCAGGGTGCGGTGCTGGCCTGGCTGGTGGGCCACCACGTGTCGTTCTCGGTGCCCGACGGCCAGATCGCCCTGCTGCCGTTGGGGCTGGTGCTGTTGCCGGGGCTGCTGCTGTACCGGTCGGGACGGTGGCTGGCGCGTTCCTGCGACATCCCCCGCCTGCGGTACGTGTACCGGGCGGCGTTGGCGATCGCCGGGCCGTACGCGGCGATCGCGGGCACCCTGGCCCTGCTGGCGCGGACCGAGGCGGTCGAGCCGAGTATGCCGCGCGCGCTGGTCATGGGGTTCGTGACCGCCTTCCTGGCCGGGGGGCTGGGGGTGCTGCGCCAGCTGATGCGCGACAAGGAGGTGCCCGCCCGGGACCTGCTGCGGCTGATGCCCGCCCGGTCGCGCTCCCTGTTGGTGGGGATGCTCGCCTCCACGGGGACGCTCCTGCTGGGCGGGCTGGCGCTGTTCCTGGTGGCGCTGGCGATGAGCCTGCCCGAGGTCGTCGAGACGACCCGGGTGCTCGGCCCGGGCCTGGTGGGGGGTGCGCTGCTGATCGTGGTCCAGTTGGCGTACCTGCCCAACGCGGTGGTGTTCGCGGTCTGTTACGCGCTGGGCCCGGGGTTCGCGGTGGGGGCGGGAACCGTGGTCGCGCCGACGGGGGTGTCGGTGGGCGCCCTGCCGATGCTGCCGATGCTGGCCGCGCTGCCGTCGAACGGGGCCGCGCCGGTGGCCTCGCTGCTGGCGTTGGCGGTGCCGTTCGTGGCGGGTGCGGTGGGCGGTGCCCTGACCCAGCGCAGCGCCCCGGACGTGGTCAGCGAGGCCGCTCCGCTGTGGGGGTTCGTGTGCGGTGTGACCACGGGGCTGCTGTGCGCGGCGCTGGCCGCGCTGGCCGGTGGGCCGCTCGGCGGGGAGAGGTTGAGCGAGGTCGGGCCGTCGGCGTGGCAGGTGGGTCTGGTGGCCGCCCTGGAGGTGGGTGTGGCCGCCGCCGTCGTGGCGTGGGTGGCGAACTGGTGGTACACGCGGGGGGAGCGCCCGGCGCGCAGGGCCCCGCGTTGGACGGCTTGGCGTGGGCAGCGCCGCGCGAAGGAGGACACGGCGTCTTCGGCGGGGGAGGAGGCGCCCGCCGCGAGGGCCACGGCGCGCTCCGCCGAGGGCGTGACGCGCCCGGCGAAGGAGGCGGCGCGTTCGGCCAGGGACGCGACGCGCTCTGCTGAGGAGGAACCGCGGGAACGTCCGGAGGTGGAGCTGCCCCCGGACGTGCCGGTCGGTGAGGGCCTGGCCACGGTCACGCCGCTGCGCCGCCGTGAGCAGGAGGCGCGACCGGACCCCGAAGAGGACGCTTCGCCGGAGGTCCCCGAGGACGAAGAGCCGGACGCGGGCCGGGCCGCCGAGCGCGCGGAGCGCAAACGCGCGCGCCGGGAGCTGCGCGACCAGCGGCGCGCGGAGCGCAGGGCCAGGCGGGCCGGGGGCGGGCGCTGGTGGCGCCGCCGGTCCGCCGAGGACGAGGAGTCCGAGGAGATGTACGGGATCACCTACGAGGCCGAACCCGACGGCGTCGACACCCCGCAGCGGTGAGGGGCGGCTGTCCGCGGCCGGGGAGGGGCCGGTCACGGTAGCCGCCGAAGCCCTGGCCCGGCTCCGGCCGCCGGTCGCGTGACCGCCGGACCCTCTCCCCGAACACGGCCGTGGGCCCGCTCGTGCTCAGGCCCCGTGGGCCGCGAACCCGTTCGCGACGGGTCCTAGGCGCTCTCCTTGGGCGCGGGCTTCCTCTTCTGCGGTTCGAAGATGGAGTTGACCAGGTCGGTGCACCACTTGAGCAGCTCCAGGTCCCGCAGGGGCCTGCCGCCCAGGCCGCCGGACTTGGGCACCGGCACCAGCAGGGTCCGGGTCGTCTCCTTGCGGATCGACTTGGGGTACAGGCGCCGCAGCCGCAGCTCCTGCGACTCGCGCAGCTCCACCGGGGCGAAGCGGATCTGGTTGCCCTGCATCACCACGTCCGACAGGCCCGCGGACTTGGCCAGCACCCGGAACCGGGCCACCGCCATGAGGTTGTCCACCTGCTCGGGCGGGGTGCCGTAGCGGTCGGTGAGCTCCTCGTAGGCGGCGAGGATGTCCTCCTCGCTGGTGACGCTGGCGATGCGCTTGTAGGACTGCAACCGCAGCCGCTCGCCCGGCACGTAGTCGTGCGGGATGTAGGCGTTGATGGGCAGCTCGACCTTGGTCTCGACCTCCTCGGCCGCGTCCGGGTCGCCCTTGAGCTCGGCCACGGCCTCGCCGACCATGCGCACGTACAGGTCGAAGCCCACGCCCGCGATGGTCCCGGACTGCTCGGCGCCCAGGATGTTGCCCGCGCCCCGGATCTCCAGGTCCTTCATGGCCACGTACATGCCCGCACCGGTCTCGGTGTGCTGGGCCACGGTGGCCAGCCGCTCGTAGGCGGTCTCGGTCAGCGGCCTCTCCGGCGGGTAGAGGAAGTAGGCGTAGGCGCGCTCGCGCCCGCGGCCCACCCGGCCGCGCAGCTGGTGCAGCTGCGACAGGCCGTAGGTGTCGGCGCGGTCGATGATCAGGGTGTTGGCGTTGGGCACGTCCAGGCCGGACTCGACGATGGTGGTGGAGACCAGCACGTCGAAGTTCTTCTCCCAGAAGTCGACCATCACCTTCTCGAGCTGCTGCTCGTTCATCTGGCCGTGGGCGTACGCCACCCGGGCCTCGGGCACCAGGCGCTGGATGCTCGCCGCCACCTTGTCGATGGACGCCACCCGGTTGTGCACGAAGAACACCTGTCCCTCGCGCATCAACTCGCGGCGGATGGCGGCGGTGATCTGCTTGTCCTCGTAGGGCCCCACGAAGGTGAGCACCGGGTGGCGTTCCTCGGGCGGGGTGAGGATCGTGGTCATCTCGCGGATGCCGGTCAGGCCCATCTCCAGGGTGCGCGGGATGGGGGTGGCCGACATCGCCAGCACGTCCACCTGGGTGCGCAGCCGCTTGAGCGCCTCCTTGTGCTCCACGCCGAAGCGCTGCTCCTCGTCGATGATGACCAGGCCCAGGTCCTTGAAGCGGGTCTCCGAGGACAGCAACCGGTGCGTGCCGATGACCACGTCCACCTCGCCGGAGCGCAGCCCCTCGCGGGTGGCCTCCACCTCGCCGTCGGTCTGGAACCGCGACATCGGTTTGACGGTGACCGGGAAGGAGGCGTAGCGCTCGGTGAACGTGGACAGGTGCTGCTGCACCAGCAGCGTGGTGGGCACCAGCAGGGCGACCTGTTTACCGTCCTGCACGGCCTTGAAGGCGGCGCGCACGGCCACCTCGGTCTTGCCGTAGCCGACGTCGCCGCAGATCAGCCGGTCCATCGGGACCGACCTGGACATGTCCTTCTTGACCTCGTCGATGGCGGCGAGCTGGTCGGGCGTCTCCACGTAGGGGAACGCGTCCTCCAGTTCGCGCTGCCACGGGGTGTCGGGGCCGAAGGCGTGCCCGGGGGAGGCCTGGCGCGCCGAGTACAGCCGGATGAGGTCGCCCGCGATCTCACGGACCACCTTGCGGGCGCGGCTCTTGGCCTTGCTCCACTCGGCGCCGCCCATCTTGGACAGGGTGGGCGCCTCGCCGCCCACGTACCGGGTGACCTCGCCCAGCTGCTCGGTGGGCACGAACAGGCGGTCGCCCGGCTGTCCGCGCTTGGAGGGCGCGTACTCGATGAGCAGGTACTCGCGGGTGGCGCCCTGCACCTGGCGGCTGACCATCTCCAGGTAGCGGCCCACACCGTGCTGTTCGTGCACGACGTAGTCGCCGGGCTTGAGCTGGAGCGGGTCGACGGTGCCGCGCCGCCTGCTGGGCATGCGCCGCATGTCCCGGGTGGAGGACTTCTGTCCGGCCAGGTCGGTCTCGGTGAGCACCACGGTGTGCACCGACCGCAGCAGGAACCCGTGGTCGACCAGGCCGGTGGTGACGGTGGCGACCGCCGTTTTGGGCTGCTCGGTCAGGTCAGCGGCCAGGGAGGCGCCCAGCCCGGCGTCGCGCAGCATCGAGACCAGGCGCTCGGCGGGGCCGTGCCCCTGGGTGACCAGGACGACGCTCCAGTTGTCGTGCAGCCATCCCTTGATGTCGGCCAGCGCGCGCTCGGTGTCGCCCCGGTAGGACTCGGAGGGCACCGCGCCGACGACGACGGCGTCGTCCTCCTCGGCCGCGCCGCCCTGCTCGTCCGCGGCGAACGGGGTCAGCCCCCACCAGGGCAGGCCCAGCTCGGTGGCGGTGGAGCGCAGCTCGGAGATGGACATGTAGGCGGACTCGCCCAGGTCGATGGGCGCCTCGCCGCCGGAGGCGGCGTTGATCCACGACGCGTCCAGGAACTCGGCGCTGGTGGCCTCCAGCTCCACCGCGCGGGTGCGGATGCGTTCGGGGTCGCAGCCCACCACCATCGCGCCCTCGGGCAGGTGGGCCAGGAACGGCTCCATGCGCTCGGCGAGCACGGGCGCGAAGGCCTCCATGCCCTCCACGGCGACGCCGTCGGCGATCTTGTGCAGGATCTCGGCCAGGGAGGGGTGCTCCTCGGCCAGCGCCCGCGCGCGCTCGCGCACGGTGTCGGTGAGCAGCAGTTCGCGGCACGGCGGCGCGAACAGCCCGGAGGAGGCGCTGGTGCGCGGGTCATCGCCGCCGGCGGACTCGATGGAACGCTGGTCGGCGACCTGGAAGTAGCGGACGTCCTCGACGGTGTCGCCCCAGAACTCCAGCCGCAGCGGGTGCTCCTCGGTGGGCGGGAACACGTCCAGGATGCCGCCGCGCACGGCCATGTCGCCGCGCTTCTCGACCAGGTCCACCCGGGCGTAGCCGGTGTTGGCCAGGGCCTGGACGACCTCCTCCAGCGGCACCTCGTCGCCGGGGCGGATGCGCACCGGCTCCAGGTCGCCCAGCCCGGACACCAGCGGTTGCAGGACGCTGCGCACCGGTGCCACGACCACGCGCAGCGGGGTGGTCAGCGGGTCGGAGGGGTCGGGGTGGGCCAGGCGGCGCAGGACGGCCAGCCGCTGGCCGACGGTGTCCGAGCGCGGGGAGAGCCGCTCGTGGGGCAGCGTCTCCCACGCGGGAAAGAGGGCCACCGAGTCCTCGGGCAGCAGGCAGCCGAGGGCGTCGGCCAGGTCGGAGGCCTCGCGCTCGGTGGCGGTGACGGCGAGCACGGGCCGCTGCGCGCCCACGGGGGCGTCGGCGGCCAGCGCCCCCACCATGAAGGGGCGCAGCGCCGCCGGGGCGACGAGGTCGAGGTGGGGATCGCGGCCGCCTCGGGCGGCCTCGATCGCGCTGTGCAGTGCCGGGTCCCTGGAGACGTCGGCGAGAAGTCCAATGAGGCTCATAGCACCAGAAAGTGGAAGTGGTCCGGATCAGGCGGTGATGGTCGCGGCCTGCACGGGAAGAAGGCGGCTGCGTGAGTGGACGCCCGGCACCTCTCAGACTATCGAGTCCGGCGGTCCGGCGCGGGCGGGGTGTGGACAACCGGCGACACGGGGCTGCCCCGTGCCGCCCGCGTCCCCGGCCTGGTGGCGCGGGCGGCGGCGCACCGGGTAGAACCGTCTCCGAGCTGCTTCTATTCCGTCTGACACGGTGCGAGGGCGGGTCGCCCCGCGCCCGCGGCATACGCTGGACGCGTTTGCCGGACCGCCCGAGGAGAGGAAGCGCGTGGTGAGTGCCAACAGGCGTGGGAGTGCGCCGCAGGGCGGTGTCGGGAGCCCGGACGCCCCGGTCTTCGCACCAGGTCCGGACGGGCTCGCCCACCTGGAGCTGATCCTCAACGGCGCCTACCCGCTGCCCGGTTTCATGACGCGGGACGAGGCGGTGGCGGTGGAGCGGGACGGCCGTCTGCCCGACGGACGCCCCTGGCCGGTTCCGGTCACGCTGGAGGTGCCCGAGGAGCTGTCCGGAGCCGACCACCTGACCCTCTCCGATCCGGAGGGCGCGCCGCTGGCCGGGCTCGACGTCACCGAGCACTGGCGTGACGCGCAGGGCCGCCACCTCCTGGCCGGTTCCGTGACCCTGCTGCGCCCGCCCACCTACGGCGTGCTGCGCGAGCTGCGGCCCTCGCCCGCTGAGGTGCGGGCCCAGCGCGAGCTGGAGCCCTCCGAGCGCCCCCTGCTGGCCGTGGTCACCGACCGGCCGCTGCACCACCGCGCCCTGCACCAGATCCGGGCCGAGGCCGACGCGCTGGGCCTGGTCCACGGCGAGGGCGGGCGCGCCGACGTGCTGGTGATCGTCGACACCGGTCTGGAGGACGAGGGCATGGCCACGGCGGTGCTGGCCGCCGGGCCCCTGCTGCCCGCGCGCACCTCCTTCGTGGTGTGCACGCTGCCAAGGAGCGCCGACCGCGCGCGGGGCCTGTTCGGCGGGCCGTGGGGGCCGCGCCAGGTGGGTCTGGCCGCGCACGTGGCCGCGTCGTACGGCGCCACCCACATGCTGGCGGTGACCGGTGGGGACGGCCCCGACGTCGAGCGGGTGATGGCCCTGCGTCCGCCCCTGACCGTGCTGGACCCCGAACCGTGGCGCTACCACTCCTCCGACGGGCTGTGGCTGCCCATGACCCGGACCGACCCGGCGTCCGCGCGGGTCGAGCTGACCGACGAGCAGGTGGAGACGGAGCTGGCGCACGGGCGCGAGCTGCCCTCGTGGTTCACCCCGGCCCGGGTGGGCGCGGAGCTGGCGCGGCTGCGCCCGGCCCGCACCTCCAGGGGCCTGACCGTGCTGTTCACGGGTCTGTCCGGCTCGGGCAAGTCCACGATCGCCCGGGGGGTGTGCGACGGCATCCGCAGGTCGGGGCGCCCGGTGACCCTGCTGGACGGCGACGTGGTGCGGCGCATGCTCTCCAGCGGGTTGACCTTCTCCCGCGAGCACCGGGAGCTCAACATCCGCCGGATCGGCTACGTGGCCTCGGAGATCACCCGGCACGGCGGGGTCACCGTGTGCGCGCCGATCGCCCCCTACGCCAAGGGGCGGGCGGAGGTGCGCGCGATGGTGGAGGAGTTCGGTGACTTCTTCCTGGTGCACGTGGCGACCCCGCTGGAGGTGTGCGAGGCCCGCGACCGCAAGGGCCTGTACGCCAAGGCGCGGGCGGGGGAGATCCCCGAGTTCACCGGGATCTCCGACCCCTACGAGGAACCGGACGACGCCGACCTGGTGGTGGACACCGAGGGCGTGGACCCGGCCGAGTCCGTGGCCAGGGTGCTGTCGGCCCTGCGCGCGGGCGGCTGGCTGCCCGAGCACGACGGCTGAACCGCGGCGCGAACAGTGGAGGACGAGAGTTGAACGATCCCCGAGACCCCCGGGACGTGCGGGACGCACAGGGCGGCAGGGACGGCGGCCCGCCGGTCGGGCACCGGGTGCTGCGCCTGGTCGAGGTGATGGACACCCTGCGCCGGGAGTGCCCGTGGGACCGCGACCAGACCCACGGGTCGCTGGCCAAGTACCTCATCCAGGAGGCCTACGAGACCCTGGAGACCATCGAGGAGGGCGACTTCGCGCTGCTGCGCGAGGAGTTGGGCGACGTGCTGCTCCAGGTGGTCTTCCACGCGGCGGTCGCCGCCGAGAGGCCCGAGGGGGACCCGGCGCGGTTCACGGTGGACGACGTCGCCGACGCCATCATCGACAAGATGACCCGCCGCCACCCGCACGTGTTCGGCGGGGTCGAGGTGTCGGGCGCCGACGAGGTGGGGTCCAACTGGGAGGCCATCAAGGCCGCCGAGCGGGCGGAGAAGGCCAGGGCGGCGGGCGGTGACGGGCGCAACTCGGTCCTGGACGGGGTGCCGTTCGCCCAGCCCGCGGTGCTGCTGGCCGACGAGTTGCAGAGGCGGGCGGTGCGCAACGGCTTCCCCGCCGACCTGGTCGGCGACGACGGGGCCGAGGGCGGGGAGCTGTTCTCGGCGGTGGCGGCCGAACGCGGTCGGGGCCGCGACGCCGAGAGCGACCTGAGGGCGGCGGCCCGCCGGTTCGACGCGCGTGTGCGCGCCGCCGAGGACGCCGCCCGCGCGGACGGCAGGGAGCCCCGCGAGCTGTCCGAGAGGGAGTGGCGGACCTACTGGGACAAGGTGGGCGAGGCCTGACGGGTCGGCCGTAGGTGTGGCCGGTGTGAAGCGAGTGCCCCGGGCTGCGCTGGTCCCCTGCTTGCGGCCGGTGCCGGCGCCCGGACCCCGCCGCGGGTACGAGACCACGGCGAAGGGGGCGGGTGGATCCGCTGGACGCCGGTCCGGGTCAGGCCCCGGCGGGTGCGGGGGCGTCCAGCTCCAGGGCCTCCGACGCCCGTGACAGCCTGTTGTCGAAACCGCCGAGGGAGGACAGCAGCGGGGCCAGTCGGAGCAGGAGGCCGCGTGCCAGCAGCGCCGGTCGGGTGCGCGGGAGCAGGAACGCCTGGCCCCGGTCGGCGATGTCCTGGTTGGCCGCCACGAACGGCCTCATCCTGGCCTCGTAGGCGGCCAGCGCCGCGCGGTGGTCGTCGTGGCGGGCGAGTTCCCGTGCCAGGACGTGGGCGCCGACCATGGCCAGGCTGCTGCCCTGCCCCGACATGGGGGAGGGGCAGTACCCGGCGTCGCCGAGCAGGGTCACGCGCCCGGTCGACCAGCGGTCCATGCGGATCTGGGCGACGGAGTCGAAGTAGAAGTCCGGGGCCCGCTCCATCGCCTCCAGGATCCGGTCGGCCTCCCACCCGTGTCCGGCGAAGGCGCGGCGCAGGAACTCCCTCTGCTGCTCGGGCGGCCTGCGGTCGACGCCGTTCTCCTCGCGCGCGGACAGCGCCAGCATGGCCTTGGCCCCCCGCGCGCGGGGCGTGTGGTACATGGCCACGAGCCGCCCCGGGGTGTTGAACAGCACGGCCTCGCGGTCCAGCCCCGGGTGGTTGGGCACCGTGAAGATGCTGATGTAGCTGCCCAGGAAGCGGCGGTGGGGGGCCTCCGGGCCGAACGCGAGCCGCCGGGTCGTGGAGTGCAGGCCGTCCGCCCCCACGACGAGGTCGAACACGCGCGGTCCGGACCGCTCGAAGGCCACGCGGACCCCGTCCGGCTCCTGTTCGATCGCGGTGACGGAGTCCCCGTACAGGTACTCGGTGTACGCGGTGGTCGGCGCGTGGACCAGGCGGACCAGGTCGCCGCGCAGCAGTTCGGCGGCGCGGCCGTCGGCGGTGACCGAACTCGCCTCGAAGCCGCCCGTGCGCCTGCCGCGGGCGTCCACGGTCGTGGCCCTGGACATCTCGGTGGCCGAGGCCCGGACACCGTCGAGCACCCCCATGCGCTCGGCGACGTCCAGGGCCGTGCCGCGCACGTCGATGGCGTAGCCGCCGGTGCGGGGCGCGGGGGCGCGTTCGACGACGGTGGCCTCGATGCCGTGGTGGTGGAGCCAGTGGGCGAGGGTCGGCCCGGCGATGCCCGCGCCGGAGATCAGGACGTTGCGTACGGCGGTCATGGGGTTCTCGCTCCTTCGGGTGCCGTTGCCACCACGCTAGAACTCTACTTACCGTGCGTCAAGTAACTTACCGATAGACAAGTAAACTACTGGCCGGAAGGTCGGCGTTAGACTCGGCTGACCGGGTGGCGAGGGAACGGAAGTGACACGGGTGCCCAGAGCGCGGAGCGACACCAAGGCGCAGATCCGGGCGGTGGCCCTGGAGCTGTTCGCACGCAAGGGGTTCGAGAAGACCAGCCTGCGCGAGATCGCCGAGCGCCTGGACATCACCAAGGCCGCGCTGTACTACCACTTCCCCTCCAAGAACGACCTGCTCACGTCACTGGTCAGGCCCCTGGGCGAGGACATGGAGGCGCTCTTCGCCAGGTACGGCGGCCGCGGCGGGGCCGACGACCCGCGCGCGCTGCTGGGCGACTACTTCGACGTCTGCGTGCGCCACAGCGCCCTGCTGCTCGCCGTCCTCAACGACCTGGGCGCGCTGGCCGACGTGGGGCTGGTCGAATCCGTCATCTCCTGGCGCCGACGCCTGGACGCCCTCCTCGTGGGGCCCGAGGGAGGCGTGCCCGCCCGGATGGGCGCCGTGATCGCCCTCGGCGGCATCCAGGACCTCTCAGTCATGTTCTCCCCCGAGGAGGCCGCCGACCACCGCGAACGCGCCATCGACATCGCCATGGCCGCCCTGGAGTCGGGCATGTCCGATATGGACTAGACCAATTCCGCCGGGTGCGCGCTTCCTCCCCGGTGCGGGGTCGCTAGTCTCGTGTCGGGTCCTGAACCAGTGGTCCGAGAAACCCCAAGAGACGGAGAGAGACCGTGGCGTCCATCGAGGCAGTACAGGCGCGGGAGATCCTTGACTCCCGGGGCAACCCGACAGTCGAGGTCGAGGTTCTGCTCGACGACGGAACCATCGCGCGCGCGGGCGTCCCCAGCGGCGCCTCCACCGGCCAGTTCGAGGCCGTCGAGCTGCGCGACGGCGGTGACCGCTACGGCGGCAAGGGCGTGACCAAGGCCGTCACGGCCGTCAACGACGAGATCGCCGACGAGCTGCTCGGCCACGCCCCCGACGAGCAGCGCATCATCGACCGCGCGCTCATCGACCTGGACGGCACACCGGACAAGTCCCGGATCGGCGCCAACGCCATCCTGGGCGCCTCCCTGGCCGTGGCCAGGGCCGCCGCGGCCGAGGCCGGGCTGCCCCTGTTCCGCTACATCGGCGGCCCCAACGCGCACGTGCTGCCGGTGCCGATGATGAACATCCTCAACGGTGGCGCGCACGCCGACAGCAACGTCGACATCCAGGAGTTCATGGTCGCGCCGATCGGCGCTCCCACCTTCTCCGAGGCCGTCCGCTGGGGCACCGAGGTCTACCACGCCCTCAAGTCGGTCCTCAAGGCCCACGGCCTGGCCACCGGCGTGGGCGACGAGGGCGGATTCGCCCCCAACCTGGACAGCAACCGCGCCGCCCTCGACCTGATCGTGGAGGCCATCGAGAAGGCGGGCTACACCCCGGGCACCGACATCGCGCTCGCCCTGGACGTGGCCGCCAGCGAGTTCTTCAACGACGGCGTGTACACCTTCGAGGGCAAGGCCCGCTCCTCGGAGGAGATGGCCGCCTACTACGCCGAGCTGGTGGAGGCCTACCCGCTCGTCTCGATCGAGGACCCCCTCGACGAGGAGGACTGGGAGGGCTGGAAGAAGCTCACCGCCCAGCTGGGCGACAAGGTGCAGCTCGTGGGCGACGACCTGTTCGTCACCAACCCCGAGCGGCTCCAGCGCGGCATCCTGGCCGACACCGCCAACTCGCTGCTGGTGAAGGTCAACCAGATCGGCACCCTCACCGAGACGCTGGACGCGGTCTCCCTCGCCCAGCGCAGCGGTTACACGGCCATGATCAGCCACCGCTCCGGCGAGACCGAGGACACCACCATCGCCGACATCGCGGTGGCCACCAACGCCGGGCAGATCAAGACCGGCGCCCCGGCGCGCAGCGAGCGGGTCGCCAAGTACAACCAGCTGCTGCGTATCGAGGAGGAACTCGACGACGCCGCCGTGTACGCGGGCGTGTCGGCCTTCCCGCGCTTCGCCGCGCGCGGCTAGTCTGCCCCAGTGCCCCGCGAATCCGAGCAGCAGCGTCCAAAGGCCAAGAAGGCGGCCAAAGCCGACAGGCCCGGGCGCGGCCCTGCCCGGAAGAAGGGGCCCTCAGGCACGGGCACGGGCCGCACCCCCCGGGTGCGGCCCATGCTCACCAGCCGCGCGGCCATCCTCGCGCTCGTGGTGTGCGTGATCGCGCTCAGCCTGGCCTACCCGCTGCGCGAGTACATCGCCCAGCGCGCCCAGCTCGCCGAACTCCGCGAGGAGCGCGCGCGCATGGAGCAGAGCGTGCAGGACCTGCGCCAGCGCGAGGAGGAGATGACCCAGGACGCCTACGTGGAGCGCGAGGCCCGCGTCCGGCTGCACTACCAGTACCCCGGCGAGACCGCCTACATCGTCATCCCTCCCGACTCCGAGGACGAGGACGAGGACGACACCGGCCCCAGTGAGCCCTGGTTCACCACCCTGTGGCGTTCGGTGGAGGAGGCCGACAGCCCGCCGCCCGACGACGGGCTCTGAACCCCGCGCCCTCAGAGCAGGGCGCCCGCGGCCCACGCCCCCGCCGCCAGCGCGACCAGCGCGCAGCCCCCGGTCAGGGCCGCGTAGCCGGCGGCGGCCGGGACACGCCCCTCCCGGGCCAGGGAGAGGACCTCGTGGGAGAAGGTCGAGTACGTGGTCAGCGCGCCGCACAACCCGACGGAGAGCAGGGCCCACAACCGCGGGGAGAGCGCCGCCGCCCCCGCCGCGCCGACCAGCAGCCCCAGCAGCAGGGTGCCCGCGACGTTCACGGTGAACGTGCCCCAGGGCAGCCCCGTGCCGACCGCGCGCGAGACGGCCCGGTCCACCAGGTAGCGCAGGGCCGCGCCCGCGCCGCCGCCCAGACCGACGAGCCACACATCCCAGTTCACGGCCGCCTCCTGCGGGCCAGCGCGCGGACCGCGCGCCCCGTGGCCCACGCGCCCAGGGCGGCCCCGGCCACCGCCCCGACCAGCGTGAGCGCCATGTAGGCCGCGGCCTCAACGACCCGTCCGGAGGCCGCCAGCGTCCCCGTGTCCAGGACATGGGCCGAGTAGGTGGTGAACCCGCCCAGGAAGCCGGTGCCGAGCAGCTGCCTGACCCAGGGCGGCGCGGGCCTGGGCCCGGCGGCGGCCGCGACCAGGACGCCGATGAGCACCGAGCCCGCGAGGTTGACGGCCAGGGTGGCCAGCGGCGGACCGCCGTCGGGGGCCGGCCAGGCCTGCGCCACCAGGTGGCGGGCCACCGCCCCCGCGGTCCCGCCGCAGGCGGCGATCCCGGCCATGGCGGCCACGTGCCGGGAGCGGGGCGCTCGGTCGTCGGCGGACATGGTTCTCCCCACACGTCGTGGCCCCGGCCGCGGGAGCCGGAACGCCGGTGTGCAGGGACCGTTGGCGGACGTCGCGGTTGGCTGACGGCGGGCCCCACCGCCGCGCGCCGACCGGTGGGACGGCACCACGGACGCCTGAGGCCCGTGCGCCGTCATCCTACTGGCGGGACGCGGGGGTGACCCGGGCCGGCGACGGCTCCGCGCGGGAGGGGCGACAGGGACGCCCGCGCCTTCGGGTGCGTGTGCGGCCCTATGCTGGGTGCGCCATGACTTCCGCAGATCAGCCCGCGCCCGGGCACACCGCCGGGCGCCCCGCTCCGGTCGCCGAGCGCGACACCGCCGCCGTCGAACTCCAACTGGGCCGCCCGCCGCGCGGTGTACGCGCGATCGCGCACCGCTGCCCCTGCGGCCTGCCCGACGTGGTGCGCACCGCGCCCCGGCTGGAGAACGGCGAGCCCTTCCCGACCCTGTACTACCTGACGTGCCCGCGCGCCGCCTCGGCCATCGGCCGGATGGAGAACGAGGGCCGCATGCGCCGTATGCAGGAGCGCCTGGGGGAGGAGCCCGAACTCCGGGCCGCCTACACCAGGGCGCACGAGGCCTACCTGGCCGAGCGGGCCGAGCAGGCGCGCCTGGACGGCGTCGAGCCGCTGCCCGAGGGCATGCAGAGCACCGGTGGCATGCCCACCCGGGTCAAGTGCCTGCACGCGCTGGTCGCCCACGAGCTGGCCGAGCCGGGGACCAACCCCTTCGGAGCCGAGGCGCTGGAGGAACTGCCGCACTGGTGGGACAGGGGCCCGTGCGTGTGTGTCGACGAGGACGCCCCCGAGGGCGACGAAGGGAACGCATCATGAGCGGTGTCGCGGCCATCGACTGCGGAACCAACTCCGTCCGGCTGCTGATCGCCGACGTCGTCCACGTGGGCGAGGACGAGGTGCAGGTGGTCGACGTCGACCGGCGCATGGAGATCGTGCGCCTGGGTGAGGGCGTGGACGAGACCGGGGCGTTCGCGCCCCAGGCGCTGGAGCGCACCTTCGAGGCGCTGCGCGGGTACGCCGAGGCCATCGAGGCGCACGGCATCGCCCTGGGCCCGGACGCGGTGCGCATGGTCGCCACCAGCGCCACCCGGGACGCGAGCAACCGCCAGGTCTTCGTCGACGGCGTGCGCGACATCCTCGGCGTGGAGCCCGAGGTGGTCACCGGCCTGGACGAGGCCGAGCTGTCCTTCGTGGGCGCCACCGCCGAGCTGGAGGCCGAGGGCCCGGGCGAGGACCTGGCCCCGCCGTTCCTGGTCGTGGACATCGGCGGCGGCTCCACCGAGTTCGTCCTGGGCGGCGCCTTGTCCGGGGACGACGGCGAGCTGGTCCGCGCGTCGCTGTCGGTGGACATCGGCTGTGTGCGCATGACCGAGCGCCACCTGCGCAGCGACCCTCCCACGGCGCAGGAGGTCGCGGCGGCGACCGCCGACATCGAGGCCGCGCTGGACGAGGTCGAGCGAGTGGTCCCGCTGCGCGAGGCCGCCTCGGTCGTGTGCGTCGCGGGTACCGCGACCACGGTCGCCGGTATCGCCCTGGACCTGCCCGAGTACGACCCCGAGCGCATCCACCACACCCGCGTGGGCGTCGCCGACCTGGACCGCATCACCGGGGAGCTGCTCAAGGCCACCTCGCGGGAGCGGTCGATGATCGGCGTCATGCACCCGGGCCGGGTGGACGTCATCGGCGCGGGCGCGCTCGTGCTGTCGCGGGTGCTCGCCCGCACGGGGGCCGACTCCTTCACGGCCAGTGAGCACGACATCCTCGACGGTGTGGCCTGGAGCCTGGTCGTGTGACGCCGCCCGCGGGAGGGCGCCCCACCGGGCGTCTCCCGCGGTGCGCGCAAGGGTGCCACGGGTGAGACGTGTCACCCCCCAGGGGCCTTGTGAATGCTTTCACAACCGTTCTGACCTGCGAAAACGCCGGTAGGGTGGAGCGGGAAGTGGTGGGAAGGTGAGCCGGTGTGAACCTTCTCTGTCGGAGGGTGCTTGTGAAAGAATGCACAAGCGGAGGGACGAAGCACCCCGCTCCGACCCGGGCGGCACCCCGCCGCGACCACGGCGCGGGCGACCGAAGACCGTGACAACCTCGCGGCCCCTGGGAAGGGGCACCACACAGAAGAACCGTTAGGGCGGAAATGCGATGACCGAGAGCAGGAACTACCGGCTGGTACACGGCGGAGGGGACGACGCGGAGATCCCGCACATCCTCATCGTCGGCGGCGGTTACCTCGGGATGTACACCGCGAGGCGGCTGGAGAAGAAGCTCGGGGCGGGCGAGGCGCGGATCACCGTCATCGACCCCAACTCCTACATGACCTACCAGCCCTTCCTGCCCGAGACCGCGTCCGGCAGCATCTCGCCCCGACACGTGGTCGTCCCGCTGCGCAAGGTCTTCAAGCGGGTCCGCGTCCTGGGCGGCAGGGTCGTGCGCATCGACCACGCCGACCGCACGGTCCGCTACGAGCCCAACGTGGGTGAGGCCCAGACCCTCGCCTACGACTACCTCGTCATGGCCGCCGGAGCGGTCTCGCGCACCCTGCCCATCCCCGGCCTGGCCGAGTGGGGCATCGGGATCAAGACGGTCGAGGAGGCCGCCTTCCTGCGCAACCACGTCCTGGACCAGCTCTCCATCGCCGACTCCACCGACGACGAGGCCATCCGGCGCAAGGCGCTGAACTTCGTCTTCGTCGGCGGCGGCTTCGCCGGGGCCGAGGCCATCGCCGAGCTGGAGGACATGGTCCGCGACGCCGTGCGCCACCACCCCTCGATCGGCCTGGAGGACGTGCAGTTCTACCTCATCGAGGCGGCTGACAAGATCCTCCCCGAGGTCGGCCCCGAGGTCGGCAGCAAGGCGCTCAACCAGCTGCGCCGCCGCGGCATCGACGTCCGGCTCAAGACCTTCCTGGAGTCGGCGGTCGACCAGCACATCAAGCTCAGCGACGGCACCGAGTTCGACTCGGGCACGCTGGTGTGGACCGCGGGCGTCAAGCCCAGCCCGGTCGTGGCCGCCAGCGACCTGCCGCTCGGCCCCAAGGGCCACCTGGACACCAGCGAGTACCTGGCCGTCAACGGCGTGGAGAACGCCTTCGCGGGCGGCGACAACGCGCAGGTGCCCGACGGCAACGGCGGCTACTACCCGCCCAACGCCCAGAACGCGGTCCGCCAGGCCCCGGTCCTGGCCGACAACGTGATCGCCGCCCTGCGCGGCACCGAGCCCAAGGCCTACCGCCACAAGAACCTGGGCGCCGTCGCCGGGCTCGGAGTCCACAAGGGCGCCGCCCAGCTGTTCGGCAAGATCAAGCTCAACGGCCGCCTGGCCTGGTACGCGCACCGGTCCTACCACCTGTTCGCGGTCCCGACCTTCAACCGCAAGATGCGCGTGCTCTCGGACTGGACGCTCGCCCTCTTCCTGCGCCGCGACTACGCCGCGCTCCCGGAGATGGCCGAGCCCCGCCAGGCCTTCGAGGAGGCCAGCCACCCGCAGATCGAGGACGGCCGCCTCCGCCGGGTCAGCTGACCGGGCGCGGCCCCCGCGACAGGCGCGCGACGCGGCCGGCTTCCCCGAGGGGAGCCGGCCGTTTCCTGTCCCAATGCGGCCAAGCCAAGTCAAAGTGGGCAATCAACCCGCCCGGTATGATGGGCCACGCCCTCGTAGCCCAATGGAAGAGGCAGGCCCCCTAAAAGGGTCACAAGTGTCGGTTCGAGTCCGACCGGGGGTACCCACGGCAACCAGCTCCGACGACGCCTGCTCACCGAGCAGGCGTCGTGTATTTTGCGAGCCGGACGCCGCCCCGTGTGCCCGCCGGGCTCCCGCGGCGGTCCCTCAGCGCGGCGGTCCCTGCTGCTCCATCAACAGCTGCAACTGCGTGAACAGGCGCTCCCCGGGGTCCCCCAAGTCGATCCCGCTCACCGACGCCGCCCGGCGCACCCGGTACCGCAGCGTGTTCGGGTGGATGTGCAGCCGCTCCGCCGCCGCCCGCGCGTCCCCGAACGCCTCCAGGTAGGCCAGCAGGGAGCGCACCAGGTCGGCGCCGCCCGCGCGGTCGTGCTCGATCAGCCGGCTCACCCGCGGGTCCCGCAGCGACGGGTCCTCGCGCAGCCGTGCCAGCGTCTCGCTGACCAGCACCCGCGAGCGCACGTCGGAGATGGTCGCCACGTCCCAGCCCGGACCCCGGTCGGGAGAGCGTTCCACCGCGTCCAGGACCCGGTCCGCCTCCGCGCGCGAGTCCGGCACGTCCCCCAGCCGCTCCACCAGCGACCCCACCGCCGCGTGCACCTCCAGTCCCAGCGCCGCGCGCGCCGCCGCCACCGTCTTGCGGGTCAACGCCAGCACTGACCGCTCCACCCCGCGCCGCCCCTCCCGGGCGCGCGCCAGATCCGGCAGCAGCACGTAGACCCGACCGCCCAGCGCGGTCACCAGGGCGCTGCGCCGGTAGGCCGCGGTGTGCACCGACACCAGGTCGATCAGCTGGCGGCGGCGCAACTCGCGCTCGGGCCGGTCGGGGCGCTCCTCCGCCGCGCCCTCGGGCCCCTCGACCAGGGCGAACGCCACCACCAGCGCGCCCCGGTCGGCGTGCACCTCCACGGTGTCGGCCAGTGCTCCGGCGTCGATCCTGCCCTCCAGCAGACTCGACAGCAGGTCCTCGCGCAGCCGCAGCCCCGCGCTGGCCTGCGTGCGCTGGCGGATCATCTGCAACGCGGTGGTGCGCGCCGCGCCCAACAGGGCCTCCTCCGCGTGCTCGGCCAGCGGCCGGTCGCCCTCCTGCACCCAGATCGCGCCCAGCGGCTGGCGTCCCGCGTGGATGCCCACCGCCAACCGGCGCCTGATGCCCAGTTCGGGGTGCTCCTCCACCCGCACCACCTCCTCGCCCGCGCGCAGCTTGGCGAACACCCCCCACTCGCGCAGCAGCGCCAGGTACGACTCCGGGCCGCGCCGCCCCAGCACCGACAGCCGCCGCAGCTCGTCCACCTCGGCGCCGCTGGAGTAGGCCAGCACCCGGCTCGCCGCGTCCTCGATGCTCACCAGCCCGCCGGTGAGCCTGGCGATGGTCTGCGCCATGGAGAACAGGTCGCCGCCGGACTCGCCCAGGTCCTCCGAGGCGGTCAGGCGGGCCTCGTCCAGGATGGACCGGCACACCGACTGCAACTGGTCCCAGCGCACCTCGGGGCGCACCGCGAGCAGGGCGATCCCCGCCTCCCGCGCCTCGGTGCGCAGCGCCCGCGCCTCGTCACCGCCTCCGGGCCGGGGGCGGCCGGGGCGCGTCCCCGCGGTCGGCGGCGCCTCCTCCGACGCCGCGTGCGTGCTGGTCTTGACCGCGACGGCCGTGGCGCCGCGCTCGGCCAGCGCCCTGACCAGGCGCCGCGCGGAGGCGCCCCGCGCCCCGATCAGCAGCACCAGGTCCCCCTCGCGCACCTCCGTGCGGTCCTCCGGGTCGAGGATGACGACGTTGTCCACCTGGACATCGAGCCCGTCCGGAGCGGCGGCCACGTCCACGACGGGGTCACCCAGGGCCAGCAGCAGTCCGCGCAGGGGCAGACCCGTGGTCCTGTCATCGGATGAACCATCCTGAACAGGAGGAACCTCCGGCCGCGGGCGCGGTCGGGGCGCCCCGCCGCCGGAGGCGGGGCGCGGGTCGGATGCGGGGCGGTCGTCGCTCATGTGTGTCCCATTTTGTCCTGGAGAACAAATAAGGCGGGCAAAGAGTGGCCTGGTCCACAAGGTTCGCACGCCCTGCTTCTGGGAGCGTTGAGTCAGCCAACCCTGCTTGTTTCAGGGACATTCTTCACCGGGAAGGTGCCCATGGACGCCGTGACCAACGTCCCTCTGCCCCAGAACGAGCCCGTTCTGTCCTACGCGCCCGGCAGCGCCGAGCGCGAGGAACTCGTGGCCAAGCTGGAGGAGCTCGGCAGCCGGAGCATCGACCTGCCGATGCGCATCGGCGGCGAGAGCCGCATGGGCGGCGGCGAGCCCATCGACGTCGTGCAGCCGCACCGCCACGCCGCGGTCCTGGGCACCATGCGCAACGCCACCCACGAGGACGCCCGCGACGCCGTCGCCGCAGCCAAGGCCGCCGCCCCCGCCTGGCGCGCGATGTCCTTCGACGACCGCGCCGCCATCCTCCTGCGCGCCGCCGAACTGCTCTCGGGCCCCTGGCGCGCCACCATCAACGCCGCCACCATGCTCGGCCAGTCCAAGACCGTGCAGCAGGCGGAGATCGACTCGGCCTGCGAGCTGATCGACTTCTGGCGCTTCAACGTCTCCTACGCCCGCGACCTGATCGCCCAGCAGCCGCTGAGCGTCAAGGGCGTGTGGAACCGCATGGAGCAGCGCCCCCTGGAGGGGTTCGTCTACGCGATCACCCCCTTCAACTTCACCGCCATCGCGGGCAACCTGCCCACCGCCCCGGCCCTGATGGGCAACGTGGTCGTGTGGAAGCCGTCCCCGACCCAGCAGTTCGCCGCCGAGCTGACCATGCGCCTGCTGGAGGAGGCGGGCATGCCCCCCGGCGTCATCAACATGGTCACCGGTGACGGCCTCGCCGTCTCCGACGTCGCCCTCAACGACCCGGAGCTGGCCGGTGTGCACTTCACCGGTTCGACCAGGACCTTCCAGCACCTGTGGAAGAGCGTGGGCGAGAACATCGCCAACTACCGCTCCTACCCGCGCATCGTCGGCGAGACCGGCGGCAAGGACTTCATCGTCGCCCACTCCTCGGCCGACCCCGAGGTCCTGCGCACCGCCATCGTGCGCGGCGCCTTCGAGTACCAGGGCCAGAAGTGCTCGGCCGCCTCGCGCGCCTTCGTCGCCCGCTCGGTGTGGGAGCAGGTCCGCGACGACCTCGTCGCCGAGACCGAGGCCCTGACCATGGGCGACGTCACCGACCTGTCCAACTTCGTCGGCGCCGTCATCGACCGCCGCGCCTTCGACAAGCTGGCCAAGGTCCTGGAGGACGCCAAGTCCGACCCGACCCTGACCGTCCTGGCGGGCGGCACCGCCGACGACTCCGTCGGCTACTTCGTGCGCCCCACCATCATCGAGGGCACCGACCCGTCCCACGACGTGTTCCGCACCGAGTACTTCGGCCCGGTCGTCGCCGTCCACGTCTACGAGGACGAGAAGTTCGACGAGGTCCTCAAGATCGTCGACGAGGGCTCGGCCTACGCCCTGACCGGCGCCGTCCTGGCCAGGGACCGCGCCGCCGTGGCCAAGGCCAGCGAGGCCCTGCGCTTCGCCGCGGGCAACTTCTACGTCAACGACCGCCCGACCGGCTCCATCGTGGGCCAGCAGCCCTTCGGCGGCGGGCGCGCCTCCGGCACCAACGACAAGGCGGGTTCGGCGCAGAACCTGTCCCGCTGGTCCAGCCCGCGCGCCATCAAGGAGACCTTCGTCGCGCCGACGGTCTCCTCCTACCCCCACCAGGGCTGATGAGGAGCCCGGGCCCCCTCCCGTCCTGAGGGGGCCCGGGAACCAGCCCGCATCCACCGGCGCGGCCGGGACGAACCCCGCCGCGCCCCGCCCGCGCCAGCCCATCGGCTCGCGCACGTCTTTCCCGAGGTCACCATGCTTCGCAAACCCCTGCTACTCGCCGCCAGGTCCCAGACCTGCCGCACCATCGTCGAGCGCACCCCCGTCACCCGGGCCATGGTCAAGCGGTTCGTCGCGGGCTCCACCCAGGCCGAAGCGCTCCCCGTGGTCGGGGAGCTGACCCGGGACCGCCACGTCACCCTGGACTTCCTGGGCGAGGACACCACCGACACGGCCCAGGCCGAGGCGACGGTGACCGCCTACCAGGACCTGCTGGCCGCGCTGGGCGAGGCGGGTCTGGCCGAGCGGGCCGAGGTCTCGGTCAAGCTCTCGGCCGTGGGCCAGTTCCTCAACAGCGACGGCGAGAAGATCGCCCTGGACAACGCCCGTCGGATCGCCGAGGCGGCCAAGGCGGTCGGCACCACGATGACCCTGGACATGGAGGACCACACCACCACCGACTCCACGCTGGGCATCCTGCGCGAACTGCGCCAGGACTTCCCCTTCGTGGGCGCGGTGCTCCAGGCCTACCTGCGCCGCACCGAGGCCGACTGCCGCGACCTGAGCGGGGCCGGTTCGCGCGTGCGCCTGTGCAAGGGGGCCTACGACGAGCCCGAGTCGGTGGCCTTCCGCGACAAGGCCGAGGTGGACAAGGCCTACGTGCGCGCGCTGCGTGTGCTGATGGAGGGCGAGGGCTACCCGATGGTGGCCTCGCACGACCCGCGCATGATCGCCATCGCCGGCTCGCTGGCCGCCGCCAACGGCCGCGGCGAGGACGACTTCGAGTACCAGATGCTCTACGGCATCCGCGACGCCGAGCAGGTCCGGCTGGCCGCCGAGGGCAACCGGATGCGGGTCTACGTGCCCTACGGCGACGAGTGGTACGGCTACTACATGCGCCGTCTGGCGGAGCGTCCGGCGAACGTGCTCTTCCTCGCCCGTTCCCTGGTCACGCGCGGCTAACGCGGCCCTCACGGCTCCGTCGCCCGCGGGCGGCCCGGGCCGAGGGGGAGGGGGTCGGTGTCCTCGGGCGCCGGCCCCCTCCGCGTGTCCGCGGGGCGGGCGCCCACGCGCCGCGGAGGGCCGCCGGCCGGCCCCGGCCGGGCCGCGGCGCCGTGTCTGAACAGTGACCTTGCCCGTGGAACTCCGGATGAGGAGCGTACGTTACCTTGTGGGCAGCAATCCACGCGTGAAAGGGTCTTGACTAGACATGCGGATGCGGAGTTCCAACCCCGTCCTCAAGCGGGCGCTCCAGCAGGCCGGTCCTGCCGGGCACGCCCAGCAGGGGTTCAACGGCCAGCCGGGTTACGGCTACGGCCAGCAGCAGGGTCCCTACGGCCAGCCGGGGTACGGACAACCGTACCCGCAGCAGGGGTACGGCCAGCCCTACCCCCAGCAGGGCTACCCCGGCGGTCCGGTGCAGAGCACCGACAACCAGCCGATGACCATCGACGACGTGGTCGTGCGCACCGGTATGACGCTCGGTGTGGTCGCGGCCTTCGCCGTCGTCAACTACTTCCTCTTCAGCTCGGCTCCGGGCATCGCCGTGGTGCTCACCCTCGTGGGTGCGCTCGGCGGTCTGGTGCTGGGCCTGGTGATCTCCTTCAAGCAGATCACCAACCCCGTCGCCATCCTGAGCTACGCCGCCCTGGAGGGCCTGCTCGTCGGCGGCATCTCCGCGATCCTGGCCAACAGCCTGTCGGTCACCACCGGTGACGCCGGTGCGGGCGGCACGCTCGTGACCCAGGCGGTGCTGGGCACCGTCGTGGTGTTCGCCGTGATGCTCGCCCTGTACAAGTTCCGCGTCATCAAGGTGACCGACGGCTTCGTCAAGGTCGTCACGTACGCGGTCATCGGCGCCGCGGCCCTGATGCTGGTCAACTTCGTGGCCAGCTTCTTCATCGCGGGCGGCATCGGCCTGCGCGAGCCCAGCCCGCTCGGCCTGCTCATCGGCCTGGTGTTCGTGGTCCTGGCCGCGCTGACCCTGGCCATCGAGTTCCGCGGCATCGAGGAGGGCCTCAACGCCGGCATCCCCAACAAGTTCGCCTGGCAGTTCGCCTTCGGCCTGACCGTCTCCCTGGTCTGGCTCTACATCGAGATCCTGCGCCTGCTCTGGATCATCAAGTCGATCTTCGCGGAGTAGTCCGCGCCCGACGCGCGGAGCACTCCCGCGGCCGCCCACGGCGTCCGCACACCCACGCGAGGGGCCGCCGCCCGGACGTCCGTCCGGGCAGCGGCCCCTTCGCCGTGGTCGGCGAGCCCGCGGCGCGCTCAGGCCTTCCCGCGTCGGGGCGCGGGGATGGAGCGGTTCCTGCGACGGCGGTCGTACTCCGTCACGAGGGCCTGCGCGTACCACTGGGGCAACTCGTACTCGTCGGCGAGCCAGTTCGACCGGTCCTGGCAGCGCACCAGACCCGGTCCCCCGTCGAGGGCGTCGAACCACTCGTGGAGTCCCCGGCCGGTGACGACCGGGATGCGTTCGATGAGCTTGGCGTGGATCTCCGGCGAGTGGGTTACCGACATGGGCACCTCCGGCAGCGCGTTGGCGTGTGGCACTTACCTGCGACCCTGCATCAGGATCACGTTTTGGACAAGCCCCGGTCACCAGCTTTTACCTTGCCGGTGTGAGAACGTTCGTCTTGAAGGGGTATCCAGACGAACTCTGCTGTGACAGGCGGGGTTTCGTGCGTGTTCCGGAGACGGAGGGGCTGCCCGCCAGCTGCGCCCCCAGCGTCCGCGACCCTGACGCGGGGGACGGGGGCGGTCGGTCGCGGCACGGGCCGACGGGAGGGGCCGTGCACGGCGAAGGGCCCGCAAGCACCACCGGAACCCCGGCGGCGCTTCCGGGCCCCGGGCCTCGCGGAGCGTCAGCTCAGGCGCTCGAAGACGGCGGCCATGCCCTGCCCGCCGCCGACGCACATGGTCTCCAGGCCGAAGGTCCGGTCGTGGAAGCGCAGGCCGTTGATCAGCGTGCCGGTGATGCGGGCGCCGGTGCTGCCGAACGGGTGGCCGATCGCGATGGCGCCGCCGTTGACGTTGAGCTGGGAGTCGATGTCGATGCCCAGCTGGTCGGCGGAGGGCAGCACCTGCGCGGCGAAGGCCTCGTTGATCTCGACCAGGTCGATGTCGCCCATGGCCATGTTGGCGCGGGCCAGCGCCTGCCGGGAGGCCTCCACCGGGCCCAGGCCCATGATCTCCGGGCTCAGGCCGGTCACCCCGGTGGACACGATGCGGGCCAGCGGGGTGATGCCCAGCTGGGCGGCCTTGGTGTCGCTCATGACGACCACGGCCGAGGCGCCGTCGTTGAGCGGGCAGGCGTTGCCCGCGGTGACGGTGCCGTCGGGGCGGAACACCGGCTTGAGCTCGGAGACCTTCTCGTAGGTGGTGCCGCGGCGGATGCCGTCGTCGGTGCTGACCACGGTGCCGTCGGGCAGGGTCACCGGGGTGATCTCGCGCTCCCAGAAGCCGTTGTCCAGGGACTTCTCGGCGAGGTTCTGCGAGCGGACCGCGAACTCGTCCTGGCGCTGGCGCGAGACGCCGGTGGCCTGGGCGACGTTCTCGGCGGTCTGGCCCATCGCGATGTAGGCGTCGGGCAGGTTGCCGTCCTCGCGCGGGTCGGTCCAGGTTCCGGCACCGCCCTCGGCGCGCTTGGCGGTACGGGCCTTGGCGTCGTCGAAGAGCGGGTTCTCGTTGTTGCCGTCGTCGCTGCTGCCGTTGACGAACCGGCTGACGGTCTCCACGCCCGCGGAGACGAAGACGTCGCCCTCGCCCGCCTTGATGGCGTGGTAGGCCATCCGGGTGGTCTGGAGGGAGGAGGAGCAGTAGCGGGTGACCGTGGTGCCCGGGACGGTGTCCAGGCCCAGCTGGACGGCCACGATGCGGGCCATGTTGAAGCCCTGCTCGCCGCCGGGCAGGCCGCAGCCGAGCATCAGGTCGTCGATGCTGCCCGGGTCCAGCTCGGGGACCTTGGCCAGCGCCGCGCGGACGATCTGGGCGGTCAGGTCGTCCGGCCGGATGTCCTTGAGCGAGCCCTTGAAGGCGCGGCCGATGGGGGAGCGGGCGGTTGCGACGATGACTGCTTCGGGCATGGCTGCGTCCCTAACGGTTGAGGTGCTGCGTGTGCAGCTGTGGATCCGGAGGGCCGGGCGACCTGCTCCGGCCTCGGTTGTTACCGACCAGTAAACCTGGCCGGGGGGCCCGAACGCCACCCGGGGTCGACGTTCAGCTGCCCTCCCCGGAACGGTCGGTGTTCTCGGTCGTGGCCATCCCGGCCGGCCCGTCCGGGTGCCCGCGACCGCCCCGGAGGTGGAACGGGCCGCGCACGAGCGCCGCCCAGCGTCCGTGCCTGCCGGATGTGACCCCGCTGGCCTGGGCGTCCACCCGGGAGACCTCCGTTCCGGGGGTCTGGGCGGCCACCACGGCCGCGCGGTCCACCGGCAGGACACCGCTGCTGCGCTCGGCGCCGTCCAGCTCGGGCAGCAGCCCCAGGGCGGCGCAGGCCGAGGGCAGGACGGCGAAGGCGGCCTGCGAGTACCCGAGAGCTGACGGATGAAAACGGTCAGGCCCGAACATGGAAACAGGATCTGTCCGGAAATCGTCCGCCAGCACGTCGCTCATGGAGACCGCGCGGCCTCCGGCCTCGGTGACCGCGATGACCTGGGCGGCGGCGAGCTGGCGGGAGGCGAGGCGGGCCACCGAACGCAGCGGCCAGCCGATGGGCCGGACGGTGCCCAGGTCGGGGCAGGTGCCCACCACCACCTGCGTGCCGTGGTCGACCAGTTGGCGGACGGTCTCGCGGAGCTGGGCGACGGCGTGGTTGGGGCGCACGCGGCGGATGACGTCGTTGGCGCCGACGAAGATGACCGCGAGGTCGTAGCGGGTGGCCTCCTCCAGGGCGCGGGAGCGCTCGATCTGGACGGCCAGGTTGGCCGAGGTGGTGCCGGGGGAGGCGGTGCAGCGCAGGCGTACGGGGCGCTCGGCGGCCGCCGCCAGCCCCGAGGCCAGGAGGACGCCGGGGGTCTGGTCGGCCCGCTCGACCGCGAACCCGGCGGCGGTGGAGTCGCCCATCATCAGCATGCGGATCGGCGGCCCGGAGCCCCCGCCGTAGACGCCGTTGACCACGGGCCTGTCCCAGCGGGGGGAGCCGACCGCGCGCCTGGCCAGCCTGGCCTGGAGGTAGAGGAGTGCGACGGTGCCGCCGCCCACGAGCGTGAGCCCGCCGCCGCCGAACGCGGTGGCAGCGGCGATCCGTCTTGCGCGTGCGGCTCGCAGCACCGGACACCCCCGAGGCTCGGACCCGCCTGCCCTGGGCGGGACGGATACGAGCGAGGTTACCGGTGGACAACCCCGGAATCACGTACCTGAGCGGTACACAATCCGCGCCCCGGGGTGAGGGGAGCGGCATGGGCGGGACAGGGGCGGACGGCCGTCCCCCCGGGCGGGGGCGCGGGGCCGCCGGGCGTTCGGGCACCGGCCGCTCCGGCCTTCCTCCGCGGGAGGGCGGCCGGTTTCCCGACGCAGCGGAACCGGCTGGTGGAGACCATTAGAGTCTGAACTGAGACGGGTCGGACCGGCCCAGCGCCCCGGGCTCGCCACCGGGGCGAGGACATGGCGGGCCGAAACCCGGCCGCCACGACGCAGAGGGAGCGCAAGTGCGGGTATACGACTCACTGATCGACCTGGTCGGGGACACTCCGCTCGTCCGTTTGAACAAGGTCACCCAGGTCCTCGGCCCGAACGCCCCGACGGTCCTCGCCAAGGTCGAGTACTTCAACCCGGGCGGCTCGGTCAAGGACCGCATCGCGCTGCGCATGGTCGAGGCGGCCGAGAAGAGCGGCGAGCTCAAGCCGGGCGGCACCATCGTCGAGCCGACCTCGGGCAACACCGGCATCGGCCTGGCCATCGTGGCCCAGGAGAAGGGCTACCGCTGCGTCTTCGTCTGCCCGGACAAGGTCGGCCCGGACAAGCTCTCGGTCCTGCGCGCCTACGGTGCCGAGGTCGTGGTCTGCCCGACCACCGTCGCCCCCGACCACCCGGAGTCCTACTACTCCGTCTCCGACCGGCTGGCCACCGAGATCCCCGGCGCCTGGAAGCCCAACCAGTACGAGAACACGAACAACCCGGAGTCGCACTACCACAGCACCGGCCCCGAGATCTGGGAGCAGACCGAGGGCCGCATCACCCACTTCGTGGCGGGCATCGGCACCGGCGGCACCATCAGCGGGACCGGCCGCTACCTCAAGGAGGTCTCCGGCGGCGCGGTGCGTATCGTCGGCGCCGACCCCGAGGGCTCGGTCTACTCCGGCGGCTCGGGCCGCCCGTACCTGGTCGAGGGCGTGGGCGAGGACATCTGGCCCGGCACCTACGACACCTCGGTGTGCGACGACATCGTGGCGGTCAGCGACAAGGACTCCTTCCTCATGACCCGCCGTCTGGCCCGCGAGGAGGCCCTGCTGGTGGGAGGCTCCTGCGGCCTGGCCGTCGAGGCGGCCCTGCGCGTGGCCCGGGACGCCGGTCCCGACGACGTCATCGTCGTGCTGCTGCCCGACGGCGGCCGCGGCTACCTCGGCAAGATCTTCAACGACGAGTGGATGGCCGACTACGGCTTCCTGTCGGCCGAGACCGAGGAGGCCACGGCGGGCCAGGTGCTGGCCGCCAAGGGCGGGGAGATGCCCGACTTCGTGCACGCCCACCCGGACGAGACCGTCGGCACGGCCGTGGCCATCATGCGCGAGTACGGCGTCTCCCAGCTGCCGGTGATGAAGGAGGAGCCCCCGGTCATGGCCGCCGAGGTGGTCGGCTCCATCGCCGAGCGCGACCTCCTCGACGCCCTCTTCGACGGCCGCGCGCAGCTGGACGACCTGGTGGAGACCCACATGGGCAGGCCGCTGGCCACGGTGGGCACCGGCACCCCCGTGAGCGACTGTGTCCGCCTGCTGCGCGGGTCCGGCGCCCTGGTGGTGCTGCGCGACGGCAAGCCGGTGGGGATCCTCACCCGCCAGGACCTGCTGGCCCACCTGTCGGGCTGATCCCGTCCGCGGGAGCCTCCGCGAAGCCGCCACGGGGCCCGGACCGCGCTCGAACCGAGCACGGTTCGGGCCCCGCTGTGTACCGACCGGACATGTCGTCGCATACTCGAACACTGCTAATGTTCGCGACAGTTACTGGTAGGTAATAAATGGGGGCACGCGTGTCGCGGCTGTTGTCCTGGGTTCTCCGCTCCGTCTGGTCGTACGCCCGCACCAAGGCCGAAATCCGCGCCGACTCCAGGGCGGCCCGCAGGTTCGCGCGCTTCGGCACGGGCTCGGCGATCGCCTTCCCCACGGCCACCCTCTACGGCGAGCCCTGGATCGAGATCGGCGTGCACACCGTCCTGGGCGGGGACATGACCCTCGCCGCCGGGATGGGGCCCGACTACGACCTGGGCCCCGGGACGGTCGTGCGGATCGGCTCGGGCTGCGCCATCGGACGCGGCTCGCACATCGTCGCCCACAGGTCCGTGGACATCGGCGACCACGTGTACACCGGCCCCTACGTCTACATCACCGACCAGAACCACGCCTACGGCAACACCGAGATCCCCGTCGGCCTCCAGTGGCCGGTGGACGACCCCGTCAGCATCGGCGACGGCACCTGGATCGGCGCGAACGCGGTGATCCTGCCCGGCGTGCACCTGGGCCGCAACTCGGTCGTGGCCGCGGGCACCGTGGTCCGGCCGGGCACCTACCCCGACCACGCCGTCATCGCCGGCGTGCCCGGGAAGGTCGTGCGCACCCACGACCCGGAACTGGGCTGGGACCCGCCGCTGCGCGAGACCGGCACCCCCACCCGGGTGCCCACCCCCGTCACCGGGCTGCCGCCGGAGGTGCCCGCCGAGCCGCCCCGGCCCGGGTCCTCCACCCGCTTCCCGCCCGTCTAGGGCCGGTACGCGGGCAGCACGGTGCCGAGGGTCCCCGGGGACCCCCCGTTATCCAGGAAACCGCGGGGAGGGCCCGCGGCGCCAGCCCCGGTCCGCGCCTGTGGACGGCTCCCAGGCGCGCCCGCGCCCGCTGGCGCCGGCCTGTGGAAAACGCGATCGGTGAGGTCAGCGGGCACTAAGGTGGCCCCATGAAGTTCGACGGGTTTGAAACGCTGGCCATCCACGCGGGGCAGGAGCCGGACGCCGGAACCGGGTCCGTGGTGGTGCCGATCTACCAGACGAGCACCTACGCCCAGGACGGCGTGGGCGGTCTGCGCCAGGGCTACGAGTACTCGCGCACCGGCAACCCCACGCGCACGGCCCTGGAGGAGTGCCTGGCCGCCCTGGAGGCCGGGGTGCGCGGCCTGGCCTTCGCCTCCGGCATGGCCGCCGAGGACACCCTGCTGCGCACGGTGCTCTCGCCCGGCGACCACCTGATCATCCCCGGCGACGCCTACGGCGGCACCTTCCGCCTGGTCTCCAAGGTGGTCGAGCGCTGGGGTGTGCAGTGGGACGCGGTCGACCAGTCCGACCCCGAGGCCGTGCGCGCGGCCGTGCGGCCCAACACCAGGGTGGTGTGGACCGAGACGCCCACCAACCCCCTGCTCAACATCACCGACATCGAGGCCGTCGCGCAGATCGCGCACGACGCCGGCGCCCTGCACGTGGTCGACAACACCTTCGCCTCGTCCTACCTCCAGCAGCCGCTGACCCTGGGCGCGGACGTGGTCGTGCACTCCACCACCAAGTACCTGGGCGGGCACTCCGACGTGGTCGGGGGAGCGCTGGTGGTCTCCGACGCCGAGCTGGGCGAGCGGCTGGCCTTCCACCAGAACACCATGGGCGCGGTCCCGGGGCCGTTCGACTCCTGGCTGACCCTGCGCGGGATCAAGACCCTGGGCGTGCGCATGGACCGGCACAGCGCCAACGCCGAGAAGGTGGTGGCGGCCCTGGAGGGCCACCCCGCGGTGCGCCGGGTGTTCTACCCCGGATTGGACACCCACCCGGGGCACAAGACCGCCGAACGGCAGATGAGGGCCTTCGGCGGCATGGTCTCCTTCGCCCTGCGCGACGGTGAGAAGGCGGCGCTCGCCCTGTGCGAGCGCACCGAGGTCTTCACCCTCGGCGAGTCCCTGGGCGGGGTGGAGTCCCTGATCGAGCACCCGGGGCGGATGACGCACGCGTCCACCGCGGGCTCCCCGCTGGAGGTCCCGGCCGACCTGGTGCGGATCTCCGTGGGCATCGAGTCCGCCGACGACCTGGTGGCGGACCTGCTCCAGGCCCTGGAGGGCTAGGAGGGGCGTCGCGCGGATCGGCTCTCGTCGGTCCGCGCCGGCGGCCTCGGCCGCCTCGGCCGCCTCGGCTCCTGGGCTGGGGGAAGGAGTAGCAGGGCTCTCGGGGGTGGGGGTCACCGCCGGGCCCGTCCGCGCCGCGGCTCCGTCGCCGCGGCGTCCGTCTCAGCGATTCCCGCTCAGACCGCGGTGGGCGTGCGGTCCGTGGAGGGGGCGGACGGGTGCTCCCCGTCGCGGAAGCGCAGCCCCACCACGAGGCTCCCGGTGCGGGAGAGGGGGGTGCCTTCGCCGTCCTCGCGCAGGGAGCGGTAGGTGCCCCGGCGGTCCTGTCGGCGGATGCCGATGGAGACGGCGAGGAAGAACCCCGCGGCCAGGCCCAGGAGTACGACTCCGACGAGGGCGATAACGATGGGGATCATGGTGTTCTCCTCGGGGGGAAGTTCCTATCCGTGTCCTGCGTGCCCTCCTCCGGAGAGGGGGGACGCCGAGCGGTGTCTCACCGTGGTGTTTCCTTTGCGGTGCCGCGGGGGTCAGGCGCCTGGGTCGAAGGGGAGGGGAACCGCCGACGCCCGTTCTGGGGAGTGTTCTTCCGGCGGTGTCGCGTACTGAGGGTGGCCTTCACTTAAAATGGGCTCATGTTGACCAGATGGACCTGATCTCCTGGTGTTCCGATCATCTTGTTGGTACAAGCTAGGTTGTTGGTCTCATACCCCGGCGAGGACTGATATATGCGGGCCGAAAGCAGATACCGACAGATCGCCCGAACCCTGCGGCGCGAGATCCAGGAGGGCTCCCTGACCCGGGGCGCGCAGCTGCCGTCGGAGAAGCAGCTGGAGGAGCGCTTCGAGGCGTCCCGCAACACGATCCGGCTGGCCCTGGGCATGCTGCGCAACCAGGGGCTGATCGTCAGCCGCCCCGGGCGCGGGCACTACGTCCAGGACGTGGTCCCCGAGACCTTCCACGCCAACCGCGTCGGCCCCGGGGGCCTTCACGAGTCCGGTATGACCGGGCAGGTCCTGGAGGAACTCCAGCTCCTCAGCGCCACCCCCGACATCGCCAGCCGCCTGCGCGTTCCCGAGGGCGACATGACGGTCGTCCGCCGGATGTACCGGTTCTCGGGGGAGGTCTCGGCCTCCGTCAGCACCGCCTACTACCCCATGGACCTCGTCGAGGGCACCCCGCTCATGCTTCCCGAGGACGTGGAGAGCGCCCTGTCGGTGCTGGCCGAGTACGGACAGCGCCAGGTCGGGTTCGTCGACGAGCTGGAGACCCGTATGCCCAGCCCGCAGGAGGCGGGCCAGCTCGAACTCCCGCCCGGGGTCCCGGTGCTGACCGTCCACCGGACCGACCTGTCCGAAGAGCGCCCCATCCGGCTCGTGCACACCGTCTACGCGGGCCACAGCATCCGCTACCAGTACGAAAACGGCAATATGAACGCCTACCACCGGGACTGAGCACAAGCATGAGCACGTCGAGGAAGACGGTTGTCGCCGACCACCTGCGCGAGGCACTGGCCAGGGGCGACTACAAGCCGGGTGAGCGGCTGCCGGGGGAGGAGGAGCTCGCCGAGCAGCTCGACGTCTCCCGCGCCACCGCCCGTCTGGGCATGCGCATCCTCCAGGACGAGGGGCGCGTCGCCATCCAGCCCGGACGCGGGGCCTTCGTCGCCGACCACCGGCCCATCGTCCACCTGGCCACCCCCGTGACGGGGGGCGGCGACTCCGAGCGCTTCGAGGCGGGCTACCAGCCCCACCTGCGCGAGGCCGGATACGACCAGGTCCAGGAGAAGATCAAGGTCAGCCTGGACACCATGCGCCCCAAGGTGGCCAAGCGCCTGCGCAGCGACGGGGCCGAGGGACGTACGCGCGGGGACCTGGTGGTCATCCGCTCCTCCGACCGGTTCGTCGACGGCGGCCTGTGGCAGTCCCAGGTCACCTACTTCCCGTACGGCATCGCCAGCAACACCCCGCTCATGTCCCCCGAACGTCTGGAGGAGGGCGTCACCGCCGTCCTGCGGTCACTGGGGTACCGGGAAGAGTGGAACTGGGACATCGTCGGCGCCCGGATGCCCTCCCAGGACGAGGCGGACTCCTTCGGGCTGGGGCCGGGCATCCCGCTGCTGGTGCAGGAGCGGGTGGTCTACGAGGGCATGCGCCCGCTGCGGTTCACCGAGACGGTCATGCCCGCCAACCGGCACCAGCTGCTCTACTCCGGCGGCGGCGCCCCCGAGGAGCTGCTGGTGCTGGCCTCCGACGTCAGCATCTTCGAGCGCTGACCCGCCGCGCCGCTGACCCGCCGCGCCGCTGACCCGTCGGGCCGCTGACCGGCTGGGCCGTCGGCAGCCCGCGCGGAGTTCGGAGCCGACCACACCGGGCCGCTGTCCCGGTACCCGGCCGGGCGGGCCGCTGTCCCGGGACCGGGCGGCACGAGCCCCGGCGGAGTCCCGGTGTCCGCGCCGGTTCCCCGCCGTGGTGGCCAAGTGGTCCGGCCCGCCCTCGCGGCGCCCGGCTCAGCGCAGGTAGCGGTCCACCACCAGCGGCCCCAGCTCCTCGGCTCCGGCGTGCACCACCCGCGTCCCGCGCCGCCGCTCCACCAGCTCCTGGAAGGCGCGCAGCCGCGGATCGTCCGCCAGCAGGAAGAAGGTCACCTCGGCGCCCCCGCGCAGGACGGCGTCCAGCTCGGCGAAGGTCAGCTCCACCGTGCGGGGGGCCGGGGGCCAGGAGAACCGGGCGTCGCCGTCCTCGCCCAGGTGCGCGGTGGGCTCGCCGTCGGTGACCACCAGTACCTGCGGGCGCAGGCCGCCGTGGCGCCGCAGGTGGGCGCGGGCCAGCCGCAGCGCGTGGTGCAGGTTCGTCCCGGGGACGCGGCGCCAGTCGTGCGCTACCAGTGAGGCGGGGGTCAGCTCCCGCGCCCGTTCCCCGAAGCCGACCAGGTGCAGCCGGTCCTGCGGGCGGCGCGTGGACACCAGGGTGTGCAGGGCCAGCGCGGTCCGGGTGGCGGCCTCGTGCAGGGACCGGGTCACCATCGAATGGGACAGGTCCACCAGCAGGGACACGGCCGCGGCCTCCGACGGCTCCGCCCCGGCCACCCGCACGTCCTCGGCCCGCAGCGCCACGCCGCGCTCTCCGGGGCGGGCCCGGCGCAGGGCCGCCTCGCGCACGGTCGCGACCGCGTCCAACGGCCGGTCGCCGTCCTCGTCGCGGGGCAGGGACAGGCCCGTGGGCTCCCCGCCGGGCGCGCTGCCTCCCCGGTGTGCTCCGCCGGGGCCTCCGCGTCCGCGCCGGGAGGCCTCGGCCTCGCGCAGCGCCACCTCGCCCAGGCGGCGCAGTTCGCGCGGGCTCAGGCCGTGGTCGGCCCCGTCCAGGCGGGCCAGGATGCGACCGGCCTCCCCGCCCAGCAGCCCCGGCAGACGGCCCAGGGCGGTGGCGTCCGCCTGGCCGAGGGCCGCGCGGTCGCCGTCGGCGTACCGGGACAGGACGTCCTCCAGGGCGGACAGCCGCCGCCGGTCCTCCTCGGACAGAACCCCCGGGCCGCTCGCGGAACCCGCCCCCGGGCCCCCACCGGTCGCGGAATCCACTCCCGGGTCCTCCGGGTCGGTCGCGGAACCCGTCTCCGGGACCCGCGAAGCGGAAGCCGCCTCCAGTGCCGAGGCGACCAGTACCAGCAGCTCTCGCGCCGCCGCCACGGCCTCCTCGGGTGGCGGGTCGGGCTCGGCCAGCGGGTCGGGTCCGCCCATGTACTCCCGGTACCGAAACCTCACAGGCGTCCGCCTCCCTCTCGCCTCGCGCACACGCACCGCTCGCCCCGCGCACACGCACCGGCTATCTTCCCGATTCGGGAACCGGCAGTCCTGGCCGGGCGAGTCGGCCGCCGAACGGCCGCGCCCGAGCGGCCCCCGGCGCGCGGACGCCTCCGGAGGGCACCGCCTGGGAAACACCGAGGGCCCGTCTGAACGTCCTCCTGTGCCGCCGGGGGCGCCGAGCACCGACCGAAGCGGAGCGCGGGTTCGCAAGAACGCAACCTAGAAGCGGTAGACCCCTCCGTCGGGAAGCGCGTCCTTGGACAGCCGGCGCTCCAGGTACAGGCCCTCCAGCGCGAACTCCACCACCGCGGCGGCCAGCCCCGGGGTCGGCGGGCCGTCCTCGTCATCGGGGGCCGCGTGCCCGATCATCGCCGCGAGTCCCGGAACCGCGCCCACCCGCCGGAGCAGTTCGGCGGCGCCCACCAGGTCACCGGTCTCCACCGTGCCGCCGCCCGAGAAGCGGTCGGCGAGTGCGGACAGGTCCGCCGTCCCCAGGCGTTCGCGGAACACCTCCGCCACCGCCCGGCGCAGCAGCGCGTGCAGGATCTCCGCCTCGCGACCCTCGGAACCCGTCTCGAACTCGACCTTGCCCAGCAGCGGCTCCACCGCGGCGGGCAGGTCGCACACCCGGGCCACCGGAACCTCCCCGCCGGTCAGGGCCGCCCGGCGCAGCGCCGACGCCGCCACCGTCTCGGCCGCGGACACCGAGAAGCGCACCGACACCCCCGAACGGGCGTCCACCTTCTTGGAGGCGCGGACCAGCCGGGTGAAGCGCGCCACGGCCTCCAGCAGGTGCGAGGGCACCGTCGTGCCCTCGGGCAGCGCCGCCTCCTGCCGGATGAGCGCCAGTTCGTCCGCCAGGGTCAGCGGGTAGTGGGTGCGCACCTGCGCGCCGAAGCGGTCCTTGAGCGGGGTGACGATGCGCCCCCGGCTCGTGTAGTCCTCCGGGTTCGCGCTCGCCACCAGAAGCAGGTCCAGCGGCAGCCGCAGGTCGTAGCCGCGTACCTGGAGGTCGCGCTCCTCCAGCACGTTGAACAGCGCCACCTGGGCCCGTGCGGGCAGGTCGGGCAGCTCGTTGACGCAGAACACGCCCCGGTTGGCCCGCGGCACCAGGCCGTAGTGGATGGTCTCGGGATCGCCGAGGGAGTGTCCCCGCGCCAGCAGCGCCGGGTCCACGTCGCCGATCAGCTCGCCCACACCGGTGTCGGGCGTGCCCAGCTTCTCGCCGTAGCGCTCCGAGCGGTGCCGCCACACGACCGGCAGGCCGTCGCCCTCCCGGGCCGAACGGCGCACGCAGGCCGGGCAGACCGGCGCGTAGGGGTGGTCGTTGACCGGGCACCCGGCCACCGCCGGAGACCACTCGTCCAGCAGGGTCGCCAGGGTGCGGATCAGCCGGGTCTTGCCCTGGCCGCGCTCGCCGAGCAGGACGATGTCGTGTCCGGCCAGCAGGGCTCGCTCCACCTGCGGCAGCACGGTGGTGTCGAACCCGTGCACCCCGGGGAACCGGGGCTGTCCCGAGGCCATCCGCCGCAGCAGGTTCTCCCGCACCTCGGCGGCGACCGGTCGGTGGACGTGCCCGGATCCGCGCAGGTCCGCGCGGGTGCGCGGGAGCGGGGACGGGGCGGGGGAGGGGGCTTCGGGAAGGGCGCTCACCCCACGAACCTATCCACAGCCGTCAAGGAGCGTCTGGTTTCCGGGGTTGGCGTGCTGTTTCCTGGATACAAGGGGGCCCAGGGGCTCCGGCCGCATCGTGCTGCCCGCACGCCGCACCGCTGTCGGAGTCCGTGTCAGTTCACCGGAAAACCTCCTGTTCGACGCCGAGGTGGAAGAATGGGACGCGACGGTGGAGTCCTGCGTCCGGCCGCGACGGCCGGCGAAACCGGGGGTGGCAGCTGGTGGCACGGTTCGGTGATGCACTGACGACGGGGGCCGACCTCGTGAACGCGGCCGAGCGCGCCGTACTGAGTGCCCTGGAACAGGTGGACGGCCCTACCGACCTGGTGTGCTTCTTCGTCTGCGGCGCCGACCCCGAGGAGGTCACCCTCGCGGGCAAGCGCGTCATGGAACTGGCGGGCGACGCGGCCACCCTCGGATGCAGTTCCACCGGGGTCATCGGCGGCGGCCGCAGCGTCGAGGGCCAGGGCTCGGTCAGCGTGTGGTGCGCCGGTCTGCCCGGCGTGGAGATCACCCCGTTCCGACTGGACACCGTGGTCGAGGACGACCACCTGGCCGTCATCGGTATGCAGGAGCCCGGCCCCCGCGACAGCGTGGCCATCCTGCTCACCAACCCCTACGAGTTCCCCACCCAGGCCTTCGTCCGCGAGTCCACCGAGGCCCTCGGCGGCCTGCCCCTCGTCGGCGGTATGGCCGACGGCATGCGCGGTGAGGAGTCGGTGCGGCTCTTCTGCGACGGCGAGGTGGCCGAGCACGGCGCCATCGGCGTCCTCGTCGGCGGCGAGAACGTCCTCGGCACCGTCGTGAGCCAGGGCTGCCGCCCCATCGGCTCGCCCATGACCGTCACCAAGGCCGAGGGCAACCTCCTGCTCGAACTCGCGGGCACCAACGCCTACGAGAAGCTGGAGGAGCTGGTCGAGTCCCTCTCCGAGGAGGACCGCGAACTCGCCGAGCACGGCCTGCACATCGGCATCGCCATGGACGAGTACGTCGACCGCCACGAGCAGGGCGACTTCCTCATCCGCACCCTGGCCGGAGCCGACCCCGAACTCGGCGCCCTCAGCATCGACGACATGGTCGAGGTCGGCCAGACCGTCCGCTTCCAGGTCCGCGACGCCGGTACCGCGGACGAGGACCTGGCCCGCCGCCTCAGCGACTTCGGCGCCGAACACCCCGTCGGCGCCGGTCTGCTCTTCTCCTGCAACGGCCGCGGGTCCTCCCTCTTCCCGCAGTCCGACCACGACGTCCTGGCCGTCCACCGTGTGCTCGGCGTCGACGCCGTCGCCGGGTTCTTCGCCGCGGGCGAGATCGGCCCGGTCGGCGGGGTCAACCACGTGCACGGGTTCACCGCCTGCCTGCTGGCCTTCGCCTAGGACACCGCTCCCCGCACCCGCGGCGAGGCCGGTGCGGGTGCTGCCGGGTCGGCGTCCGCGGCCACCGGGACCCGGGCCGTGTCCGTTCCCGGAACAGGTTCCACCGTGTCCCCGAGTCGGACTTTTACCGCTGTGAGGCCGACACCCGACACGAGCTGCTTGAGTGCGTTCCTGCCGGATTGCTTACTGGGAGTGCTCATTCTGATAACTCCACGTGTTTGGCAGGGCGGGAATGTCCCATACGAGGCGCGAGCGCGCCAGAAGCACCGCGAAGATCCTGGCGTCCCTGGGCGCTCTCGTGCTCCTCGCGCCCCCGGCCCCGGCGCTCGCGGAGGAGGGCTGGCTGCGCCAGGAACCGGGTTCCGCCGACCTGATCGGCCTGGTCCTGGAGTCCGGAACGCTGCGCCTGGACGGTGACGCGGGCCGCGGGCCCGTGGCCCGCTGGGGTCCGGAGCCCCGGCGCGGCGGTCTGGCCGTCTTTCCCCCGCAGCCGCTGGAGGCCCCTGCCGACACCGTGGACGTGCGGGTGCGGACGGACGGCGGTCCGGGGGAGGTGACCACCGAACTGCGCGGCGACCGGACCGGCGGGGCCTGGACCGAGTGGCACCCCGTCGGGGACGGGCGGGTGACGCTGCCGCACGAGGTCGCGCGGGTACAGCTGCGGGTGCGGGTCAGCGGGGAGGGGAGCGGCCTCACGGGACTGCGGATCCGCCCGTTGGAGGAGGACGGGGAGCCGCCCCGGGGCGGTGCTACCGGGGAGCCCGGCGACGGGCAGGACGGCCACGCGATCGCGCCGACCGGTCCCGCCGCTCCCACCGGCCCCTCGGAACCGGTGGAACCGGGAAGCCCCGGCGCTTCCCCCGCCCCCTCCGCACCGGGAGGCCCCGAAACCCCCACCGACCCCTCGGGTCCCGGCGACTCTGACAACTCCGGCGACCACGGCGATCGCACCGAGCCGTTCTCGGCCACCCTCTTCGCCACCCGTATCGGACTGGTCGGCAACACCACCGCCAACGGCCACAGGATCCGCGAGAACGACCACTTCGCCGCCCTGCCCTCCCGCCGGGGCCTGGCGGTCCGGGGCGGCGGCGAGTACACCGTGCGGGTGTGCACCACCGGCGCCCTGGGCTCCGAGGGGCGGGGCGTCACCGAGGACCACCGGCCGCGCTGCGCCTACCTGCCGGTGTGGGACGTGGGGCCCTGGAACACCAGGGACGACCACTGGAACGCCGAACGCGAGACCTGGCCCGACCTGGCGCGGGGGCGCCCGCAGGCGCAGGCGGCCTACACGCTGGGGCACAACGGCGGTCTCGACGGGTTCGGGCGCCGGGTGCGCAACCCGGCGGGTATCGACCTGGCCGACGGCGCGTTCCGGCAGGGGCTGGAACTGCCCACCAACGGATGGGTGCGGGTCGACTACCTGTGGACCGGCGAGTACCGCAGGCGCGCGCGGATCACCGCGGCCGACCAGCGGCACCCCGTGGTCGTGCGCGGCGGTCCGGGGCTGGAGCACGAGCCGGTGGGCCTGGCCGCGCACAGCGCCAACGTCGACGTGGCCTGCCAGGCCGTCGGCGACGCGATGGCGGGGACGTTCGGGACGAGTAGCGCCTGGTACCGGATCGGTGAGGGCAACTACGTCCCGGCCGTGTTCGCCGACGGCGGGAACGGCGCCCCGGCCTGCCCGGAGCCGTGAGTCGCGGGGTCGCGGGGCCGTGGGGTGCGGCGACACGCCCCGGGCTGGTGTCGGGGCGCTCCAGATGGGCACGCAGGTGTGGGCTCGGGCCACGGCCCCGGTCGGCGTCGGGGCGCGGGGCGGGCATCGATGGTGTGCGGGCAGCACGGGGCGGGGGTGGGAACCCCCTTCACCACGCCAGGCCGCGGCGGAACCGCCCCGGAAGGGGGAGTTCCCACCCGGGGACAACCCTCCGGCGCACCCGGCCCCGGACGGCTCAGGTGCGGATGACCACGGTTCCGGCGGCCCGGTCGTGCAGGGCGCGCTTCTCTTCGCCGAGCGCCGCCATGGACTCGGCCAGCGTGAAGACGTGGCCCACGACGGGCAGGGACTGCGGGAAGCCGAAGAACGCGGAGCGGCCCATCGCCTGCCCCTGGCTGAGCCTGCCGCCGTCGGCGGCGCTGACCACCTTGATCCCGACCATCATCTTGCCGAGCGTGCGCCCCCAGGTGACCAGGTACAGCCAGTCGTAGAAGAACAGCAGCAGACCCCACCCGAACACGAACAGCAGCGCCCACAGGGTGCCCTCGGCGTCGGTGGTCTGGTCGCTGCCGGTCAGGACCACCGTCACGATGGCCATGAGGACGAAGAACACGACCGCGGCGATCACCACGAGGACGTAGTCGATGGCGCGGGCGGCCAGACGGCGGCCGAACGTGGCCCTCTCCGGTGTCGGGGTCGGGAACGGGCCCGGCACCGGACCCGCGAACGCGCCCTGCCCCGGCACGCCCCATCCGGCGCCCGGAGGGGACACGCCCTGGCCGGGCACGGGGCCGCCGGGACCCCACCCCCCGTTCGGGGGCGGGTACGCGCCGGGGCGGGGTTCCTGGGGGTTCCAGTGGAGCGAGGACATGTCGGCGGGGAATCCCTCGGTTCGTCGGACCGGCGGCCGGGGAAGCCGCCGCGGGAGTGTGCTTCGAGACTACGACGCGGGGGACCCTCCGGAGGATCCCCGCCGCGCACACGAAGGGGCGCCCCGGTGAGGGGCGCCCCCAAAGCGGCGGGGGCGGTCGGACAACCGCCCCCGTGATCGCCGAACCGCCGCTACATGCCGGTGTAGGGCACGGCGTCGATGATCTCGACGCCCAGGCTCTTGCCGTTGGGCAGCGTGTAGCTGACGTTCTCCCCCACGCGCTTGCCGTTGATGGCGGAGCCCAGCGGTGACCTGGGCGAGTACACGTCGATGGGTGAGCCGCTCTCCTCGCGGGAGGCGAGCAGGAAGGTGACCTCGTCGTCGTCCCCGTCGAACTTGACGGTGACGGTCATACCGGGGCCGACCACGCCCTCGGTGTGGGGCGCCTCGCCGACCCGCGCGGTGCGCAGGATCTCGGTGAGCTGGAGGATGCGGGCCTCCATCTTGCCCTGCTCCTCCTTGGCGGCGTGGTACCCGCCGTTCTCCTTGAGGTCGCCCTCTTCCCGGGCCGCCTCGATCTTCTCCGCGATCTCGATGCGCCCACTCCCCGACAGGTGGTCCAGCTCGGACTTGAGCCGGTCGTACGCCTCCTGGGTGAGCCAGGTGACGTTGTCATCGCGGGTCTGGGTCACGGGAACTCCTTGTGTACTAGTAGCAAAGGCCACCAGGCGGCCAGAGCTGAACTTACGAGAATATCACCGTGCGTCGTGACACACGGGTTCCCGCGGTTCGGCGGTGCCTCCGGAGCCGGGCTAAGGGGCTCGGTGGATCAGTCCTGCGAACCTTGTTCCCTGCACGAGGCCACTTCTACCGTGGCGGCCTGACGAACCGTCTCAACGGTCGTGGTGACCATGCGGTTCCCGGCCTCGGCCTTCGAGCGCGTCTGGCCCACCTCGACGAACTGTTCGTCCAGCGCCACGACCAGACACTCGGCGCCGTTCCTGCTGTTCACCTCGTAACTGATGGTGGCCTCCTCGGGCGTGGGCGCGGAGAAGGTGATCACCTGGTGGTACACCCCGCCGCCCAGACCGCTGAAGTTCATCAGGGAGTAGCCCCAGCCGACCGCGCACGCCACCGCGAAGAGGGTGGCGATGACGAAGAAGACCGGCCCGTTCCCGTGGCGCTTGCGCAGCGCGGGAGCGGTACTGGCCGAGGAGTCGGCCGCTGTGTCGGCCGTGGTTTCGGCGCTCTTCACGGCGTCTTCCTCCGGGGTCGGCTGCATCGGGAATCTCCGAACAAGGGGACGGTGTTGTCTAAGATATCCCCGACCTGACAGCCTCCCCACGCGCCCCGCGCGGAAGTCGTCCGAGCCTGTGTACCGGGGGAGCCGGACGGCCGCGCCCCTCGCGTCCGTCCACCTAGTCAAGGAGACCCTTCGTTGTCCGAGCGCCTGCGGCTCATGGCCGTTCATGCCCACCCCGATGACGAGTCCAGCAAGGGCGCGGCCACCATGGCCCGCTATGCGGAGGAGGGCGTCGACGTGCTCGTTGTCACCATGACCGGTGGCGAGCGCGGCGACATCCTCAACCCCGCGATGGAGCGTCCCGACATCCGCGAGAACATCGCGCAGGTGCGCCGAGAGGAGATGGAGCGGGCCAGGGAGATCCTCGGCGTCCAGCAGGAGTTCGCCGGGTTCGTCGACTCCGGCCTGCCCGAGGGCGACCCGCTGCCGCCCCTGCCCGAGGGCTGTTTCGCCACCCTTCCCGTGGAGGAGGGCGCCGCGCCCCTCGTGGAGTCCATCCGCAGGTTCCGGCCGCACGTCATCCTCACCTACGACGAGAACGGCGGTTACCCGCACCCCGACCACATCATGACCCACAAGGTGTCGATGCACGCCTTCGACACCGCGGGCGACCCCGACGCCTACCCGGACGCGGGCGACCCCTGGCAGCCGCTCAAGCTGTACTACTTCGTCTCCTTCCCGCCCGAGCGGTTCGAGGCCCTCGCCGACGTGCTGGCCGCGCGCGGGCTGGAGAACCCCTTCGAGGAGTGGATGAAGCGGATCGCGGACCGCGACCGCCCCCGCTGGGAGATCACCACGCGCGTGCACTGCAGCGAGTACTTCGACGTCGCCGACGAGGCGCTCAAGGCGCACGCCACCCAGGTGGACCCCAACGGGTTCTGGTTCGCCGTGCCCAACGAGGTCGTCGCGGAGGCCTGGCCGAGTGAGGACTACCACCTGGTGCGCTCGCTGGTGGACACCGAGATCCCTGAGAAGGACCTCTTCGCGGGTGTCCGAGAAGCAGTGAGAGTATGAGTGGCATGAACACCCTTCTCACGTCCGCGACGGTGCTGGCGGGCAGCTTCCAGCTCGACAAGGACACCGTGACCCCCGGTGTGCTCGGCTTCCTCGTCATCTTCGCCATCGGCGTCGGGCTGTACTTCCTCATGCGCAGTCTCCTGGGCAAGCTCCGCGCCCTGCCCAAGGACGACGACTTCGGCGCGAGGACCACGGCCTCCGACGACGGTGAGTCGGCCGACGCGGCGCAGGTCTCCGCCGAGGACACCGCTCCGCGGAGCTAGAGGAGACGTCCCCGCCCTGCCCCAGCGGGACGGCGTGTCCGGGCGCACCGCCCGGGCCCACCGCTCGGCCCGGAGGCTCCGGGCCGCTCCCGTGCCCGCCGGACGAACACCCGGCCTCCTCCCGGGCGGTGGTCCCCGCCCCGCTCCGGCGGGTGCGCGACACCCCACCGCCCCGGGTGGCGGAGTTCACGGGCACCGGGTCGGCCTGCGTGCCGTGGACTCCGCTCGGGCGGGTGCGCGACGCCCCGCCGCCCCGGATGGCACAGTGGGGGCATGCCCAACCGCCTGAGCGACGCGACCAGCCCCTACCTGTTGCAGCACGCCGACAACCCCGTGGAGTGGTGGCCCTGGGGTGAGGAGGCCCTCGCCGAGGCGCGTCGGCGCGACGTGCCCCTCCTCGTCTCCGTCGGCTACGCCGCCTGCCACTGGTGCCACGTGATGGCCCACGAGTCCTTCGAGGACGAGGCGACCGCGGCCCTGATGAACAGCCTGTTCGTCAACGTCAAGGTGGACCGCGAGGAGCGCCCCGACGTCGACGCCGTGTACATGGAGGCGACCCAGGCCATGACCGGCCAGGGAGGCTGGCCCATGACCGTGTTCGCCACCCCCGACGGCGCCCCGTTCTACTGCGGCACCTACTTCCCGCGCGAGCACTTCCAGCGCCTGCTGCGGGGCGTGGCCGACGCCTGGCGGGACCAGCGCACCGAACTGGTCGGCCAGGGCGCGCGCGTGGTGGAGGCGCTGAGCGGCCCGCGCACCCTGGCCGCCGCGCCGCCGCCCTCCGCGGACCGGCTCGACCTGGCCGTCCGCGCGCTGGTGCGCGACTACGACAGCGCCCACGGCGGTTTCGGCACCGCGCCCAAGTTCCCGCCGTCGATGCTGCTCTCCTTCCTCACCGCCCAGGACGAGCGCACCCGACCCCTGCAGAGCGCGGACGAGTCCACGCCCGCCTGGCTCATGGCCAGCGGCACCGCCCTGGCCATGGCGCAGGGCGGCATGTACGACCAGCTCGGCGGCGGTTTCGCCCGCTACTCGGTGGACCGCGAGTGGACCGTGCCCCACTTCGAGAAGATGCTGTACGACAACGCCCTGCTGCTGCGCGCCTACGCCCGGATGGGCCGCCGCCCCTCGGGGCCGGGGGTCTCCGACGCCGCCACCCACGCCCTGCTGCGCCGGGTCGCCGGGGAGACCGCCGACTGGATGCTGCGCGACCTGCGCACGCCCGAGGGCGGGTTCGCCTCGGCGCTGGACGCCGACAGCGAGGGCGAGGAGGGCACCTACTACGTGTGGACGCCCGCCCAGCTGCGGGAGGTCCTGGGCGAGGAGGACGCCGCCTTCGCCGCCGAGGTGTTCGGCGTGACCGAGGAGGGCACCTTCGAGCGCGGCGCCTCCGTGCTCCAGCTGCCCGCCCCGCCCGCCGACGCCTGGCGCTACCAGCGGGTCCGTGAGGCCCTGCTGGCGGCCCGCGCCGAACGGGTCGCCCCCGCGCGCGACGACAAGGTGGTGGCCGCCTGGAACGGCCTGGCGGTCGCCGCGCTGGCCGAGGCCGGGGTGCTGCTGGAGCGGCCCGACCTGGTGGAGGCCGCCCGCGCGGCCGCGGACCTGCTGCTGCGCGTGCACCTGCGGGACGGGCGCCTGGTCCGCACCTCCCGGGACGGGCGCGCGGGCACCAGCGCCGGGGTGCTGGAGGACTACGCCGACGTCGCCGAGGGGTTGCTCGTCCTGCACGGTGTGACCGGGGAGGCGCGCTACGCGCACGAGGCCGGGCGTCTGCTGGACACCGTCCTGGAGCGCTTCGGCGACGGCTCCGGCGGGTTCTACGACACCGCCGACGACGCCGAGCGCCTCTTCAACCGGCCCCAGGACCCCACCGACAACGTCACGCCGTCCGGCCGGTCGGCGGCGGCGTCCGCGCTGCTCTCCTACGCCGCGCTGACCGGATCCGAGCGCCACCGCACGGCCGCCGAGGAGGCGCTGTCCCCGCTGGCGGTGCTGGCGGAGAAGGCCGCCCGGTTCGCCGGATGGGGCCTGGCCACCGGCGAGGCACTCCTGACCGGGCCGCGCGCCGTGGCGGTGGTGGGCGACCCCGACGACCCGAGGACCGCGGAGCTGGTGCGCGCCGCGCTGGTCTGGGCGCCGCTGGGCACCGTGCTCTCACGCGGCGACGGCCGCGACGACGGCGGGGTGCCGCTGCTGCGCGACCGCGCGCCGGTGGGCGGGCGACCGACCGCCTACGTGTGCGAGGGCTTCGTCTGCAAGCTCCCGGTCACCTCGCCCGAGGACCTGCGGGAGCAGCTGCTGGCCTGACGCGTCGCCGGGGCCTACCCCAGGTGCGTACCGGCGATGATCCGGTCCACCAGGTCGGGCCGGTAGCCCGGCTGGCGGATCTCCATGTACACGGTCGTGGGCTCGCCCGGCTCGTGCACGGCGGCGCTGCTCAGCGACCCGTTGCCGTGGCACTCGGGCCAGTCCCACACCGTGCCCTCCCATTCACCGGTGTCCAGCGGCCGCTCCTCGGGAGGGTCTCCGCACGGCTGGGCGCCGGCGATCCCGCTCAGGTCGGCGGGGCCGCGCACCACGGTCGCGTACACACCGTAGGCCGTCTCCCGGGTGGAGTCCCAGTCCTCGGCGTCGGTCGCCACCAGCAGGCCCGGACCCGCACCGGCCTCGGCCGCCGCGGGGAGGGCCTCCTGGGCGGTGTGGATCTCGTGGGCCCACACCGACGGCACCTCCAGGTAGACCCCCTGTGCGGCGTCGTGCACGGTGGTCAGGGACACCCCCGGCCTGCCCAGGGAGCCCGAGAGGCTGGCGCCCGTCAGCACCAGCGCCCCCGCCAGGGCGGCCGCCCGCCGCCACGGCATGCGCAGCCGCTGCCACCACGGCACGGCCGCCTTGGGCAGGTCGGGCGCCATACGGATGGTTCTGACCCGGTCGGTGAAGGTTTTGGCGTCCGCCGGACGGCTTTCCCGGTCCACCGAAAGTGCCGACAGGATGAGTTCGTCGAGCGCGGGGGGCAGACCTGGCCGGATCTGGCCAGGAGCCACCTTCACCGGCGGACGCGAGGGCGGACGGCCGGTGATGAGCTCGTAGGCCACCGCGCCCAGCGAGTACACGTCCGACCGGACGTCCAGGTCACCGCCGGGAATGCTCTGCTCGGGGGACATGTAGCCGGGGGTCCCGGCCGCCGCGGTGAACCCCGACGCCTCGTCGATCGACTTGGCGAACCCCAGGTCCGCCACCAGCACCCGCTGCCCCACGGGTGAGGACTGGAGCAGCACGTTGGACGGCTTGATGTCGCGGTGGATCGTGCCGTGGTTGTGCAGCACCGTGATGCCCTGGCCGATCTCGGTGAGCAGCCGCAGGGCCTCGTCCAGGGGCAGTGTGCCCCGGTGGATGAGGTCGGCGACGCTGCCCTGGTCGGCGTAGGTCATCACCATGTAGGGCCGACCGTCGGGGAGCACGTCCACGTCGTGCACCGCCACCAGCCAGGTGGAGTCGGTCTGGCGCAGGATGCGCGCCTCCTCCAGGAAGCGGTGCTGGATGTCCATCTGGTGCGCCCAGTTCTCGGCGAGTACCTTGATGGCCACCGAGTAGTTCAGCAGGTCGTCCTGCGCCAACCAGACCGTGGCGAAGGAACCCGACCCAAGGCGCCGGATGACGCGGTAGCGCCCGAAGGCCTCAGGTTGGCTCATCTCCGCCTCGGTCTGTCAGGGGTGAACACGCGGTCGTTGCCCACTAATACACCATCTGTACCTTCACATTGCCTCCCGCCGATATGATCCCCTCTCCGGGTGGCGCCGATCCCCTCCGGACGTGGAGACTGGAGGGGGCCCGACGGGCTCCGCGCCGTGCGCGGCGGCGAAGGCGACGATTTTTCACGAGTGCGGATCCGGACCGGGGCCGTAGACGTCCCGGTGACGTGTGACCCTCGAACGCAAGGGGCGCACCCGCGTCCGCAGCGGACGGCCGGATGTCTGCCGTCAGTCAGGGAGAGACCAGACATGCGCAGTAGTGACCACGCAGACCACGAGGAGAGCCCCGCGCCGCGGCGCCGGGTGGCGAGCAACGTCGACGAGGAGCTGGAGGACCTCGCGCGCCGGGCCAAGGCCGGAGACGCCATGGCCCTGGACGACCTGCTCCGGCGGATCCAGCCCGAGGTGCTGCGCCGCTGCTCCCGCTTCCTGCCCTACCGGCAGGACGCCGAGGAGGCGTGCCAGGACGCGCTGCTGCGCGTGGCGCGCAAGATCGACAGCTTCAAGGGCGACTCCCTGTTCACCACCTGGCTGTACACGGTGGTGTCCAACTCCGCCCGGCAGACCTACCGCTCCATGAAGCGGCGCTCGGCGGAGTTCCCCACCGAGGCCGAGCGTATGCCCCACCAGAGCGACCCCCGCACCACCAGCGTCATCGCCGGTTCCCGCATCGACCTGCTGGAGGCCCTCGACCAGCTGGAGAAGGACCGCCCCAACCTGGTCGCCCCCCTGGTCCTGCGCGACCTGTGCCAGATGGACTACAACGAGATCGCCTCCGAGCTCAACCTGGCCCTGGGCACCGTCAAGTCCCGCATCCACCAGGGGCGCAAGCACGTGCGCAAGTCCCTGGCCGTGACGTAGCCCCCTTCGGGCGAACTACGCTGGAGGCATCCCCGTCGGCACATCCTTTCCCACGGTGTGCTGTTCCAGATCCAGCTCTGAGAGGTTTCGCCAATGGGGCTTCGTGACCCCCTGTACTGGCTCTACGAGCGGCGCCTGGAGCGTCGGCTGACCAGTCAGGAGATCCCCCGCCACGTCGGTGTCGCCATGGACGGCAACCGCCGCTGGGCCAAGGTGAGCGGGCTCGGCGCGGCCGAGCAGGGCCACCAGGCGGGCGCGAACAAGATCTTCGAACTGCTGCGCTGGTGCGACGAGGTCGGCGTGCAGGTGGTCACACTCTGGATGCTGTCCACCGACAACCTCAGCCGGGACGAGTCCGAGCTGGGCCCGCTGGTGCGCATCATCGAGCAGACCATCGCCCGGCTGCGCGAGGAGGGGTGGAACACGCGCCCCGTGGGGGCCCTCGACATCCTGCCCGCGTCCACCGCCCAGGCGCTCAAGGAGGCGGAGACGGCCACATCCGGTAACCCCGGGCTGGTTGTCAACGTCGCCGTCGGGTATGGAGGTAGACGTGAGATCGCTGATGCGGTTCGGTCCCTCCTCCAAGCGGAGGCGGCCAAGGGCACCGGTATCCAGGAGCTTGCCGAGCGCCTGGACATCGAGGACATCGCACGGCATCTCTACACGCGCGGTCAGCCCGACCCCGACCTGCTCATCCGCACGTCGGGGGAGCAGCGCCTGTCGGGCTTCATGCTGTGGCAGAGCGTGCACTCGGAGTTCTACTTCTGCGAGGTCTACTGGCCTGCCTTCCGCAGGGTGGACTTCCTGCGTGCACTGCGCTCGTACGGCGCGCGCAACCGCCGCTACGGATCCTGACCCCCCGAAGCCCGACCCCTTAACGCGGAGTTCACCGCGCGGAGGGAGAGGTCCCTTGGAAACGGGAGCACGGACGCGTAGCGTCGGAAGTAGCGGGTGGCGTTCGTCCACCCGTTCGGGAGGCCCCGTCTCATTGATCTCCTCCGCCATCGCGGAACGTCAACGAGGAGGGCCGGACCCGGCCCTCGCGGGCCAGGTCCCGGTCCTCCATGATCCCGTGACAGTAGGGCGCCCCAGCGGTGCCCAAGGGGAGAACGAGTGGCTAGTTCCTCGACCGATCGCCGTGACACCCAGTCCCCCGACCCCCGTACGGAGGTAGGCCAGGACGGACGCGTCTATGTGCTCGACACCAGTGTCCTGCTCGCCGACCCGGCCGCTCTGAGCCGGTTCGCCGAGCACGAGGTCGTCATCCCCGTGGTGGTGATCACCGAACTGGAGAGCAAGCGTCACCACCCGGAGCTCGGGTACTTCGCTCGTCACGCGTTGCGCCGCCTGGACGACCTGCGGGTCGCCCACGGCCGTCTGGACGCCCCGGTACCGGTGAACGACGTCGGCGGCACGCTGCGGGTGGAACTCAACCACAGCGATCCGCAGATCCTGCCGGCGGGCTTCCGGCTCGGCGACAACGACACCCGGATCCTCACGGTGGCCCGCAACCTCCAGGAGGAGGGCGGGGACGTCGTGCTGGTGAGCAAGGACCTCCCCATGCGGATCAAGGCGGCCTCCATCGGGCTGGCCGCCGACGAGTACCGGGCCGAACTGGCCATCGAGCACGGCTGGACGGGCATGGCCGAGCTGGACGTGCCCGCGCACCAGATCGGCGAACTGTTCGCCAGCGGCGAGAGCGACATCGACGCGGCCCGCGATCTCCCCTGCCACACCGGGCTGGTGCTGGTCTCCGAGCGCGGCAAGGCGCTCGGCCGGGTCCAGCCCGACAAGTCGGTGAAGCTGGTGCGCGGCGACCGCGACGTGTTCGGCCTGCACGGCCGCAGCGCCGAGCAGCGCGTCGCCCTGGACCTGCTCACCGACCCCGAGGTGGGCATCGTCTCCCTGGGCGGGCGCGCGGGCACCGGCAAGTCGGCGCTGGCGCTGTGCGCCGGTCTGGAGGCCGTCCTGGAGCGCCGCCAGCACCGCAAGGTGATGGTGTTCCGGCCGCTGTACGCGGTCGGCGGCCAGGAGCTGGGCTACCTGCCCGGGACCGAGAACGACAAGATGACCCCGTGGGGCCAGGCGGTGCACGACACCCTGTCCGCGGTGACCAGCGAGGAGGTCATCGAGGAGATCGTGGACCGGGGGATGCTGGAGGTCCTCCCGCTCACCCACATCCGCGGCCGGTCGCTGCACGACGCGTTCGTGATCGTGGACGAGGCCCAGTCCCTGGAGCGCAACGTCCTGCTCACGGTCCTCTCCCGCCTCGGCCAGAACTCGCGGGTGGTGCTCACCCACGACATCGCCCAGCGCGACAACCTGCGTGTGGGCCGCCACGACGGCGTGGTCGCGGTGATCGAGAAGCTCAAGGGCCACCCCCTGTTCGCGCACGTCACCCTGACCCGGTCCGAGCGGTCGCCGATCGCCGCCCTGGTCACGGAGATGCTGGAGAACTGACGCGGTACCGCGGCGGGCCCGTCGGTCTGACGGGCCCGCCGCCCCGTGGAGCCCCCGGCGGGTTCCGGCCCGCGCCCCGCGGGCGCGTGTGCGCAGGCGGTCGGCGTCGGGTCCGGCCCGCGTCCCACGGGCGCGTGGCCGGGCTTCTCAGCGCATTCCCGCCACCAGGCGGCCCAGGCGCCGCACCCGTTCCAGGTTGGCCTCGTAGCGGGCGCCGATCACCAGCAGCAGTACACCCGCGACGGCGAACGGCACCCAGTTCGGCACCAGCCGGGTCAGGTCCCACAGGGGCGGCCCGAACGCCCGCAGCGAGGTGGCCACCAGCACCAGCCCGCCCATCACCAGGGCCGCCTGGAGCCGTCGGCGCAGCCCCCACACGGTCACCGCGAGGCCCAGCACGAGCACGGCGGGCACCCGCCACACCATGCCGTCCTCCGCCAGCACCAGCACGACGGTGGGCAGGAACAGCAGGGCCAGGCCGCCGCCGTGGGCGGCCCAGCTCGAAGGCGGTTCGGCAGCCCTGCGGCTCCACTCCCAGCCCACGGCCAGCGCCGCCAGGGCGGGTGGCACCGTGTACGCCTCGGGCACGGCCACGTCCCACGCGGAGAGCACCGTCCACAGTGCCGCCAGCATCAGCAGCGCGCCCACCAGCGCGAACCAGCGCCGCTCGGGCCGCGCGGCGGTCGCCAGCGCGACGACCCCGACCACGGCCAGCGCCAGCGCGACCAGTTCCAGCCGCGCCCCCGCCGCCGCGGTGACGCCCAGCGAGACCGCCGCCCACACCCAGGCGGGGACCTCCGTCGCCGGTACGAGCGGTCCGCGCAGACGCGGCGCGGCCACGGCCACCGCGGCGACCATCGCGATCGGCGCCAGCGCCGCGTGCTCCACCGGAGCCCCCAGCAGCAGGGGCAGGGCCAGCGCGAACCCGCCCGTCGCCGCCGTCGCCACCGCCGTGGCGCCGACCGCCGCGACGGCGGTCCGGGCCAGGGCCGCGACCACCGCGGCGACCACCGCGACACCCATCAGGGCGCCCGTGGTCGCGTGCTCCTGGACCAGCGCCCAGCCCGTGCCGAGCAGCAGGGTGAGGAGGCCGGTCAGCCCCGCCAGCCAGCCGAGCCGTCCGTCCCGGGTCAGCGCCGACCACAGCGCCAGGGCCGAACCCACCGCGAACACCCACAGCAGCGCGCCGAGGAACGGCGCGTCCAGGACCAGGGGCAGCGCGACGAGCGCGGGCGGCGCGGCGAGGACCGCCGCCGCCGCCGTCCGTCCGCGGTCGAGCAGGGCGACCAGGGCCACCGCCGCCGTACCGGCCAGCAGCATTCCGGCCGCCGTGCCGACGGCCTCCGCCGGGCCCGCCACGCGGTGCAGCCCCAGGACGGAGTAGGCGGGGTCGCCCAGCGCCCGCACGGGCGCCGTCCACGGCCCGTACGCGCCGGACAGCAGCGGCAGGCCGGGACTGTGCCCCCGCCCGACCAGCAGCGGGGCGGACGAGAGCAGGAGCAGGCCCACCACGGTGAACACCGGCCGGGGGTCGCCCCCGGCACCGCCCGCCCACGGGAGGGGGATCCGTCCGAGCACCACCGCGTTCGCCCCGGCCAGAAGCGCGCAGGCGGCCAGCAGCCACCACGCCGGAGGCGGCACGGTGTCCGAGATCACGAGGCCGAGCCCGAAGAACGCACCGGTCAGCAGGGCCAGCGCCCACAGGAGCAGGCCCGTCGCGTGGAGCACCGCGGGGCGGCCGGACCGGGCGTACAGCAGCAGCGCGACCAGGACGGTCGCCTCCACCAACACGAGGGCGGCCAGGGAGGTGTACCGGTCCGGGAGCGACCACAGGCCGCCGGTGAGCAGGGTCAGGGTTCCGGTGAGCGCGGGCGCCCAGGCGCCGGGCCGACGCGGTACCAGGGCCGTGGCCAGGACCAGCGCGGCGCCGACCAGGAGGGCGCACACCACGGCCACCGCGTGCGGCGGGTCCAGCAGGTGCACGACCGTCAGCAGTGCCGGGGGAGCGGTCAGGGCGGCGGCGGGCACCAGCGCCCGGCGGCGCAGCAGGAACACCGCGCCCAGGGACAGCACGGCGCAGACGAGCACGGCGAGCAGGTGGAACCCCGCGTCCGGGGTGGTCGTCGTCGGCAGGCCCAGCACGCCGGACACCGGTGCGGTCGGGGGTCCGCCGTTCCACGGGGGCAGGGGCGCCCTGGGCAGCGCGGGCAGGTGCGCGGGCCCGGCGACCATCGGGGCCGCCCCCAGGACCAGCAGGGCGATGGCCGCGAAGACCCTGGACGCGCCGGTACCGCCCGGGGCGCCCGGGCCAGCGGCACCGCTCACGGCACCCACGGGACCGGGGCCCTCCGGGACGTGGCGCAGCGGGCCGCGGGCCAGCAGCAGGCCGGTCACGCCCGACAGCAGCAGGACCGCGGCCACGGACCACCGGGCTCCGACGTGATCGGCGCCCGCGGCGGAGGCGGCCAGGACGAACGCCGTGTACAGCAGCGCCAGAACCGTGGTCAGCGCCCACAGCACGGTCGCGCTGACCCGGAGGGCGCGCACGGGGACGCCCGCGCGGGGCCGTCCGAACCAGAGAGCCAGGAGCAGGTCGGCGAGTCCGGTCGCGGCCAGGACGGGCAGCGCCCAGGACCAGAGGCCGGGGGAGTCGGACGCCGCCAGCAGCAGGACGGGCACCGGTTGCAGGAGCAGGACGGCCAGGACGCGCGGCGTCCGCAGCGGCACGAGCAGCGGATAGGACGCCAGCAGCGCGCCGATGACGAGCAGCGCGGTCGCGGTGTATCCGGGTCCGCTCCCGAGCCGCTCCGACATCAGCAGCCACAGCGCGAGGGCGTCGACGCACAGCAGCGCGGCGGCCAGGCATCCGAAGGTCTCCGCGGTCGCCCTGAGACCGCGCCGGTGCAGCGGCAGGGCCAAGGCGGCGAAGGCCGCCGTGGTGAGGCCGAGGACACCGGCGCGGGCGCCGGTGCCCATGTCGCTCCACGTCCAGATGGCGAAGACCAGGGCCGCGATGCCGACGAGCACGCCGCCCAGCCCGAGGATGACGTTCTGCGCCGAGCGGCGGGTGACCTCCCCGGGCGCCCGTCCGGCCGGCGCCCCTTCGGCCCGCCCGTGCGCCGACGTGTACGGGACCCGCACGTGCGCGTGGGCTCCGTGCCCGTCGGGAGGCGCGCCACCGGGCAGGACGGCCGGTTCCGGCGCGGCACCGGGCGCCTGTCCGGGGACCCGCGCGGGCCCCGGCGGCCGTCCCTGCGGCCCCGGAGCCCACGGCCGCTCCCCGTCGGCGGATTCGGGAACGGCTCCGGCCGGGGACGCGCCTCGGTCCGACTCCTCGCGCAGCAGTGCCACGACGGCGGCGCGCTCCTCGCGCAGGTGCCGCTCACGGCTGTTGAGCAGCGCGATCTCGGTGTCGATGTGCCACAGGCGCTGGGCGGTGGCGCCGACGAGCAGGAGCCCGCACCGCTGGCAGGAGCGGGGCCGCGCGGCAAGCGGGGCGCGGCAGTCCGGGCACTTGAGCCGTGGGCCCGCGGGGGACGGCGGGGATCCGTGGACGTTCATGGCGCCATCCTGACCCCCGGAGCCGCCCGCGCACATCCGTACGGGTACTCAGGAACACCGTTCCCGGTGACCCCCGTCTCCTTTCGGCAGGTGCGGAGACCCTCGCCACAGTGCCGGGAGGGCTTGACTCCTTCTTGACTGTGCGTATCGACGTGCAGGTCAAAGCACCGCATCGCGGATGCATTCCGTGATGTGATCCAAGGCATAGTAAATCTGGCGTTACTTCATCGTGACGATGATGCAGGCTGAACCCGCTGCACGAACATCCCCTCCCACGTGGGAACCCGCGCCGCGGTCGGTCGAACGGCTACCCCTTCCCTCGCGCGCGACACCCCGGGCCACGTGGTCAGCGGCGGCGAACTCTCACACACGCGGACCCCGTGGGGCGCGTGTGCGTCTACGCGAAAGGGCGATTTTGCTACTCAACCTCATCTCACTGCGACATGCGGGCGCCGTCGGCGCCGCGACCCTCGTCGCCGGCGGCACCTTCTCGGTCGCCGCGTTCGCCCAGAGCGACGCGGCGGACCCGAGCCAGCTCGCCTCCGCCGCGGTGGTCCCCGACCAGCAGGCGGCGGCGGGCGGCGACGGCGGGTCCGACCGGCCCGAGGACTTCTTCGCCGCGCAGCCCGGGCAGAGCGACCAGGAGCGCCAGACCCAGCGCGAGGAGAGCATGGAGCAGGCCAGGGCGGCCGTCGACGGGGCCGTCCGCGCAGACAGCGGGACGGCCAGCGACATCGCCGAGCCCGAACCCGAACCCGAGGAGGAGCCCGAACCCGAGTCCTCCGGCGGTTCCGACTCCTCCGGCGGTGGATCCGCCGGGTCGGCCTCCTCCGGCGACCCCAAGGACATCGCGCTCCAGATGGTCCTGGACGAGGGCTGGGCCGCCAGCGAGTTCCACGACTGCCTGGAGCCGCTGTGGGAGAAGGAGAGCAACTGGAACCACACGGCCGAGAACCCCAGTTCGGGCGCCTACGGCATCCCGCAGTCCCTGCCGGGCGACAAGATGGCCTCCCACGGCTCCGACTGGCGGACCAACCCGGCCACGCAGATCGCCTGGGGCATCGACTACATCAAGGACCGCTACGGAAACCCCTGCGGCGCCTGGTCCCACTCCCAGGCCAACAACTGGTATTAATAGGGCTTTCCCTGCCAATAACCCCCTCTTGGGAAAGGCAATCGTGCTAATCAACCGAATGTCGCTGCGTAGTACGGCGGCGGTCGGTGCGGCGACTCTCGTCGCGGGTGCGACCTTCGCCGTCACCGCGTTCGCGGATGACGAGCTCGATCCGGACACGGTGGCCAGCGCCGCCATTCCGGAGACCGAGGAACCCGCCGCCGACACCGAAGCCGGGGAGGAGTCGTTCTTCTCCGAGCAGTTGTCCCAGGAAGAACTCCAGACCCTGCGCAGTCAGGCTCAGGAGCAGCGTGACGCGGCTCTCACCGAAGGGGTCCTGACGGCCCAGGTCGAGGGAAGCGACATCGAGGAGGAGGAAGAAGAGGAAGAGGAGGAGGAGACTCCCGTCTTCACCGGCGACCCCAAGGGCATCGCCCTCCAGATGGTCACCGACCAGGGCTGGGCCGCCAGCGAGTTCCACGACTGCCTCGAGCCCCTGTGGCAGAAGGAGAGCAACTGGAACCCCAGCGCGCAGAACCCCAGTTCGGGCGCCTACGGCATCCCCCAGTCGCTGCCGGGCGACAAGATGGCCACCCACGGCGACGACTGGCAGACCAACCCGGCCACGCAGATCGCCTGGGGCATCGACTACATCAAGGGCCGCTACGGCACTCCCTGTGAGGCCTGGGCCCACTCCCAGTCCGTCGGCTGGTACTGACCCGCCGGGGCGCCCCCTGCCGGAGGGCGCCGTCTCCGGTGCACACGCGAGGCGCGGGGCCGTTCCCTTCCGGAACGGCCCCCGTCGTGTCGGGCCCGCCGCGGTCGGCGGGCGGCGCGCTCACAGCAGCGGGTCGAACGTCTCCATGACGTCCTCGTGCAGGTCGTCGTAGTAGTCGGCGTCCTCGCGCGGAACGTTCACGCTGACCAGGTAGAACACCCGGTCGCCCTCGTGCTCGGTGCTGATCGCGTAGGCCCAGAAGCGCCGTTCCTGGCTCGCCCAGGTCTCGTTGACGAGGTCGGACTCCACCAGGGCGACGTCCCAGCCCTCCTCGAAGTCGCCGTCGTCGAACTCCTCCAGCTCCAACTGCGTGTAGCCGGTGGTGACGTCACCCTCGACCTTCGTCCCGCCGTTGGTGTCCTCCAGGTACTCGGCGCTCGTCCCTGTGAACTCCTGCTCGGTCCAGCCGGTCACCCACACCTGGTGGTCGCTGCCCGGCGCGACGAACACCGCCAGCGTGTTCTCGATCTCACTGTCGTCCACCTGCCACCCGGCCGGGTAGTCCACGTGGAACCACTGCGACCGGAAGGTCTCCAGCTCGTCGTAGGACGGCGGCTCCCCGTTCTCGTCCCCGCCGCCGGTCTGGCCGCCCTCGCCCCGGCCCTCACCGCCGCCGCTGCCGGCACCGCCCTCGTCCCCGCCGACGGAGGTAGAGGGCTCCGCAGGCGGCCGCGCGCTCTCGGACGCCGACAGCGCCTCGGCGGCGCCGCCCTCGGCCTCGGCGCCGGCGAACAGGGTGGCACCGACCACGGCAACGCCGCCGATCAGCGTCAGGACCACCACCGCGGCGCCCACGCCGACGAGGAGCCTGGTGTTCCCCGAGCCCGAACCCGGACGCGCACCGCCGTGGCCGCCCGAGTGGAGCGGGACACCCGGACCCCCGGGTCCACCCGGGCCACGGCCCGTGCCGCCGAGACCGCCTCCCGCGGAGTGGGGCGGCCGGTGCTGGTGGACCGTGCGGTGCCCGTGCGCGAAGGGTGTCGCGGGTGTCACCGGGTCGGCCGGTCCGCCCCGCGGCAGGTGCTGCCCCGTCATCGGGCCCTGAGGCAGCGGGGTCCGCGTGTGGGGGTAGCCGCCCCGCGGCCCCGTGCCGGGGTGGCCACCGCTCGGCGTGTGGTGGGGGCTCTGCCGACCGCTGACCCCGGGGGCCGTGTGCGGGCCGCTGCCGAAGGCCGGGGTACCGCCCGAGAACGCGCCCGCCCCCGCGGCTCCCACGGCGCCCGCCGCGCCGAAGCCGCCGCTGTCGTCGCCGCCCGCGTTCGGCCCGCCGCGCTCGCGCAGCAGCGCCAGCGCCTCGTCCGCGCTCAGCCTGCGGTCCGGGTCGCGCTCCAGCAGACCGGAGATGACCGGCTCCAGCCACCCGGCGCGCGTCATCGGCGGCAGCGGCGCGGACATCACCGCCGCGATCGCCGCGGTGATGCTGTCGCGGCGGAACGGGGAGGTGCCCTCGACCGCCGCGAACAGGGTCACGCCGATGCTCCACAGGTCGCCCCGGTGCTCGGCCGGGCCGCCCGCCAGCCGCTCGGGCGGCATGTACTCGGGGGAGCCGATCAGCGCGCCGGTGCGGGTGATGCTCGGCCCGCCCTCCATCGTCGCGATGCCGAAGTCGGTGAGGATCACCCGGCCGTCCAGGGACGTCATGATGTTGCCCGGCTTGATGTCGCGGTGCAGGACCCCGGCCGCGTTCGCGGCCCGCACGGCGCGCAGCAGCGACCCGGCGATCTCCGCGACCTCGTCCGGAGGCAGGGCGCCCCGCTCGTCGAGCCGGTCCTGGAGGGACCCGCCCTCGACCAGCTCCATGACCACCCACGGGTTGCCGTCGTACTCGAAGACGTCGTGGATGGTGATCACCGTGGGGTGGCTGATCCGGGCGGCGGAGCGCGCCTCGCGCCGGACCCGGCCGTGGGCGTCCGCGCGTTCGGAGTCGGTGAAGTGGTCGGGAAGCAGCACCTGCTTGATCGCGACGTCGCGGTCCAGCGTCGGGTCGAAGGCCTGCCAGACCACCCCCATACCGCCGCGGCCGAGTTCACGGCGCAGGACGTAGCGGTCCGCGACGATGCGTTCACTGCCGCTGTTGCTCGACATGTACTGCCCTCTCGAAGGCGGGCTTCCAAGGTGCTCTGTTCAAGAATGTCGGACGCCTCCCGCGCCCGGAAGGTTCCTGGTCCGGGCCCCTCGCGGCCGGGTGAGACACAACCGCGACCCGTGCGCACCGTGCGCCCCGCCCGGCACACGACCGCCCCGTCCGGCGCGCGGAAGGGGCACCCCGCGTGCGGGGTGCCCCGTGGCGGAACGGGTCCGGACTACTGGGAGTTGGTCATCCGCAGCACGTCGAGGGCCTCGTCCAGCTGCGCCTCGGTGAGCTTGCCGTCCTCGACGTATCCGCGCTCGATGACCACCTCGCGGATGGTCTTCTTCTCCTTCAGCGACTGCTTGGCGACCTTGGAGGCCTCCTCATAGCCGATGTAGCGGTTGAGCGGGGTCACGATCGACGGCGAGGACTCGGCGTAGACGCGGCACTGCTCGACGTTGGCCTCGATGCCGGACACGCAGCGGTCCGCGAACACGCGCGAGACGTTGGAGAGCAGGCGGATCGACTCCAGCACGTTGCGGGCGATCATCGGCAGCTGCACGTTCAGCTCGAAGTTGCCGCTCGCGCCGCCGAAGGCCACCGCGGCGTCGTTGCCGACGACCTGCGAGGTCACCTGGAGCACGGCCTCGCACAGGACCGGGTTGACCTTGCCCGGCATGATCGAGGAGCCGGGCTGGAGGTCGGGCAGGAGGATCTCGCCCAGGCCCGTGGTCGGACCCGAGCCCATCCAGCGGATGTCGTTGGCGATCTTGGCGAAGCCGACCGCGATGGTCCGCAGCTGGCCGGACAGCTCGACCAGGCCGTCGCGGGCGCCCTGCGCCTCGAAGTGGTCGCGGGCCTCGGTCAGCGGCAGGCCGGTGTGCTCGGCGATCTCGGCGATGACCCGGGCGGAGAAGCCCTCGGGGGTGTTGATGCCGGTGCCCACGGCGGTGCCGCCCAGCGGCAGCTCGGCCACGCGCGGCAGGACGGCCTCCAGGCGTTCCACGCCGTAGCGCACCTGGGCGGCGTACCCGGCGAACTCCTGGCCCAGGGTGACCGGGGTGGCGTCCATGAGGTGGGTGCGGCCGCTCTTGACCACGGAGGCGAACTCGGTGGCCTTGGCGCCGAGCGCCTCCTCCAGGTGCCGCAGCGCCGGGACCAGGTCGTTCTGCACGGCGGAGGTGGCGGCGATGTGGATGGAGGAGGGGAACACGTCGTTGGAGGACTGCGACGCGTTGACGTGGTCGTTGGGGTGCACCGGGGCCCCGAGGCGCTCGGTGGCCAGCGTCGCCACGACCTCGTTGGTGTTCATGTTGCTGGAGGTGCCCGAGCCGGTCTGGAAGACGTCGATCGGGAACTCGTCGTTCCACCTGCCCTCGGCGACCTCCAGGGCGGCCTCCCGGATGGCCTTGCCCAGGTCGTCGCTGATGACGCCGAGCTCGGCGTTGACCTTGGCCGCGGCGGCCTTGATCTGGCCGAGGGCGGCGATGTGCGCGCCCTCCAGGCCCTGGCCGGAGATCGGGAAGTTCTCGACGGCACGCTGCGTCTGGGCCCTCCACTTGGCCTCGGCCGGAACCCTGACCTCACCCATCGAGTCGTGCTCGATACGGAACTCGCTCATTGCAACCCAACTCTCCCTGGGAAAACCTGTGAGCCCCAGATTGCCAGACGCACCGGAGCACACCGCCACCTCACCCGGGGTTGGCGGTGTTGCGCGCGTCATGTTGACACCGTCGCCGCCCCCCGTGCCCGGTCGGCGGTCCCCGCAGGTCGGCGCGGTCAGGCCCCGATGCCGCGTCGGCGATCGCGGCGGCGCCAGCCCAGGAGGCGGCGCCTCTTGGGGGCGCGCACGCGCACCACGCCGAACAGGGAGAACCCGTCGATCTCCAGCACCGGGGGGTGGGACAACTCGGAGCGGCGCGCGGTGGTGGTGCGCCTGCCCAGGAACGACCAGCCGGTCATCCGCACCTCGACGCCCTCGGGGACGTCGATCTCCACGCGGCCCAGGACGGCGGTCACGGTCATGCGGTGGTGGTTGTGCATCAGGAGCGCCTCGCGCATGTCCACCTCGACCCTGCCGACCAGCGCCACGGCCAGCTCGTCGGGATAGGCCACCCAGCGGCCCCTGCGCTCGGCCCTGCCGAACAGGCCCAGGACGGGCTGGCGGTCCAGGCGGATGGGCTGCTGCTCGGCGGGGAGGAGGTCGGCGGTGATGCCGGGCAGCTCGCCCAGGGTCCGGGCCTCGTGCGCGAGGGAGGAGCGCTCCTCGAACTCCTCCAGGTCCAGACGGCCGTCGGCGGCGGCCTCGCGCAGGACCCGCAGGACCCGTTCGCGGTCGGTGTTGGAGGCGCGGAGCCGATCGGGGGACACTTCCTCACTCACACCGCCCACACTAGGCGAAACCCCGGGCCGGTCGCCCGTCCGGGGAGCACCGCGCGTCGGCGCGTCCGGGGAGCGCTCCGCGTCCGCCCGCCCGGGCTCACGGGCGGACTCCGGCCGGAAGGCGCGGCGCCCCGGCCCGATCGGAAAGCGCGGCGGGCCGGACCCGGACGGGGCGGAAAGCCCTGCGGCCCCCGCCCCGTCCGCCGTCACAGGTCCATCAGCGCCCGCCGAGCGACCGCGTCGGAGGCGGCGGCCAGCGGCCGGACCGCCACCCTGACCAGCGCGCGGGCGTTGTCGTCGCCCGCCACGCGGTTGGGGCCGAGCTCACCGCACCGCACGCAGCGGTGGACGATCATCCACTCCCCGTCCGGCCGCGCCGCCATGCTCAGCGCGTCCATCGCGCCCCGGCAGCCGGACGCGCGGTCGCCGGGGATCCGCAGGTCCACGTGCAGGCTGGTCAGGCAGTGCGGACAGTGGTTGCGATGGGCCGTCCCCGGCGCGCGGGCCGGGATCTCCAGACGGCACCGCACACAGCGGAACGAACCCGCGCCGCCCGCCTCGCCGTGGGCGTGCAGCACGGTCTTGGGGCGCTGGGGACGCCTGGTGACACGGGTGTTGCGTCGGCCCACGCTCACACCTCCCCGAACAGGTCGAGCGGGAAGGGCGGTTCGGCCAGCGGCCGGACCGCGATCCGCATGAGGACGAGGTGGTTGTCGTCCGGTGAGACGGCGCTCTCGGACATCTCGTCGCACACGCCGCAGCGGTGGATGAGCGTCCAGGCGCCGCCGCGCGGTACCGCGACCGAGATCGGGGCCATGCGCCCGCCGCAGTCGGAGGCGCCGCCCCCGACCCGGTCCAGGACGTGGCGGGAGCTCAGGCAACTCGGGCAGTGGTCGCGCGGTTCCCCGTCGGGACCTAGGCGGGACACGGACAGGCCGCAGCGCACGCAGGCGAAGGCGCCGGTGCGGGTGGCGGAGCGGTGGCCGGAGCGGCCGGAGGAATCGGTGGTGGACACCCGGAAGGTACTCCTTGCTGGGAAAGGGTGACAGACAGCAGGGAGCAGGCCGAGCGCTTCTCGACGGAAAGGGGCGTGGCCGCCTCAGGCACCCGGGACCCGGGTACGGCGGTGGCACGCGTGACTGTGAGGCGCGCTCGGCGCGTTCCGGGGCATACTCACCCTTCTCCGTCCGGAGTCGTCCTCCGGATTCTCGTTCCTACGGGTCCGGAGGACGATCGTAGGCGGGCGCCCCGGCCGGGACAACGGGTTTTTCCGCCGGTCGGACCGCCCTGCGGGGCCCGCACTGCCCGCAGCGCCGCAGACGCGCACGGCTCGGCGGGGTGTTTCCACAGCCGGAGAAACCCGCTGGAAATCCCTCGCCCCCGCTGTCTACGGTTGTGTTCATGACCACACCTGTCCCCGGTCGCCGTCCGTCCGGGAGCGCGACCATGGACGCCGGTGACACACCGTCCGTCCCCGCCCTGCGACTCCGGGGAGTCGTCAAGCGCTTCGGTTCGCTCACCGCCGTCGACGGGCTCGACCTGGAGGTCCCGCAGGGCGTCGTCCTGGGCCTACTCGGGCCCAACGGCGCGGGCAAGTCGACCACCATGAAGATGCTCACCGCCCAGTCCCTCGCCGACGAGGGCGAGATCCGCGTCCTCGGCCACGCCATCCCCGACGAGTCCAAGTGGGCCCGGGCCCGCATGGGCGTCGTGCCCCAGCACGACAACCTCGACGAGGAGCTCACCGTCGAGCAGAACCTGCGGATGTTCTCCTACCTGTACCGGGTGCCGCGCCGCCGACGCCGCGAGGCCATCGCCCGGACCATGCGGCTGGCCCAGCTCGCCGACCGGGGCGCGACCCTCGTCGACGACCTGTCCGGGGGCATGCGCCGCCGCCTGCTCATCGTCCGCGCCCTGCTGCACCGGCCCGAACTCGTCCTCATGGACGAGCCCACCGTGGGCCTGGACCCGCAGGTGCGCCAGGACCTGTGGAGCGTCATCTCCGCGCTGCGCGCCGAGGGCGTCACCGTGCTGATGTCCACCCACTACATCGAGGAGGCCGAACGCCTCTCCGACGAGGTGGCGCTCATGGCCGCGGGAAGGATCGTCGAGCGCGGCGCCCCCGCCGACCTCGTCGCCCGGTACGCGGGGACCACCGTGGAGGAGTACACCCCGGGTGAGGAGGGCGTCGACGGACTCGAAAGCCTCGTCCACGGTCACGGCTTCACCACCCGGCGCACCGGCACCACCGTGTCGGTCCTGCGCGCCGAGGAGCTGCCCGACTCCCTGCGCGACCGGCTGGGCGCGCCGCTGCGCCGGGTGAGCACCCTGGAGGACGTCTTCGTGGCCCTGACCGGGGAGAGTGTGGAGTGACGGACCAGACACGGCAGGCCCGGGAGGACGCCCGGCCCGAGATCCACGCCCGCCCCGGCCGGTTGGAGGCCGACGCGGTGATGGGCGTCGTCGCCCGCGAGTGGATCCTGTACGGCCAGTCCTGGCGGGCGACCACCTTCGCTGCGGTGGTCGAGCCCACCCTCTACCTGCTCTGCTTCGGCTTCGGCATGGGCGCCCTCATCGGCACCCTCGCCGGGTACAGCTACATCGACTTCCTCGGCACGGGCATCGTGGCGGTGTCGGTGCTGTTCCAGTCGATGATGCCCGGGGTCATCAACACCTTCATCAAGAGACGATTCCTGCACACCTACGAGGGCATCCTCGCCGCCCCCGTGGACGTGCGCGAACTCGTCACCGGCGAGGCGCTGTGGCTGGCGATGCGCTCGGGCGTCTACGGGTGCGTCCCGCTGCTGGTCGCGGTCGGTTTCGGGCTGCGCCCCGGCCCCGGCCTGCTGCTCGTGCCGCTCATCGCCTTCCTCTCCGGGTTCGCCTTCGCGCTCTTCGGGATCTGGATCTCCGCCCTGATCAACTCGGTGCGGTCCATGGACTACGTGTTCAGCGGCCTGTTCACCCCGCTGTTCCTGGTGGCGGGCACGTTCTTCCCGCTCACCGAGCTGCCCGACTGGGTGCGGAACGCGGCCATGGCCAACCCGCTCTACCACTCGGTCGAGCTGATCCGCGGGGTGGTCTTCGGCGACCTCGGGGCCGGAGCGGCGCTGTTCCACCTCGGAGTGCTGCTGGTGTTCGTGGTCCTGATGTGGTTCCTGGCGTGCGCACGGATGAGACGACGCGTGGTCGGCTGAAACCCCCCGCACACGCGGACGGCGCGGGGGACACCGCCTCCCGCGCCGTCCGCGCGCTCACGCCTCCCGCGTCTACTCGCCGCCGCTGGGCGACCAGCGCAGCTCCACGCTGCTGCGCTGTCCCTCCTCGGTGACGCTCAGAGCCAGGCCCATGGCGCCCCACTGGCCGGGGGCCTCCACCTCGCTCTCGGTCAGCACCTGGCGCAGGTCCATGTACCCGGCCATCACCGCCGAGTCCATCTCCTGCATGGTCTGCTGGAAGACCGGGTCGTCGCCCAGGCGCCCGGTGGCGCTGCTCCCCTGGGACACCACCACGGCGTCGCCGTCGGTGCTCACCCCCGGCGGGGTGCTGTAGGAGTCGACGACCGCGCTCTCGACGAAGTCGCCCAGGATCTGCTCGTCACCGCCCACCGCGCGGTACTGGAAGGACGCCTCCCCGCCACCGTTGTAGGAGGACCCGAAGAAGCCCTCCAGGTTCATGTCGGTGACACCGAACGCGGTCGAGGAGCCCAGCAGCTGGGTGAACCCCTCCGGCAGCGGGGCGCCCATCGAGTTGAACTGGCGCTCCATCTCCTGCATCTGGCCGCTGCTCGTCATGAACGGGATCGAGTCGCTCTCGTAGGCGTCGGCCAGCGCCGTGTCCAGGCCGCTGGTGCCCACGGCCATGACCGTGCTCTCGGGCAGCGACTCCATCGCCGCCACGCTCGTCCCCGGCGTCTCGGCCAGCCACGCCAGGTCGGTGCCGTCCACCGTGAGGTCGAAGATGTCCGTGCGCGCCTCCAGGTACTCGCCGTCCACCCGCAGGGACGCGGTCATCCGGCCGCTCAGCTCACCGGTCTCGGCGGCCAGGTCGGCCTCGAACTCCCGGGCGAACTCCTCGACCTCCATCAGGCCCGCGAGGTCCGACCACGCCGCGGCCAGGCTGCCGCCGGGCACCTCGGCCATGTCACCGGAGAAGGTGTCGGCGTCGGCCAGGGGGCCGTGCTCCTCCACCTGCGCGTGCAGGTCGGCCAGCGCCGCGTCGGAGGTGGTGAGGAGCGCGAAGTCGTTGATCACCTCGAAGTAGAGGTCGTCGTACTCGCCGCTGAGCCGCTCCAGGTCCTCCTGGGCGAGCCGCTCGTCCTCCACCGCGAGCGCGAACGCCCCGGCCACACCGGCGCCCTCGCCCAGCTCGGCCTCACCGCTGGCGGGCCACATCGCGAAGCCCACGCGCTGGCCGATCCACTCCTCGACCTCGGACTGCCGGGCCTCGGGGAAGGCGGCCACGAAACCCTCGGCGACCAGCCCCGTCATGTCGCCGTCGGGCTCGTCCATCTCGGCCGTGACCTCGTCGGGGAGCTGGTCCACGAACCGCAACAGCTCCATGGCCTGGGAGCCGTCGATGGACAGGTCGACCTTGCCGAACGCGAGCGCGCTGCCCGGGAGCACGTCCTCGGGCTGGGGGCCGCCGAAGCTGACCAGCGAGACGGTGGCCCACACCGTGCCGCCCATGAGGAGGAGCGCGGTGCCCGCGGCGGCCGGGATCAGCCAGCGCCTGTTGCGGCCGCCGCCGGAGGGCGGCGGCACCTGACCGCCGGAGTACTGGCCCCCGGGGAAGGGGCCCGCGGGCGGCGGACCGCCGGGCGCGCCCGCGCCGAAGCCCGCGGGGTGCTGGCCGGGAGCCTGGGGCGGAGGATAACCCTGCCCGGGCGGCTGAGGCTGCCACTGGGGCTGCTGTGGGGGATCGGGGTAGGACATCAAACCTCCGGCGGGGAATTCCTCGGCGCGTGCACCGCGCAACCAACGCCGGGTCTGATGCCGCGTCGACCCGGTGTGGTTCGCGTCCCGTGCCTTTTTCGGTCGGCCGGTGGGGAAGGGGCCCGGTGTCCCGTACCGGCCGGGACGGGACACCGGGGTGGAGCTCTCCGCGGAGGTCTTCCGGTGGGGGTGTGACGGCCCTAGACCGACTCGGGCTCCTCGCCCCGGTAGGGGGCCGAGGTCAGGTCGACGCCGCTGTAGGAGGCCAGCTTGCCCAGGCGGTGCTCGCTGAGCACCTGGCGGACGGTGCCGCTGCGGCCGCGCATGACCAGGGAGTCGGTGACGACCCGCGCGGACTCGTAGCGGACGCCGCCGACCAGCTCCCCGTCGGTGATGCCGGTCGCGGCGAAGAACACGTCGTCGGACGAGACGAGGTCGTCGGTGCGCAGCACACGGTCCAGGTCGTGCCCGGCGTCGAGCGCCTTGCGGCGCTCCTCCTCGTCCTTGGGCCACAGGCGGCCCTGGATGACGCCGTCCAGGCACTTCATCGCACACGCGGTGATGATGCCCTCGGGGGTGCCGCCGATGCCCAGCAGCAGGTCCACACCGGTCCCCGCGCGGGCCGCCATGATCGCTCCGGCCACGTCGCCGTCGCTGATGAACTTGATCCGGGCGCCCGCGTCGCGCACGTCCTGCACGATCTGCTTGTGGCGGGGGCGGTCCAGGATGACGACGGTCACGTCCTGCGGCGACTTGCCCTTGGCGCGGGCCACGGCCCGGACGTTGTCGGCCACGGGAGCGGCGATGTCCACCACGTCGGCGGCCTCGGGGCCCGTGGCGAGCTTCTCCATGTAGAACACCGCGGAGGGGTCGAACATGGTGTTGCGCGGACTCATCGCGATCACCGACACGGCGTTGGGCATGCCCATGGCGGTCAGGGTGGTGCCGTCGATCGGGTCGACGGCCACGTCCCAGTCCTGGCCGCCGCCGTCGCCGACCCGCTCGCCGTTGTAGAGCATCGGGGCGTTGTCCTTCTCGCCCTCGCCGATCACCACGGTCCCGTTCATGGACACGGTGCTGATCATGTGCCGCATGCCGCGCACCGCGGCGCCGTCCGCCCCGATCTTGTCACCCTTGCCCACCCAGCGGGCCGCGGCGAGCGCCGCGGTCTCGGTGACGCGCACCAGCTCCAGCGCGAGGTTGCGATCCGGGGCCTTGTGCGGGCTGCTGGACTGCGACATGGACACACCTTCCATCGGGAGAACAGGTCGGGGGCAGGTCTTAGGGTAGTCACCCGACGTGACACCCGCGGGGCCACGGGCCCCCTCGGGGCGGTGCCGGGTGGACGGGGACGGACTACTCTGGCGTGACCCGGACTGGAGTGAGGCGTGACAGTGGACAAGACGGACAGGCCCGCGAGGGTCTCCCCGCGCGGCGCGGCCACCCGCGGCGCCCTGCTCAAGGCGGCCTCCCAGGTCTTTCGCACGGTGGGCTTCGCCAAGGCCGGGGTGAGCGAGGTCGTCGCCGCGGCCGGGGCCAGCGTCGGCAGCCTGTACCACCACTTCAGCGGCAAGGCCGACCTCTACCTCGCCCTGTACGAGGAGTTCCAGCAGCGCCAGCAGGACCGCACCCACCAGGCGGTCGTGCGGGCCCGCTCCGAGGGGGAGAAGGACCCCACGCGGCTGATGAACATCGCCGCCCGCGCCTACCTGCTGGGGTGCATCGAGGAGAGGGAGACCACACGGCTGTTCTTCAGCGGTGACGGTCCCCCCGGGTTCGACTACCAGCTGCGGACCCGGCTCACCCAGTGGACCGACCGCAACGTGGCGCTGTTCCGCAAGGCCGACGAGCCCGTGGACGAGGCCCTGCTCATCGTCGTGAGCGGCGCGATGCTGCTGGCCGTGGCCGAGGTGGTCCAGCGCGAGGACGCCGAGGCCCGCCGACTCGCCGACGACATCACCGGACTGCTCACCCAGCTCGAACCCCGGCGCTAAGCGCACCCCGGGTCCGCGGGGCCCCGGACCTGGGGCAAGCTGGAGACGTCATGAGTGAGTACAGCCGGTCCAGCGCGACCTTCAAGAACTACGCCATCTCCCTCGGGATCATCGTCGGCATCGTCCTGATCATGGCGTTCGTGGTCTCCACGCGCTCGGGCGAGAGCATTCCGTCGGTGGAGTACCGGCCCGACGCCGACGTCCTGCGCGACGCGGCGGACTATCCGGTGACGGTGCCCTCCGCCGACCTGGAGCAGGAGGGGTGGACGCCCACCAGCTCCACGGTGGACGTGTCCGGACCGGTCCAGTGGAGCGTGGGATTCGCCACGGCCGAGGACAGCCACGCCATGGTGACCCAGAGCGACGCCGAACCCGGCGCCGTCCTCGCGGAGAGGGTCCCGGGCGCCGAGAGGGCCGGTACGGTCCAGGTCGACGGCCGCGAGTGGGAGCACCACGCCTCCCAGGACGAGAACGCCCTGGTCCTGCGCGAGGAGGGCGTGACCCTGGTCGTGTTCGGCCCCGCCGACATGGACGAGCTGACCCGCCTGGCCGAGGGCCTGGAGACCGACACCGACGGTGGCGAGGGGTCCGCGGACGGAGCCTGAGCGGGGAACGCGGGCCCCGGCCGTCTCCGCTCCCGCACGGCGAGGCGCCCGGTCGGTTCCTCCGACCGGGCGCCTCGTGTACCGGCTGTGTGCGCTCCCGGGGTGCGGGGGCCTGTGCGCTACTCGGCGCGCAGGTCGCGGCGCAGCTCCTTGGGCAGCGAGAAGGTCAGCGTCTCGTCGGCGGTGGTCACCGGGGTGACCGTGCCGTAACCGTGCCCGGCCAGCTTGTCGAGCAGCTCGCGCACCAGGATGTCCGGCACGGAGGCGCCGCTGGTCACGCCGACCGTGGTCACGCCCTCCAGCCAGGAGTCGTCCATCAGCGAGGCGTTGTCGATCAGGTGGGCGGCGTCGGCGCCCGCGTCCAGGGCCACCTCCACCAGGCGGACCGAGTTGGACGAGTTGTCGGAGCCGACCACGATGACCAGCTCGCACTCGGGCGCCATCGCCTTGACCGCGTCCTGGCGGTTGGAGGTGGCGTAGCAGATGTCGTCGCTGGGCGGGTCGAGCAGGTTCGGGAACCGCTCGCGCAGGGCGTCCACCGTCTGGGTGGTCTCATCCACCGAAAGGGTCGTCTGGGAGAGCCACGACACGTTGTCCGGGTTGCGCACCTGGACCTTGTGCACCTCGTCCGGGCTCTCGACGATCTGGATGTGCTCGGGGGCCTCACCGCTGGTGCCCTCGACCTCCTCGTGGCCGATGTGGCCGATGAGGATGATGTCCCGGTCCTCGGCCGCGAAGCGCTTGGCCTCCTTGTGGACCTTGGTCACGAGCGGGCAGGTGGCGTCGATCGTCTTGAGGCTGCGCCGGTGCGCCTCCTCGTGCACGGCCGGGGAGACGCCGTGCGCGGAGAAGACCACGATGGCCCCCTCGGGCACCTCCTCGGTCTCCTCGACGAAGATCGCGCCGCGCTCCTCCAGGGTGCGCACCACGTGGGTGTTGTGCACGATCTGCTTGCGCACGTAGATCGGCGCGCCGTACTGCTCCAGGGCCTTCTCGACGGTGATGACAGCGCGGTCGACACCGGCGCAGTAGCCCCGGGGATTGGCGAGGAGCACACGGCGTTGGTTCGTGGCAGTCGTCATCGCAGTCATGTGTTACATCCTAGGTGGCTTGGGCGGCGTGCGACCCGGGTGTGGGAGAGGGCACTGAACAGGCCGCTTCGACGTGCGACCGGTGCCAAGGTGACGGTATCGCAACGGGGCGCATCCGGTTGCGCCTCGAAGTGGCGAAATCGTTCACTTCTCCCCTGCTCATGGTGTTCAACCCTCCTCTATCCTGGTTCACCATCACACGCATTGCAGGCGGTTCGCCCTCACCTCGGCCCTGCCGGTCGGCTGTTCGCGCGCCGCTCACCCCACTCGCCGAGACCACCAGGAGCCCCCGCCCTATGTCGAAACCGACGCTCGCCACGAAGCTGGTCACCCTGGTCAAGGGCATCTTCGGGCGCAAGGAAACGGCGTCCGCGCCCGAGCCCGCGGCTCAGGAGGCGACCGGGACCGCCCAGTCCCCCGCCCCCGCCCCCGCGGAGACCGAGGACGTGACCGCGCGCGGCACGGACCAGGCCCAGCCGTCCGCGGAGAAGAGCACCGAGGCCGGGGCGCACGGGGCGGAGAGCGCCGACGAGCCGCAGGCCGCGCCGAAGACCGAGGAGCCCGCTGCGGCCGTCGAGGCCGAGAAGGCTGAGGCCGCCGAGCCCGCCGCGGCCGTCGAGGCCGAGAAGGCTGAGGCCGCCGAGCCCGCCGCGGAGCAGGAGCCCGTGAAGGCGGAGGCCGAGGAGCCCGCGACCGCCGCCCAGGAGGGGGCCGCCGCTCAGGACGAGCCCGCCGAGCCCGCCGTGCAGGAGAAGGCCCCGGCCAAGAAGAAGCCCGCCGCCAAGAAGAAGTCCGCGAAGGCCGCCGAGGCCCCTGCCGCCCCCGAGACCGCCGAGCCGACCGCGGCCGAGGAGGCCGGAAGCGGTCGGGAGGAGCGGACCGGGCCCGCCACCCCCGCCACCGCGGACGTCCCCGAGGAGGGCGCCGCCATCGCGGAGGAGATCGCCGTCGCCGAGGCGCACACCAAGGTCAGCAGCGACGAGATCCTGAAGAGGGTGCGCAAGGGCGCCGCCCCCTCCCTGGAGGACCTCGCCGTGCCCACCTACGACGAGCTCACCCTGCCCTCGGTCCGCGCCCGCCTGCGCAAGCTCACCATCGAGCAGGTCCGCGACCTGCGCGCCTACGAGGTCGCCCACCAGAGCCGCCCCGAGTTCATCAAGATGTACGACAACCGCATCGCCAAGCTGGAGGCCGGGGCCTGACGCGCGCGGACCGCCGGGGCGGGAGCGCCTCCGGCCCCGCCGACGGCCGCGTCCGCGGGGCACGGGAACCGCGGGGCGGTACGGAACGTCATAGGAAGCGACCACACCGGCGCTTCCCGTCCGAAGGGACACCAACATGCGTTCCGCTGCCCCCGCCGCCGCGCTCCTGGCGGCCACCGCGTTCTGGCTGACCGGATGCTCGGTCGGTATCCCCGGGACCGACCAGGAGGTCTCCGTGGACCCCGACGGCGTGTCCGTCGGCAGTGAGGACGGAGAGGTCTCCGTGGACTCCAACGGCGACGTCTCGGTCGGCAACCAGGACGGCGACGTCACCCTCGACGAGGGCGGCGGCATCTCCGTGGACAGCGAGACCGGCGACCTCACCATCGCCACGGTCGAGGGCAGCGTCACCGAGGAGTGCGACGGCCAGAACGTCAACGTGACCGCCAGCGGGGCCGAGGTCGTCCTCAACGGCCAGTGCGGCGAGGTCTCCATCCTGGGCAACGAGCTGACGGTGCACATCGGCAGCGCCGACTCCATCCGCGTGACCGGCGCCGACAACACCGTCCACCACGCCGAGGGCGAGCCCTCCGTCACCGACATCGGCCTCAACAACACCGTCTCCGCCGGCGGCGAAGCGACCGCCTGACCGCCTCCCTCCGCATCCGGCGTCCGCCCGGCCCCGCCGCGCCGCGCCCGGCCGCCCGGCCCCCGCGCCTGGCGGGCCTGCCCCGAACTGTCCCCGCCCTGGCCTAGGCTCGGTTGGCATGGGCATGGACAGTTCCGCCGAGGCGCCGCAACCGGTACGCGTCGTCCTCAACGCCGTCGGCCAGTGGATCGGCCGCCTGGGCCGCATCTGGGTCGAGGGCCAGATCGCCGAGCTGAACCGGCGCGGCCGCATGGCCTACATCACGCTGCGCGACCCCGTCGCCAACGTGTCGGTGCGCGTGGTCTGCCAGACCTCGGTCCTGGACGCGCAGAGCCCGCCCCCCGAACCCGGTGCGCGCGTGGTCGTGCACGCCAAGCCCGACTTCTACGAGGTCCGCGGCACCTTCTCGCTGCGCGCCCTGGAGATCCGTCACGTCGGCCTGGGCGAGCTGCTGGCCCGGCTCGAACAGCTGCGCCGCACCCTGACCGCCGAAGGGCTCTTCGACGCCGCGCGCAAGCGCCCCCTGCCCTTCCTGCCCAACACGGTCGGGCTCATCTGCGGACGCGACTCCGCCGCCGAGCGCGACGTGTTGGAGAACGGGCGCCGCCGCTGGCCCGCCGTGCGCTTCGAGGTGCGCCCGGTCGCCGTCCAGGGGGACCGGGCCGTGCGCGAGGTGACGGAGGCGCTCAAGGACCTGGACTCGCACCCCGACGTCGACGTCATCGTCATCGCCCGGGGCGGCGGTTCCCTGGAGGACCTGCTGCCCTTCTCCGACGAGGCCCTCGTGCGCGCCGTCGCCTCCGCGGGCACTCCCGTGGTGAGCGCGATCGGCCACGAACAGGACGCCCCGCTGCTCGACCACGTCGCCGACGTGCGCGCCTCCACCCCCACTGACGCCGCCAAGAAGGCGATCCCCGACGTCGGCGAGCAGCTGGAGATCATCCGCCAGCTCCGCGACCGGGGCCGCCGGGTGCTGCGGGGCGGCGTGGAGCGCGAACTCGCCTGGCTGGAGGGCATGCGCTCGCGTCCGGTGCTCGCCAGCCCGGTGCGCGAGGTCGACCGGCTCGCCGAGCAGGTCGCGGACCTGCGCGACCGGGCCCGCCGGAGCCTGACCGTGTCGCTGGACCGGTCCGCCGACGGCCTCGGCCACACCCGGGCGCGCCTGCACGCCCTGTCCCCGGCGACCACGCTCGCGCGCGGTTACGCGATCGTGCAGCGCGAGGACGGGTCGGTGGTGCGCTCGGCCCGTGAACCGGACGCGGGGGAGTCCCTGCGCGTACGGTTCGCCGAGGACAGCCTGACCGCGACCGTGGAGTCAGTCCACACCGAAGACACCTCCGAGGAGGGGTAGGAGATGGCAGCCAAGGGCGCCAAGACCCGTGAAGAGGGCACCGCCGAGCCCGAGCTCAGCTACGAGGAGAGCCGGGAGGAGCTCAACAACGTCGTCCGGCAGCTGGAGTCGGGCGGACTCAGCCTGAAGGACTCGCTGGCCCTGTGGGAGCGCGGCGAGGAACTGGCCCGCGTGTGCGAGCAGTGGCTGGAGGGGGCCCGCGCCAAGCTGGCCGCCGCCATGGACGAGCGGCGGGGGGACGAACCGGGGGACGGCGACACGCCCTTCTGAGGTTCGGGGCCACGCCTGTCGGCCCGCGTCCTGCGGCCCGCGGCTACCTGCGGCCGTTCAGCTGGTCGCCCAGGTCGCGGATGTTGCCGGGCAGGCCCCGGAACACCCCGATCACCAGGACCAGCGCCGTACCCAGGAACAGCCAGGGGGCGACCTCGGCCAGCCGTGACGCCAGCCCCAGGAGCAGCACCCGGGCGAACCCCTCGCTGCCCAGGGCCAGCACGCTCTCCGCGGCGACCATGGCGACGAAGAACGCGATGGGCGGGCTGACCGACAGCGACAGCAGGTCGCTGGGCCGGACCAGGAACGCGCCGAGCACGCAGGCGAGGGTGAAGGCCACGCCCGGGGCCGCGGGGGTGCCCGCCCACTGCGCGATCATGGCCCCGGCGAAGCTGAACACGACGATGGCCAGCACACCGCCGCGTCCGGTCAGGCGGGGCGGGGCCCCGGGGACGTTCTCCTTCGGCCTGGGCACCGGACGCTCCCTCTTCCTGACATGCGGCACGTCCCTGACGCGGCCGTCGGGCCGCACGAAGTACGGTGCGCGCCCGCGTTCGGGGCCGTCCGCCTTCCGCGGGGGCATAGCCGTCCGCCTCCCCAGTGTGTTGCTCACGGTGTTTAGTGTGTCACTTCTCGTGAATGTTCGGTGTCTTTTCCGCGGATCGTGTCGCCCTTCCGGTTACTTGTCCCATCCGCGACGAACACGCCTTCCTCCCCGTTGGACACCGGCTTGGGCCACTGCGGTTCCGAGGTTTCGCGGACAACGTCCGTTCCGTTCCCCTGCCCGCCCGATCCCGGTCCACTCCGCTCCCGCGCGGCCGATCCGGCGCCGCCCGGGTCCGACAGCTCGGGCGCCACCACCGCGCGCGGACGCTCCTCCACGCCCACCGGCCGGTCCAGCTCGCCGTCCACCAGCCCCAGCTCCCCGAAGCGGCGGGCCGTCACCAGCACCCGGCTCTCCAGCGACCCCACGGTCTGGTTGTAGGCGCTCACCGTCCGGGTCAGGGCCCGGCCCAGCCCCTCCACGTGCCCGCCGAGGGTGCCCAGCCGCTCGTGCAGCTGCTTGCCCAGGTCGAACACGGCCCGCGCGTTCTCGCTCAGCGCCTCCTGCTGCCAGGCGTACTGCGCCGTCCGCAGCAGCGAGATCAGCGTCGTCGGCGTCGCGATGTGCACCCGCCGCCCCATCGCGTACTCCAGCAGCTCCGGGTCGTACTCCAGGGCCGGGGCCAGGAACGCCTCCCCGGGGATGAACAGCACCACGAACTCCGGCGCCGGGGTGAACGCCGACCAGTACGCCTTGGCCGCCAGCTGGTCCACGTGCGTGCGCAGGTGCCTGGCGTGCACGCGCAGGTGCCGCGCGGCCTCCTCCGCGCCCGCCTCCACGGCGTCCAGGTAGGCCGCCAGCGGGACCTTGGAGTCCACCACGATGTTCTTGCCGCCCGCCAGGCGCACCACCATGTCCGGGCGCCGCGACCCGTCGCGCGTGGCGGCCTGCTCCTCGAAGTCGCAGTGCGAGCCCATCCCCGCCAGTTCCGCCACCCTGCGCAGCTGGAGCTCGCCCCACCGGCCGCGCGCCTCGGGCCGCCGCAGCGCCGTCACCAGCGACTGGGTCTGGTCGCGCAGCCGCTCCGAGCCCTCGCGCACGTACTCGACCTGCTTGGCCAGCTCCGCGTGGGCCGCGGCGCGCCCCGCGTCGGCCTCCCTCAACTGGCGCTCCACCCGGTCCAGGGTCCGCGTGAGCGGCTCGACCATGCGCTCCACCGCGCGGCGCCGCTCGTCCAGGTCGCCCCCGGCCTCGGCGCTGACCGCGCGCAGCCGCCCCTCCGCCAGTTCCATGAAGCGCTGGTTGGTCTGGTCCAGGGCCTGCGCGGACAGGGCGCGGAACCGGTCGGCCAGCTGTTCCTCCACGTAGGCCGCCCGCTCCTGGGCCGCGCGGGCGTCGGCCCGCGTCTCGGCCTCCCGGCCGCGGGCCAGGATCCAGCCCACGGCGGTGCCGACCGCCAGACCGATCAGGAGCATGAGTACGAGTGCGAGGCCGTCCATGGCCGTCTATGGTGTCAGGCCGCGCCGTCGCGCGGCTCCCCGCCACGCAGGACATCGGTGAGCAGACCCGCCAAGTCCGGCATGTCCGCCGGCCCCGGAACCCGCCGGGGCCCGACGTGGGAACGCGGATCCCGCAGGTGCGCGGTTCCAGAGGGGAGCGGGGACGCGCGCGAGGCCGCTTCCGGACATCCACTTCCCTTGTGCAAAAGTTTTCGAGAACCTGAGGTCTCCGTCCGGGGCCGGACCACCTCTCACCGGTTCCCGTACCTGGCAGTCCCTCACTTCCCCAGGAGGCCCGCTCCCATGAGACTGGAGACCTACACCCGCGGCACCGGAGACCTCACCGTGCTCCTCGTCCACGGATCCATGGCCACCCACGAGACCTGGCACGCCGTCGAGGACGCGCTGGTCGAACGCGGCCGCCGCGTGGTCAGCGTCGACATGCGCGGCCACGGCGACAGCCCGCGCGGCTCCTACTCCGTGGCGGCGCTCGGCGACGACCTGGCGGACTCCCTGCCCGCCGGAGCGGACCTGGCCATCGGCCACTCCATGGGCGCGGTGGCGCTCTCCCTCGCGGTGGAGAGGCTGTGCCCGGCCCGCGCGGTGTACGTGGACCCGGCCTTCCGCCTTCCCCCCATGCACGCCGACGCGGGCGAGCGCGTGCGCCGCGTCTTCGTCACCGCCGACGCCACGCGCGTGCGCCAGAGCAACCCCAGGTGGACCGACGACGACGTCGAGAGGGAGGTCAGGGGCTTCGCCGCCTTCGACCCGGAGTTCTTCGACTTCGTGGCCGAGGAGATCGCCGGGCACGACTTCCTCCCCGGCGAACCGGTCGTGCCCTCCCTCGTCCTGCGCGCGGGCGACAGCGTCACCGTCACGCCCCAGACCGCGGACGAGCTGACCGGGCGCGGCTTCACCGTCCGGGTCGTGGAGGGCGCCGGGCACTGCGTCCACCGCGACGACCTGCCCGGGTTCCTCGCCGCGCTGGAGGGCTGGCTCTAGGGGGCCGGGTTCCCGCGGGAGCCGGGGCGGCAGGACTCCAGAGCCCTGCGCCAGCCGCGCACCGAGGGCCAGAACTCCTCCGGCACCGGCTCCGGCGTGAACAGCCACATCCGCTCCCAGGCGGGGGAGGCCCGGCCCGAGATCTCCGGGCGCGGCTCGTAGGGCGGCGGCCCGCTCACCGGGTACCAGGTGTACTCCAGCGGGTCGAGCAGCGCCATGAGCCGCTCCTCCACGCCCCGGTCGGGCCGCACCTTCACCAGCATCCACGGCCGGTACCGGCGCAGCACCTCCAGGCCTCCGGCGACCACGTCCGGCTCCGTGCCGACCGTGTCGATCTTGAGCACGGTCGGGAAGGCCGACGCGTCCTCGTTCCACCGCGCCAGGGTGGTCACCTCCACGGCGATGTGCGACAGGTCGGCGCGCGCCGAGTGCACGAGCGTGTTGCACATGTCGTTGTGACGGGCCCGCCGCAGGTGCGCGGTGCCGGTGTGGTTGCTCAGCGCCAGTTCCACCACGGTGAAGCCCAGGTCCGCCGACGAGGACACCACCCGGGCCGCCGCCGCCACCTCCGGGGTGGGTTCGAACGCGAACACCGGGCGGCGTGTGCGCGCGGCGGCCAGCAGCGAGTACACCCCCACCCCGGAGCCCACGTCGAACACCGCTCCGGGGCGGGTGTGGTCGAGCATCGCCATGAAGCAGGCCAGGCTGTCGGGCTCGTGCCGGGCCAGCCCGAAGGCGGCCAGCCGCCGCGGAACGGTGAGGTCGCCGGGCAGCCGCAGGGTGAGGCCGTCCGGGCCGATGCGGCGCGTGTCCGAGTCCAGGCGGGGCAGGGAGAAGGCCACCTCGCGGGTCCACGGTGGAACCCGGTCCGGGTCCAGCCCGCCCAGCCGTCTGGGCAGCCGGACGCGGATCTTGCGGGTCGCGAAGCGCACGAGCGGGTAGCGGCGCACGAGCGCCCTCAGTTGGTCGGTGACCACGGTTGTCTCCCCCCAGGAAAGGTGCTGCGACGGCGGCGCCGGTGCACGGCGTCAGCCGTGTGCCCGGGCGCCTTCGTCCGACGCGGTCCGGGGCCGGTCCCTCCCACCGGCCGCCGTACCGCGCGCCTGCCGTGTCAGCGGCGGTGTGTCGGTCCAGGTCCGGGAGGCGGAGCCGTGCGTGCGACGGGTGGCCCGCGCACCGGACGGCCGCCGCCCCGGATTCCCGGCAGCGTTTGACGAACCTACTGTGAGTAGCTTCTCCTGTGCACTGCGTTTCGGTGATTGGCCCTGTTTTTCCGGTCCGGCACCGCACGCGGACCCGCGCCCCGCCTTCGGCCCCGCCGTCCGGGGCGGGGGCCGCCCCGTTGACCGGCGCGGTTCGCCGACGGTGAGGTTTCCGGCCGCGGGCGGGAGACCGGCGACCCGGACGCGGCGGGACCGCCCACCCGCGGGTCCGCATAGACTCTGACCTTGTGAGTCTGTCTATCGGGATCGTCGGCCTGCCCAACGTCGGCAAGTCCACCCTCTTCAACGCGCTGACCAAGAACGACGCCCTGGCCGCGAACTACCCGTTCGCGACCATCGAGCCCAACGTCGGGGTCGTGGGCGTTCCCGACGCCCGGCTCGGCAAGCTGGCCGAGATCTTCGACTCGGCGAAGGTCATTCCGGCGACGGTGGACTTCGTCGACATCGCGGGCATCGTGCGCGGCGCCTCCACGGGTGAGGGCCTGGGCAACAAGTTCCTGGCCAACATCCGCGAGAGCGACGCCATCTGCCAGGTGATCCGGGCCTTCGACGACCCCGACGTCACGCACGTCGACGGCGACGTCGAGCCCTCCCGCGACATCGAGACCATCAACACCGAGCTGATCCTGGCCGACCTCCAGACCCTGGAGAAGGCGCTTCCCCGCCTGGAGAAGGACGCCAAGCGCAACGCCAAGGACAAGGACGCCCAGGAGCTGCTCCAGGCCGCCCGCGACGCGCAGGAGGTCCTCGACGGCGGCACCTCGCTGTCCGCGGCCGAGGGCGTGGACCTGGACCGGCTGCGCGAGCTGAGCCTGCTCACGGTCAAGCCGTTCATCTACGTGTTCAACCTCGACACCGACGAGCTGGCCGACGGGGCGCTGCGCACCAAGCTCCAGGACCTCGTCGCCCCGGCCGAGGCGATCTTCCTGGACGCCAAGATCGAGGCGGAACTGGCCGAGCTGGACGAGGACGAGGCGCAGGAGCTCCTGGAGTCCATGGGCCAGACCGAGTCGGGCCTGGCCCAGCTCGCCCGGGTCGGCTTCGCCACCCTGGGCCTGCAGACCTACCTGACCGCCGGGCCCAAGGAGGCCCGCGCCTGGACGATCCGCAAGGGCGCCACCGCCCCCGAGGCCGCCGGAGTCATCCACACCGACTTCCAGCGCGGCTTCATCAAGGCCGAGGTGGTCTCCTTCGACGACCTGGTCGCCGCGGGCGACATGCAGACCGCCCGTGCGGCGGGCAAGGTCCGCATGGAGGGCAAGGAGTACGTGATGGCCGACGGCGACGTCGTGGAGTTCCGCTTCAACGTCTGACCGAGCCGACGAGGGGCCGTGGGAACGCGCCGAGCGCGCGTCCCCGCGGCCCCTCAGCGCGCTCCGGGTCCGGGATCCCTCCGGCCGGCCCGGACGGGGGTCAGTCGGCGCCGCCCTCCTCGCGCAAGCGCGGTTCGACGCGCCGCTCCGGGCTGTGCCCCGCCTTGTCGGCGTAGAAGGCGCGGACGCGGCCCATGTCCTCCGCGACGTCGCCGGTCAGTTCGAAGGTCGGGCCGAGCCCGGTGGTCATCGTGGTGCGGTCGACGAAACCGAGCGTCACCGGCATCCCCGTCTCGCGGGCGATGCGGTAGAAGCCGGACTTCCAGTGCGTGTGCGCCCCGCGGGTGCCGTCGGGGGTGATGACCAGGCCGAAGGTCTCGCCGGACCGCACGCGCCGGACGACGTCGTCGACGACCCGGCCGGGATTCGCGCGATCGACGGGGATTCCACCGAGCGCGCGCATGATCGGGCCGCGCCAGCCCCTGAACAGGCTCTGTTTACCCAGCCAGTGCAGCTCCAGCCCCAGGCGCCAGGAGATGGCGAGCATGAGCACGAAATCCCAGTTGGAGGTGTGCGGGGCACCGATCAGCACGGTGGGGCGTTCGGGCTTGGGTTCGGTGGTCAGCTTCCACCGGCTGAGGGACCAGAACACCCGGGCTGCGAGGTATCGGAGCATGCCGCCAATCTAGGGCACGCTCCCGGGCTCACACGGTGGATCCGTGCTCGGGGCCGGATCGGCCCGAAAACGGGGGGCGCGGCCGGGAGGCGGCGGCCGCTTCGCCCGGCGCGGGGAGATCCCGGTTACATCCCGTCAACGGTTTCCCGGACCGCGGGGACACATCTTGCTGCCTTCGGGGGAACTAATCCCTTTCCGGTCCGACCATAATTGCGGCGAAGTGTGTGGCCGCAGCAGGAGTTAGTGCAACTCTTGCCGTATTGTGCCCGTTTTGGGAAGTTAAGCCCATGTGCGCAATGTGCGGTTGGCGGGGAAACGCGGAGTCACCAAGGACGCTCCCAACCCGCACAATGCCTCACTATAGGGATGGGGTAGACAAGGGCATGGCGGAGACGCCGTCCGGAGCGGGCGGCACGGACCTGTGTGCAGGAGGCGGGGATGGCGAAGGCGTCGCGGCGCGGTGCCGCCGCGGGTGAGCCGGACGACGGCGGTGTGGGGCTCGACGCCCCCCGCGCCCGACGGCCCCGGGCCGGAGCCGGAGGGCGCTGGTGGGTCGGTGTGGGCCGCGCCGTCCTGTGGGCCTTCATCATCGTGGTCGTCTTCAACGGCATCTGGTTCCCGCTGCGCGGCGGGTTCGCCCTTCCCGACACCTCCGAGGAGCCCGAGCAGAGCGACACCGTGACCTATCCGGAGACCGCCGCCGCGGCCTTCGGCATGCGGTTCGCCGAGGCCTACCTCGACACCGCCGACCCCGAGGCGCGCCTGTCCGACCTGGCGGCGTACGTCCCCGAGGGGGAGGCCGCCGCCCTGGACGTCCCCGCCGACAGCCTCACCGGCGACAACCTCACGGTGGTCGCCGTGCACGTGGAGGACGACCACAACGGCCTCGTCGTCGTGCGGGCCGACGTCAACGGCCAGCCCATGCGCCTGGACGTGCCGGTCTACGCCGACGGGGAGTCCCTGGTGGTCTCGGGCAACCCGGCGCTGCTGGCCGCGCCGACGCAGGCCAGCCTGCCCGAGGGGTCGGCCTTCGAGACCGACCCGGAGGCCGAGGAGCAGCTCGGGGAGGTGCTGTCCGGCTTCTTCGAGGCCTACGCGGGGGAACCGGCGCACCTGGAGCGCTATGTGGAACCGGGTGTCACCATCGCCCCGCTTCCGGAGAACAGCCTGGAATTTGGTGAACTGTCCGATATCACGGTGCCAACCCGGGCCTCGACCGGGAATGATGACGTACGACAGGTAGCGGCCACCGTCCGGTGGAACGTCCCGGCCTCCGACGGGGCCGACACCGGGCAGATCACGCAGAACTACCTGGTCACCGTCGTGGACTCGGGCAGCGAGTGGCACGTGCGTGACATCCAGGGAGCCCCGCGCTCGTTCGGCGGATGACGGGGCCTGTAGGCAAGGAGAAGAGAAGGACCATGCGCACACCAGAAACGACACCGGGGGGCGGCGCCTGACATGCTCCCCCTGCTGTCCTCCACACCGGACGTGTTCCACGCCGCCGGAGGTGCCGACCTGCTCTTCCTCGCGGCGCAGACCACCGAGAACGCCCCCGACACCGGTGGCCTCGCCGACTTCCTGAGGGGTTTCTTCGGACCCCTCTTCCTCGTCATCGTCTCCATCGTGGCGGTGTTCTTCCTGTTCACGAGGGAGATCACGAGGTTCGCGCAGTTCATCATCCTGGCGATCTTCATCGGGATCGTGTTCTACGTCCCCGGCATCATCGAGGTCATCGCCGTGGCGCTCGCCCGAGCGATGGGCGTATCGACCGAATAGGCGAGGGAGGCCGGGAACGTGGACCTGCCCACGTACACCAACATCTGGCGTATCGAGAAGCGGCTCTACAAGCTCTACGATTTCCGGCTGCCCATGCCGCTCCCGGTGGGCACCTTCGGGGTCGCCCTGGGCGTGTTCGCGCTCTGGGTGGTCCTGCTCAGCCTCGTCAACGCGCCCTTCGTGTTCGGCAACGGCTGGCACCTGGTGCTGTGGGTGGTCCCGCCCGGTGTGATCACCGTGCTGGCCACCCGGCCGGTGATCGAGGGCAAGCGCCTCACCGAACTGCTCATCTCCCAGGCGCGCTTCCTGGCCGAAGCGCGGGTGTACAACCGCCTGGCCCCCGAGTACGAGCCCGCCGAGGTCCGCGTGACCGTGCGGGTGTGGCACCGCGACCCCGCGTCCGGACCGCTCCCGCCGGCGTCGCGGCGCCGCGCCGAACCCGAGGCGGAGACGGCCGGGGACGGGGCCGCCGAGACCGCTGAGACCGCGGTCCGCCCGTCCCGCTCCGGCGCGCCGCCGCTGCTCGGTGTGCGCGCTCCTGCCGACCCCGCTCCGTCCGCCGAGACCGAGGAGGCCCCCGCCCGGGGCGGCTCCGGGAGGCCGGACCGGGGACAGGAGAGGGCCCCCGCCGAGGCTCCGCGCATCCGGCCCCGAAGAGACGGGGAGACCGGGAGGCGGGTTCCGGTCCGGGCGGAGGCCGTCCCTGCCCGGTCGGAGACCGTGTCCGCCGGGGCTGAGAGCGCTCCGGCCGAGCCGAAGGCCGTTCCTGTCCGGTCGGAGGCCGCTTCCGCCCGGACCGGGAACGCTCCGGCTCCGGAGCGGGAGACCCCGGCGGAAAAGGCCCCGGCCGCTCCCGAACGCGCACCCGTGGCCGTCGCCGCGCGCCCCGAGCCCGAGGAGCGGCGCGCCCCGTCGCGACCGCACGGGGAGCGGCCCGACGCGTCCGCCGCCTCCGGCGGCGACGGTGGAGCGCCAGACGGGCCCCGGCGCGGAGTCGGCCGCCGCGTGCTCAACTACTTCGGCTTCGCCCTGGGCTCCGCACCACGGGAACCCCGGGAGGAGGAGCCCCGCGGGCCCGAGGCGGACACCGGGGAGGAGCCCGACGACGGCTTCGCGCGGGAGAGGATCTACGAGACCGAGGGCGAGGAGCAGCGCGACAGCGACGAGTGGTTCGCCCGCCTGCGCGCCTCCTCCGGCGAGACCCCCCTCGGTCTGACCTCCAAGAGCGCCTACAGCGTCGGCGACACCACGGCCATGAGCCGGGGGGAACTGGCCGACGCGGTGGACGAGCGGCGCGTCTCCGGCTCCGACGAGGAGGAGACCGCCGCGGCCCGGCGCCTGCGCGGCCGTACGCAGGGCCTCAGGGTCGCCAAGGACCTGGAGGAACAGCGCCGCACCGAGCGCGTGCGGGAGCGCGGCCCGAGGGAGCTGCCGACCTCCCGTGCCCGGGGCCAGGGGCTTCCCGGCACCGGTGAGGAGCCGGAGCCGCCCCGCCGCAGGGGGCGCCCCCACGCCGCCCCGTGGGAACTGGAGAAGAAGGCCGAGCCCGCGGCCGGCTACGGCGACCTGTCGGACTACGCCGCCCGTTACGCGGCGGCCACCGGCCGCCCCCCGGCCGAGGCCGGTGCCCTGCCCTGGCTGCCGCCCTCCTCCGCGACGCCGCAGGAGGAGGCCCGCGCGACCGAGGACGCAGACGCGCCCGCACGCACCGAACGGCGGGAGGACCCGGTCGGCGCCGAGGACACCGCGAGTGCGCCCGGGACCACGGACGAGGACGGGGCGGCGGACACCGCTCGTCCGGTGACGCGTGCGGAACGGGGCACGGCACAGGACGAGCCCGAAGCCTCCGCGGAGGCCGCTCCCGGCACGGGTACGCGGGACGCCGAGGCCTCCGGTCACGCAGTCGCCTCCGGACCGGAAGGTCCCTCGGTCGCCCCCCGCCGGAGCACCACCGGCTCCGGGGACGCCCAGCGCGGGTCCGTCACGGGAGACGAGGAGACCGTCCCGCAGCGCGGCCTCGCCGGACACGGGGACACCGCCGAGCCCGAGGACGTCGGGTACCGGTCCACCACGGGGCACGAGGCCACCACCGGACACGGGGACACGGCCGGGAGTGCGAGCACCGCCGTGCCCGGGGACGTCACCGGGCCGGGGAGCCCCACCGGGGCAGAGGAGACCGTCGAGCACCGGCCCGCCACGGGGCGCGGCGACACCGTTCCTCCCGAGGACACCACCCAGAACGGGGACACCACCAGCACCGAGACCGCCGCCGCGCGGACCGCTCCCCGCGGCGTGGACGCCCGTCCCGCTGTGGACGCGGCGGCTCAGGGCACGACCGCCCCGGAGGACACGACCACTCCGGACACCCCCGACACCCGGGTCACTCCGGACACCGCCGTGCCCGTGGCGCCCGCGGCCGAACGCTCTCCCCACAAGCCCGCCCTGGAACTCGACCACGGCACCGGCGAGCAGGACGCCATGCCCGGGGCGCCGCGCGAGGAGTCCCAGGACCGCGGCCCCGAGTGGAACGAGCACATGTCCGTGCTCGACAACCACCTCATCACCGCCGACACCCCGGCGCCGCCGCGCCCGAAGTTCGCCGACGCCGTTCCCACACAGGAGCGCGACGCCAAGGACCCCTCGCGGTGGTTCGAGGACGGCAGGAAGCGCCACCCCGACCAGCCCAAGGTGGGTGACCGGGGCAACCCCCTCATCCCCGCCAACGAGCTGCGCGAGGAGAACGCCGTCCCGGCCGCCTCCGGGGACGGCGCCGAGACCACCACCGGCGAGGTGGTCGGTGAGGCCGCCCCGGCCGGGCGGGCCCCGGCCGACGAGCCCAAGCCGCCCACCCAGCTCGACCACGGAACCGGCGAACTCGTCAGCTTCGTCGAGGTCCGGGACGACCACGGGCGCGGGGACGGCAACGTCCGCGTGGACCCGGGCACCGACCAGGTCCGCCGACGCACCGCCTCCGACCTGGAGAGGGCCGAGGCCGAGGCCCTGGCCCGCCGTCGGCAGAACGTGCGCCGGGACGGGCGGGACCCCGGCCAGGCCCGGGGATCCGACGGCGCAGCGGCCCCCGCGGCCTCCGGTTCCGCCGGAGCCGCCGGAGCCGACCGCGGCGACGCGTCCTTCCGCGCCCGTTGGAGCATGCGCGCCACCGGCACCGCCGACTCCGCGATCCGGGACACGGACACCTCCGCCAAGCCCGACCCGGCCGCCGGCCGCCGGAGCGGGCACCAGGGCGCCGGGACCGCCCGCGCCGCCTCCGGGGCGCGGGAGGACCGCAACGGCGCCGCACGCGACCCGAGGGCCAACCCCAGCATGGCCGACGCCCTCGCGCAGGAGCGGACCTCCACCGAGGAGGAGCGGACCTCCCCGCCGGCCGTCCAGGACACCGGGCGGGCCGAGGACGAGGCCCTCACGGACCGTCCCACCCCGACCGCCGGTCAGGAGCACCCCGCCGAGGAGCCGCGGGAGTCCGAGGATCCGCACGACGGCGTCTTCCACCGGGTGGCGCAGAACGCGCGCAGGCTCGGCCAGCTCTTCGGCCAGCCCGCGCCCGGAGAGGAGCCCGAGCCGTCCGCGCGCGAACCCAGGACCGCGCTGGAACTCGACCACGGCACCGGCGAACAGGAGCGCCTGGGCGACACCCCCAACGGCGTCCCCGCCCACCGGGCCGAGGAGCCCGAACCCCGACGACGGACCGAGGAGCCCGCCGCCAGCGACTCCGGCGGCACCCGGGGCTGGCGGCGCCTGGCCAAGGTCGTCACCGGCGGGGCGGCCCCCGTGCGCTCCGACCTGCCGCCCAGCGACATCGAGCGCCTGCGCACCCCGCTGGACGGTCCGCGCAGCCTCGTCGTGCTGGGCTGCACCGGCGGCGCCGGGCAGACCGTCACCGCACTGATGATCGGCCACACCCTGGCCGCGCACCGCGACGACCTCGTCGTGGCCGTCGACGTCAACCCCGGACCCAACGGCCTCTCCCGCCGCGTCGGCGCACAGACGCCCGAGACCCTCACCGGGCTGCTGGCCAACGCCGAGGCGATCCAGGACTACTCCCGGATGAGCGGCTACACCAGCCGGACCGCGACCGGCCTGGAGGTCGTGCAGACCCTGGACGACCCCTACGTGCAGACCCTGGACGACCGCGACTACGGTCAGCTGGCCTCGCTGCTCGGCGGGTTCTACGGCGTCACCCTGCTGGACCCGGCGGCCACGGGCGTGGCGCGGGCCCTGCCGGTCGCCGACGGGCTGGTGCTGGTCGCCCCGGCCAACGCCGACGCCGAGCGCGCGGTCTCCATGACCTTCGACTGGCTGGACGGCAACGGCTACGGCGCCCTGCGCGCCAGGTCCGTGCTCGTGGTCAACGGGGTCAGCAAGCGCAGTCTCCAGGATGTGGACGCCGCCGAGCGGGTGGCCCGCGGCCGGTGCCGCGCCATCGTCCGCATCCCCTGGGACGACCACCTGGGCTCGTCCTACACCAGGATCGACGTGGGCGCCCTGCGCCCCGCCACCAAGCGCGCCCACGGCGCCCTGGGCGGGGTCCTGGTCAACTCCCTCACCCAGCAGTAGCGCCGGAGGCGGGTCTCCCGGCCCCCTCGGACGCGGGCCCGGGCGGCTCCGGCCCCGGAGTCAGGGCCGGAAGGTCCCGGTCCCGGTGGCCGCGGCTTCCCGGCACGGGAGAACCCCCGTGCGGGGCGGGCTGTGGGGAGCCCGCCCTACACGGGGGCGCGGGAGCATGTCCTCCGGGCGGGCACGCGTTCCGCTCGCGGCGGCCTGCGGCCACGCGGCGTGCTCGGGCGCGTCAGCGGCCCACGGGGGTGAACTCGCGGGCGGAGAGGAACTCCGGGCGCGGGGCGGGGGCGCTGAACGGTCTGTCGCAGGCGTTCTCGACGCTGTTGAAGACGATGAAGACGTTGGACCGGGGGTAGGGCGTGATGTTGCCGCCCGAGCCGTGCATGCAGTTGGAGTCGAACACCGTCACCCCGCCCGCCGGGCCGGTGAGCACGTCGATGCCGTGCTGGTCGGCCAGGTAGGACAGGGAGCTCTGGTCCGGGGTGCCCACGTGCTGGCTCTTCAGCGAGTCGCGGTAGTGGTCGTCCGGGGTCTGGCCCACGCAGGAGACGAACGTCCTGTGCGATCCCGGCATGATCATCAGCGCGCCGTTGTACGCGTGGTTGTCGGTCAGGGCGACCGAGAAGCTGACCGCCCGCATCCGCGGCATGCCGTCCTCGGCGTGCCAGGTCTCGAAGTCGGAGTGCCAGTAGAACGAGCCGCCGCCGAAGCCCGGTTTGTAGTTGACGCGGCTCTGGTGCACGTACACGTCCGAGCCCAGGATCTGGCGGGCGCGGTCGACCAGGCGCGGGTCGTTGACCAGGTCGGCGAAGACCTTGCTGACCTTGTGCACCTCGAACACCGAGCGCACCTCGTCGGAGGAGGGTTCGACGACCACGCGCTCGTCGCCGCGCAGGTCGGGGTCGGAGCTCAGCCGCTCCAGTTCGGCGCTGTAGGCCCCGACCTCGTCCGGGGTGATGAGGGAGTCGATCTGGGTGTAGCCGCGCTCGTCATAGGCGCACAGCTCGTCGTGGGAGAAGGGGCCCTCGTCGGTCCCCCAGACGGCGGGGTCCCTGCGGTACAGCAGGGCGGGTTCGGTGCTCTTACGTGTGGGGTACTCGTCCGCGGTGCTGGTCGGAAGGTCCATCTGCAGAGTCATGGTCGATCCCCTGGCGGGGTTCATCCTCTCCGATGTCGACGGTTTCTCCTACGACATGCGAACTTAACAAAGGGCGGGAAAGCCTACTTACGGCTTCTTTATGTGCGGTGTTTAGTGTCCTTTTTGCCGGGTATGACAGTTATACTATATGGAGGAAAACCGTGAGGGCGGCCGGTTTTCCTTTTCATCCCCATCTTTGCCTGGGTTCAGGGTTGTTCGCTCACCTGCGTTGCGTCACGCAGGGTAAAAACCCGCGTACTGAGCGTGCGTCTTCCCAGGTCGTCCGCTCGTACCCTTCACCTTCGGGGCTGCTTGTGAAAGAACCCACTTTCAGAGTGTGCTAGATCACACGAATACGGTTCAGGGGCTGGTGCAGAACCCCGGGCGAAGGGTTGGGAGGTCATCCCCGATTCCGACGGAATTTTCCGCGGGGTACTGGTGGGAGAGGAGCGGTTGTCGCACAGTGGTGGGGTCCGTGCTTTCCTCCCACCCGCTCACAGAGGAGAAAAACGTGCCCTCCCCCCGCCCCCGTGCGCTTCCCCGCGCGCTCGCGGCCCTCAGCGCCGCCGTCCTCGCCGTCGTCCTGGGCTGGTCGGCCCCGGCCTCAGCCGACCACGTCCTGCCCCCGGGCATCCCCAGCACCTCCACGGCCCAGAGCCAGCTCGACTCCCTCACCGTCCGGGCCAAGGGGCCCCAGACCGGCTACGACCGCGGCCTCTTCCCGCACTGGAGCGTCGTCGACAGCCCCTGCACCGCCCGCCAGTACGTGCTCGTCCGCGACGGCCACGACGTGGTCACCGACTCCGACTGCCAGCCGACCTCCGGCCGCTGGTACAGCACCTTCGACGACGTGTGGTGGGACGGCGACGTCTCCCAGATCAGCGTCGACCACATGGTTCCGCTCAGCGAGGCCTGGAAGACCGGCGCGGCCGACTGGACCACCGAGCGGCGCCGCGACTTCGCCAACGACGTCGACTCCCCCCAGCTGTGGGCGGTCACCGTCAGCAGCAACAGCGCCAAGGGCGACAAGGATCCCTCCCAGTGGATGCCGGAGAACACCGCGATCCACTGCGACTACGTCAAGGCCTGGGTCAACGTGAAGCACCGCTACGACCTCACCGTCACCTCAGCGGAGAGGTCCGCCATCCAGGACACCATCGACACCGCCTGCTAGGGCGCCGCAGGGCGGGACGCGTGCCGACGAACACGCCACCGCCCCCCCGCGGCAGGTCGGGCCCGTCTCCCCCGGAGGCGGGCCCGTCACCGTCCTCCGGGGTTCTGGCGCGCCGTAACCCCGTCCGCTTCTCCCGTTCCGGGGCGATACTCCACTATGAAGGGGGCGAGGGCGGCGGGTCCGGGTAGGAACGACGGAACCCCGCCACGCGACGCGACCAGAAGGGCGAAGAGATGACCGGCACCAGGGGGACCCGTGGCACGACCCGCCTCGCGGTCCGCTACTTCGACGACCGCGTGCTGTTCAGCGACAGCGAGGCCTGGGCCTACTTCCGCCTGCCCACGGTCTCCTACGAGTTCACCACGCCCGAGGAGCGCCAGGCGCTGGCCACCAACGTCACCATCGCCCTCGCCGCCATCCGCATGAACGACGCCGAGGTCCACCTGCGCGTCGCCCACCGCACCTACCCGGCCGCGGAGTGGGCCACCCGGCTCGACGCCACCTCCGACTCCGGCCCCGGCTGGTACGACTACCTCGACGAGACGTACCGGCACGTGTGGGCCAAGGACTTCTGGACCAAGGAGGTCTACCTGGGCGTCCGCCTCGGCCAGCGCAACGCCGGCGCCGGACTCGGCCTGTTCTCCCAGGTCTTCGGCGCCTACCAGCGCACCGAACAGGTCCTGGGCATCAACGACGACGCCGTGGACGACCGCGAGATCGCCCGCTGGACCGACCAGGCAGAGCGGCTCGGCCGCGCCCTGGCCGCCAGCTCGCTGCACGCCCGCCACGCCACCTCCGACGAGATCGCCTGGCTCATCCGGCACGCCGTCAGCGGCACCGCCGAGGAGATCCGCCCCTCGGCGGCCGGACGGCGCACCTGGGGCCGCGGCGAGATCGAGGCACTGGTCGACGGCGTCGTGCACAACGGCCGCTCCGCGCTGCGCCTCGAACAGCCCGCGGGGTCCACCCACGTCGCGTTCCTGTCCTTCGCCCGCTTCCCGGACCTGATGCCCTTCCCGGACGGCGAGCCCTGGATGCACCACGCCGACGCTCTCCCCTTCCCGGTGGAGATGTCCCTGCGGATGAAGCTCATCCCGCCCGCCAAGGCCTCCAAGGACGTCGGCCGCAAGCTCGCCCACGCCCGCGACATGGACGCCCACATCCGCGAGGCCGGGGTGGAGGCGCCCATCGCGCTCGCCGAGCAGATCGACGCCGCCCGCATGCTGGAGCACGGCATCACCAAGGAGCGCCTGCCCTTCGTCTACGGCTGGCACCGCCTCATGGTGTCCGCGCCCACCGAGCGCCTGCTTGGCCAGCACGTCGAGGCGGTCATCGAGCACTACCGCGACATCGGCATCGACGTCATCAACTCCACCGGCGACCAGTTCTCGCTGTTCAACGAGTCGCTGCCCGGCGACCGCATCCGCCTCAACGCCTACGCCCAGCGCCAGCCGCTGCGCACCATCGCGGGCGGCATGCCCACCGCCACCGTCGACGTCGGCGACCGCGTCGACCACTCCGGCGGCGGCTGGGTGGGCCCCTACGTCGGTGAGACCATCGGCCGCGCCCGCTCCATCGTCCACTTCGACCCCATGGTCGCCGCGGCCCGCAACCGCCCCACCGCCATCGCCATCACCGGCGAGCCCGGCGGTGGCAAGACCACCCTCGCCCTCCTGCTCATCTACCAGCTCGCCCTGCGCGGGGTCACCGTGGCCGCCATCGACCCCAAGGGCGACGCCGAGTCCCTGGTCGAACTCCTGCAAAGACGCGGCCGCAAGGCCCGCATGATGTCCCTGGGCTCGGCCCAGCCGGGCCTGCTCGACCCCTTCGCCTTCGGCGACGACCTGTCCGCCAAGAAGACCATGGCCACCGAGACCCTGCGCCTGCTCCTGCCCCGCATGAGCGAGGAGCGCGAGTCCGCCATGATCCAGGCCGTGGCCGCCGTCGCCAACCAGCCCCAGCCCTCCCTGGCCAAGGTCGTGGACCACCTGGTCTCCTCGCCCGGCGCGGCCTCGCGCAACCTGGGCGCCGTCCTGCAGTCCATGTCGGAGATGCGGCTGGCCAGCCTGTGCTTCGACCCCCAGGGCGAGGCGCGGATCGACACCGAGGGCTGGACCACCGTGTTCACCCTGGGCGGGCTCACCCTGCCCGACTCCGGCGTGGGCCGCGACGACTACTCCTACGAGCAGCGCCTGTCCGTCGCCCTGCTCTACCTGGTCTCCCAGTTCGCCCGCCGCCTGATGAACGGCCTGGACCGGCACCTGCCCAAGGCGATCTTCCTGGACGAGGCCTGGGCGGTCACCTCCACACCCGAGGGCGCCAAGCTCGTCCCCGAGGTCTCGCGCATGGGCCGCTCCCGCAACACCGCGCTCATCCTCGTCTCGCAGAACGCGGGTGACCTCCTCAACGAGCAGGTCACCAACTGCCTGTCCTCGGTGTTCGCCTTCCGCTCCAGCGAGCGCTTCGAGGTGGAGAGCGTCATGTCCCTGCTGGGCGTGGAGACCAACGAGGACCACCTCGCCGTGCTGCGCAACCTCGGCAACGGCGAGTGCCTCTTCCGGGACCTGGACGGCAGGGTCGGGCGGATCGGCGTCGACCTGGTCTCGGAGAACCTGCTGCGCTGGCTGGACACCAACCCCACCCGCCAGCGCCCCGGCGAGGAGGAGAACCTGGTGCCCGCGGGCGGACGCGACGAGCAGCTCTAGGCGGTCATCCCAAACTGTTGCGGGTGTGACGCAGGAGCCCTCTCCCGTCCGGTGATCCTGCTGCCGGAGGCGTTGTGGGACGCCGACGGCCCCTCGGGGAGCAGGATCACCGCGGAGGGGGCGGGACGGCGGGTCCTTCCGGGCAAGGGGTGCGCGGCGCCTGGTTCGGGGCGCTCCCGGGTGGGAATCTCCTACCCTGTCGGGTTCCGCCCCGGGTGCCCGACCTCCCCAGCCCCGGCATTCCGACCCCCCACCGCTCACGAGGGACCGCCCATGCGTGAGGACGCCATCCGGCCGCGACCCGTCATCGACCCCGCCCTGCCCGACCGCCAGCGCCGGGAGGCCTCCCTGGGGGCACGGCCTCCGGAGCCCCCGCCCAGAGGCGGCGGAGGGCTCTCCGAGGCCCGCCCTCCGAGGCTGTCCGACAGCGGCGTCCACCTGCTCGGCGTCGGGTTCACCACGACCCTGGCCCTGATCACTGCGGGCTGGTACCTGGGCATGGTGATCGCCAGCGTCAGCCTCGTCGCCTACGTCGCGGCCCTGGCCTTCCGGCGGGACGCCCACCCCGCCGTGCGGGCCGCGGGCGCCGCGGCGGGGGCGGGCACGCTGGTCACCGCACCGGCCTGGCTGCTGGACGTCGTTCCCCAGGACCCCTCCCCGGGCATCCCGTGGGTGGTGTTCGGGGTGCTCGTCGCCGTGGTCACCGCCGACACCCTCACCTCGCGGGTGCGCCGGACCGACCGGGAGCTGCACCGGGAGCGCGTGGTGCTGCCCGACGACGTCAGCGAGGGCGACCACGCCCTGCTGGTGGAGGTGCAGCGCACGATCGACCTGGTGCGGGGGGCCCGGACCGAACTCGGCGGGGAGTCCCTGGACACCGACCGGGCGCTGACCGTCCTGCACGAGCAGGAGTGGCGCATCGCCTCGCTCCTGGCCCGGCAGCGCGAACTGCGCCGCTCCCACCAGCGCCGCTGGCAGCGGGCGGTCTCACCCCGCGTCAGGGAGGCGCTCAAGCCCCAGCGAGAGCACCTGCACGCCGTCGAGGAGGCCGTGCGCGCCCGGGTCGCCCAGATCACCGAGTACGGACGCCTGGTCGAGCAGGCCGTCGCGGCCCACCGGGAGTGGGAGCAGTGCCAGGACGCGGTGGACTCGACCGCGGAGTACACCGAACACCTGGCCGCGGCGGGCTTCCTCGGCACCCGGGCCGCGGACGTCGCCGAACTCGCCGCCACCGCCGCCCTCGCCCGGCAGGTCCGTGACGAGCGCGTCAGCCGCCTGGCCGGACACGACCTGGTCGCCCACGGGTGAGCCCCCGCGGTCACCGCGTCCGGGGCGCGCGGCCGTGGGCCCCGGACGCCGCGGCACCGGTTGTGACCAGCAACGCGGTAGTTGTCCGGATGCGGACAGTGGGGACTTCGGCAATCGTCCCCAAACGCCTCCGGCTTCTGACACATTGGGCGGATGAGTGAAGTCAGGGAGAGCGTCCACCCCCTCACCTCCGCCAAGGAGACGGTGTCGGTCGGGGTCGCCTCGGGCCGGGGCGGGTTCGTCGAACTCCTCCGGGACGCCCGCCGGAGCCTGCTCGACACGCTGGAGGACGGCGACCCCGGCGGGCGGGAGGTCCGCGAGGCCTCCGCCCGGCTCCACGACCACGTGGACCGGGCCCTGGCCGAACACGTCCAGCGCCAGCGCCGCTGGCCCGCCCGCACCGACGGCGAGCGCCTCACGCGCGCCTTCCGCGCCCTGGACGAGTCCGGCGTCATCGCCCGCGAGGAGTTCACCTGCTGCGAGCGCTGCGCCAGGACCGCCCTGGAGGGCGAACTCGCCGCCCGCAACTCCCGGCCCGCCGACACCCCGGCGCGCGGGTACGCCTTCTACCACGACCAGGACGCCGCGCACGCGGTCGCGGGATCCTCGCTCACCATCGGCTTCGGGGCCAGCCACCCGATCCGCCGCGCGGCCGTGGGGGAGGAGGTCGCCGAGGCCCTGCGCGCCCACGGGCTCACGGTCGAGTGGGACGGCGACCCCGACCGCAAGCTCCACGTCGGCATGGACTGGAACCGCCGCCGCTTCGGCCGGGGGGCCGCCTTCCCCGGGCCCGCCGTGGACGGCGAGCCCATGGTCCACGTGTCCTTCAACAACCCTGGGCCCTACGAGGTCCCCGAGTGGGTCTCCCACTACCAGGGCCGCGTGAGCGTCCGCGAGCTGTCCCGGATGGTCCTGCCCTGGCTGCCGCGCTTCTTCGTCGCCACGCTGAGCAGCGACCGGGGCCACACCATCGCCCTCGAACGCGACTTCGACCTCCTGCGCGTCCGGCACGGACCGGCGCTGTCCCGCGAGCGCGTGGAGGAACCCCTCAGCCGCTGGGTGGTGGGCGCCGTCTGGCCGCGCGAGGAGGCCCGCTCCGCCCACACCGGGCTGGTGGAGGTCCACTACGCGGACGCCGCCGAGGAGGGCCTCGGCTTCATGGACTACGCCGAACCCCTGGAGACGGCCGCCGCGCGCCTGATCGTCCACCAACTCACCCCGAGCAAGGGCACGTTCGCGGTGTTCACCGCCCCGAGCGGCGCCGTCGTGCAGATGGTGTGGGAGAGCGGTCCCCGGCTGTGGATGGAGAGCCCCTCGCCCGCCGAGGCCGTGTCGCGGGGCCGCTACGTCACCCTCTCCGAGGCGGAGGAGACGGTGCGCGTCCTGGCGGAGGAGGGGCGTGTGGCCCTGGCGGAGCTGGGAGAGCTGAAGCTCACCCACTGGTGAGCGGTCCGGGGCGGGCGGGGGCCGGTCGCCCGCGGCCGGCCCCCGTGGGGGCGCGGGTCCTCCGTTCGCCCGCTTTCCGCGCGTGGGGTGCCGGCGTCCCGCGCTGGAGAGGGGGACGGGGACGGCTCATCGCCGACGCCGTGGTCACGTGGTCCCCCGCCCGGTGTTGCGCGGTGCTCCCCGGAGTTGACCGGTGTTCCGGGCCGCGCCCTCAGGGGTCGCCGTTCCCCGGTTCACGCGTTCGCGCGAAACCCAGCGCGGCCAGACCGAAGACGAGTCCGCCGACCAGGAACCAGGGGTTCCACAGCAGCAGCGTCCACATCCGCTGTTCCGGGCTGACGGTGATCTCCCGGCCCGCGGGGTCGGCCAGCAGCATCACCTCGACGGTGACGGCGCGCAGCAGCAGCACGGCGCAGACGCACCAGCCCAGGGTCCTGACCACCTGTCCCGTCGGGCCCGGGGGACGCGGCCTGGCGAGGAGCCAGCCCAGCGCGCCGCCGACGAGGCACAGCAGACCCACACCCCACAGGCCCACCGCCACGAACCACCCCGGGCGTTCCGCGGCCACAGGGCCCGCCGAGACGCCCAGGCCCCAGTCGCCGCCCAGCGCCCAGTAGAGGTGGAGCACGGCGAAGGCGACCGCCCAGGCGCACGCGACGCGCCCCCACAGCCCCGACGCCGCCCCGTCCCCCCTGTCCCGCGGATCTTCGTGCATAGCGAGCAGCATGCCACCGCCCCGGCGCCCACTGTGCCGTGAGAACCAGCGCGCCCGGCCCCGGGGCCCTGCGGAGGGGCGCCCGGGACGGGGTCAGCGGAAGTCCGCGCCGAACCCGAAGTAGGCCCGGGCCCTCGCCGGGATCAGCAGCAGGCCCGCGACCGCCAGGTTCAGCAGCAGCACCAGCACGTAGACCGGCAGCTGTTCGGGGGCGTAGACCACCACCGTGAACATGTTGAGCACCAGGACCACCGCCGCGACCATCTGCAGGAGCACGACGCCCCCGTAGACCAGACGCGACCGGGTCAACAGGGCGGGCGCCGCGACCGTCGACAGCAGGCCCCAGACGTAGAGCTGGGCCATGGAGGCCCCGTTCACCTCCAGGGACCCGCTGGTGGACTCCACGGTGAACAGCACCGCCAGGACCAGCAGGTAGAGCCCGTTGAGCACCAGCATCACGGCCGCGGTGACCACGGTCGCGGGCATGCCCGTCCGGGGGCGCTCCCACGGCGTCTGGGAGCCGGTGGCCGGGCCGCCGCCGTGCCCGGGGAACATCCCCGGGTGCCCCGGGCCGCCGACCGGCTGGCCGGGCAGCGGGCCCCGCCCCGTCGGCGTGCCCGCGGAGGGGAAGGGGAGGGAGAACTGGCCGGTCGCCCCGGGGGGCGGGGGCAGCTGCGGCGCGGGCTGGTGGCCAGCTGCGTGCGGCGCCTGCGGGTAGGCCCCGGGACCCGTGCCCGGGCCGTGCGCCGCAGTGCCGCCGGGGAGGTTCGGGCCGGTCTGGCCGCCCGGGAAACCGGGACCGTGGGGACCGGAGGGGAACGCCGGGTTGTGGGGACCGCTCGCGAACCCGGGGCCGTTGGGGCCGCTCTGGGGGCCGCCGGGACCGTGGGGGGTGTGGGGCCCGCTCGGGAACGCCGGTCCGCCCTGAGGAGCGCCGGGGCTGTTCGGGCCGCTCGGGGCCGCGTGCCACGGCGGGTGGGGGCCGGTGCCGGGAGCGCCCTGGCCCGGACCCGCCTGACCGGGGGTGCCCGGACCCGCGACGGGGAACGGCGGTCGGTAGCCCCCCGAAGGGCCGGTGGGCACGGCGCCGCCCGGCACGCTCTGTGCTCCGGTGCCGGGAGCCCTCCACGAGCCGCTGTCCGCCTCCTGGGGGTCGGTGAGGGGCACGGGCTGGCCCCCGGTGCCGGGGGAGTCCTGCGCCGCGGTGCCGACGCCGCCGTCGCCCTCCTGCGCCTGCTTCTCCCGCTCCAGGAGGGCCAGCGCCTCGTCGGGGCTGGGCCGCGCCGACGCGTCCCGGGCCAGCAGCGCCGCGATCAGCGCCCGCAGCGGCGCGCTCGCGGGGCTGTGCTCCGCGTCGTCCAACGACAGCCGCGGAGGCATCGGCGCGGTCAGCACCGCGCTGATGATCCCCGTGATGCTCTCCCGTTTGAAGGGCGAGCGGCCCTCCAGGAGCGCGTACAGGGTGACGCCCAGGCTCCACAGGTCCGACGCGGGCAGCGCGCGCTTGCCCTCGAACCGCTCCGGCGCCATGTACTCGGGCGAACCGATGTACACGCCGGTCTGGGTGAGGGCGGCGCCGCCGTCGACGTTCGCGATCCCGAAGTCGGTCAGCACGGTCCGGTCGTCTTCGGTGAGCATGATGTTGGCGGGCTTGACGTCGCGGTGGGTGACCCCGCCCGCGTGCACCGCCCTCAGACCGCCGAGCAGCGACCTGGCGGCCTCCTCGACCCGCTCCACCGGCATCGGACCGTGGTGGTCCAGCTGGTACTGGAGGGACTTGCCGCTGAGCAGTTCCATCACGATCCACGGGCTGTCCTCGTGCTCGAGGACGTCGTGGACCGTCACCACCGCCGTGTTGCTGATCCGCGCGGTGGCCTGGGCCTCGCGCAGTGTGCGGGCGTGCGCCTCGGCGCGGGCCTCGGGGTCCATGCCCTGGGGGAGGAGGACCTCCTTGATGGCCACGTCACGCTGGAGGGAGGGGTCCCAGGCGCGCCACACGGTGCCCATCCCGCCGGCGCCGAGCCTCTCCCGCAGCTCGTAGCGGCCGACGGAGGAGTGACCGGGGGTGGACATAGGCGCGCATCCCTTCAGGGGGTCGGGAGAGGGGTGACGATGCGCAGGACAATCTATCCGAGAAAAGCCCTACAGCAGCACTTTGTGACACTCGTCCGTGTTTCCTGAACCATTCTCCCTCCATTGCGGACAGTTCCCCACACCCCGGTGTGAGGGTGGCCGGTAGCGGTCACCCGCGCGGCACGGTACGGCGCGAAGAGGTGGCGGGACCCCTCGTTTCGGGTGTTCGCGAAATGTCGTTCCGTGACCGCCGAGGCGTTCTCCTCGGCCTCTCCCGGCCTGGCCGGTCGGCCGTCCCCGGACAGTTCCACCATGCCGATGCGGGGGACTCCGTGGTGGGAGCGCCCGTCTCGTCGGTCGGCGGATCCGTGGAGAGCGTGGCCCCGACGCCCTCGGCGATCACCATGCGGGCCTGGAGCGACCCGACGGCGTCGTCCGCCGAGACGGCGATGACGACGTCCCCGTGTTCCTCGCACGACCGTGGTCCACCCTCCAGGACGCACCCCTCGTACAGAGACGTCCACGCCGGGTCGTGCGTCCCCTCCAGGGGGTGGTTGCGCGGGATGAGACCGAACCCGTCGGGCTCGGGGGAGGGGCCGACGGGCACGTACCTCGTACCGGCGCTCCAGGGGTCCTCGTGGAACCACGTCTGCGCCGGTTCCCAGTCGGGCGAGTCCGACACGGCGATCACCGGGGGAAGTCGGCGACGTCGCGCACGAGCTCGGCCCGGGCCCGCCGGTCCTCCTCCTCGGCCGTCATCCACGACATGCCCGCGAGCAGCAGCGACGCCGTGACGACCGGGGAGAGCGGGAGGGCGAAGGGCTGTCCGGGTGGGAAGGGGCTGTTGAGCCGGAAGGGAACAGGGCGATGCCGTTGTGGACCTAGGTCAGGTTTCGGTCCTGCGGCAATGCGGACTCGGGGTTCCACCGAAGGCGGTTCTGGTATCGGGTGTCAGTCCGGTTGATGTCTCGGTGTCCGCTTTTGATGGTGAAACTGAGTGTGACGCCCCTCATAGTGCGGAGATGGCTAGGAAATTGTGGCCTTGTGGTTTCTGGGTGTTTCGGAAGGCCGTTCGCGCCCACTACCTGCACAAACGTTGACAGAGGTCGTCTTTGTCCTCCAGGGTCTGGCCGCATCGGGGGAGAGAAGGGGAAAACCCGACGCGTTGCGCCGGTTCCCCGACCCTCTGATGGCGCACCATAGAGGATGGGGTAGAGACATGCGGGGGCCTTGCGGTCGCGCACGGCCGCGTGCGGTGTGCACGCGTGTACGGGCGCGTCGACGGGGCCCCGGTGTCTGCGAACATCGCCTTCGGCCGAACCACGACGCAGGAGCCAGCAGATGACGCATCAGCACGTCCGACGGCGGGGATGGCGACGCCTCCTGATGACGTTCCTCATGCTGACCGGTCTCGTCGTGCTGCCCCTCACCGGGGCCCAGGCGAACCCGCTGTGCCCGGGCGAGCCCGCGCCGCTGCCGGAGTCGGCGGGAAGCGGTTCCGACGGCCTGCTCGTGCCCCCGCAGTCGCAGTCCTCCATCGAGGGCTCCACGGACGGTCTGCCGCCCGACGCCAGCATGTACGGCCAGTACGGCACCGCCGGGCAGCAGTGGCACATGATCACCGAGTCCTGCGTCGACGGGATCAGCAACGGCGCGCAGGCGACCCTGGCCAACACGGCCTGGGACCTGTCCAAGACCATCAACCAGTCGACGATCACGGTGTACCAGGCCGCGACCTCCGACGGTCTCCTCGCCAGCTTCAACGAACTCGTCGAGAACGTGGTCGTCACGCTGAGGGAGGGCATCTGGCGTCCGCTGATCCCCACGGTCGTCATCCTCGGGGCCCTGTGGCTGGGCTGGTACGGGCTCATCCGGAAGCGGATGACGCTCACGATCGAGTCCAGCATCTGGATGGTCGCGGCCACGGCTCTGGGACTGTGGATCCTCGTCAACCCGTCCCAGATCATGGGTATGGCCAGTGGCCTGGTGAACTCCGGCAGCCAACTGGTGACGAGCACGATCGGACAGGTGCCCTACGGAGGCGGTTCGGGGACCTGCCCCTCAGGGGCAGAGCCACCGGAGCGCGCTGATTGGGAGTCCGAGGCCGACTTCCAGGTCAGGCGCAACGCGGACATGCTGTGGTCCAGTCTCGTCTGCCAGCCCTGGCTCGCCGGGCAGTTCGGCAACAGCGATGTTGGCGAGGTAGCCGCCTCATTCCATGCAACCGACCTGATAGCCGCTCAGGGGATCAGCAGAATTGAGCAGCAGCAGATCGCTGACGAGGAGATCGACGCCAACGAACTCGTTGCGGAGAAGCAGGAGGCCTATGAGGCCATCGCCGCTGACGTGCAGGAGTTCTATCCCAGCGTCTACCCTCTCTTCGCGGGTGATGACCAGGGAAGCCGTCTGGGAGTGGCCACACTCGCGCTTTTCGCCTCGGTCTTCGCCGGGGGACTGATCCTCGCGGGGTCCGTGGCGCTCATCGTGCTGAAGATCGCCTTCCTCCTGCTCTTCCTCCTCGCTCCCATATTCCTGCTCATCGGGATCCACCCGGGTTACGGACGCATGGTCCTGCTGCGCTGGGTCGAGTTGATGATCGGTTTCCTGCTCAAACAGATCTTCGTCGTACTCCTGATCTCGCTCCTGGTCATGTGCTATGGCATGGTCATGTCCACCAGCCTCGGCTGGGGCCTGCAGATGATCCTGCTGGCGCTCTTCACCGTGGCCCTCCTCGTCTACCGCAAGCCCTTCGCGTACCTGTTCTCCTCGGTCAACGCGAACACCTTCACCTCGCGCATCGTCAGTGACGCCGCGCAGAGCCAGGCGCTCAGCCGGAGCGCGGTGGTGCTGCCGCCGGTCGCCAACCTCAAGGCGCAGGCCTGGGGGCTGCGCCGGGGGCCGCAGATCGCGGGAGCGGCCGCGGGGGTCCCCGCGGGCGGGGGAGGAGTCCAGAACGGCGGTGTGGACACCGGGGTCGGCGACGAGGTCCCAGCCGACGGCGGTCCGGTCCGCGCGGACGGAGCGCGGGCACGCGGCACCGCCGGGTACGGCAGGGTCCGCGACAACGCGGCCCCGCCGCTCAACGTCACCAGGAGTGCTCCGGCCAGTGGCGGTGGCGGCACCCGGCCCGCCGGGTCCGCGCGCAGCGGTGACCAGGCGCCGAGCCTCTCCGGCGGCAGCGCGGCCTCCGGGGCCATCCCGCCCCGACCCAGCGGCGGCTACACCGGCACCGGCGACAGCGGCTGGGCCTCCGTGTTCGGCACCGCCTCGGGAGGCCGTGGCGGCTCCGAGCGCCGGGACGGCGGTGGAAGCAGTGGCGGCGGTTCGGTGTTCGGCGGGGGCGCCCCCGCGGCCGGGAGCGGACGCGCCGCGAGTTCCGAGCGGCCCGAACCCAGTACCGGCCAGGGCATCTTCGGTGGGCGCGCGGACACCCCGGCCCGGGGCAACCCGAACGCCAGGGCGTCGCGCTGGGGCTCACCGAGGGAACGGCGCGAACGCCCCGCCCCCCAGCGTCCCGCCCGTCCCGCGCCCTCCGGTGAGAGCCGGGGCCGGGGCGACGGCGACGGCGGTTGGCTGACCGGGTCCGGCAAGCGCAGGGACAACGCTCCCATCACCCCCTTCTGGGGGGAGAGCGGTTCCTCCACGACGAGGGACCGCAAGCGGGACGTCCCCTTCTGGTTGAACGACGACTGACGAACAAAGGCCCGAAGCGATGCCCAACCCTCTCCCCGAACGCGCCCAGCGGGCTGTCTTCATCGGACTGATCGTCGTGCTGGTCGTCTTTGGGCTCTACCTGAGCCTCGGAGGCTTCGGGGGCGCCGAGGAGGACGATCCCTCCTCGGCCTCCCCGGAACCCGAAACCGCCCAGGAGGAGCCGCCGGGCGGACCCGGCGGCCCGGACGGGCTGTCCACCGTCGAGCCGAGCCCGATCCCGACCACCGCCGCCGAGGACGTGGACGTCCTCGACTGGTTCCCCTTCACGGAGGCGGAACTCCAGGCGGCCGGTGCGGCGGCCCGGGCCTTCGCCGAGGCCTACGGAACCATCGACTACACCCAGTCCCCCGAGTCCTACTACGCCTCGATGGAGGAGCTTGCCACCCCCGAGTTCGCCGGGGTGCTGGCCGAGACCAGCAGGGTCGGCGCCTTCTGGAGCGAGATGTCCGAGGCCGGGGCGGTCGCCGAGGGGCGGGCCCGGGTCGACTCGGTACGGACCTTCGGCGCCGACTCGGTCACCTTCGTCGTGACGGCGCAGTCCATCACCGAGACGGGGAGCGCCGAGTTCGACGAGAACCTCGGTGAGTTCGCCGTCACCGTGGTGCGCAGCGGCGGCTCCTGGAGGGTCTTCGATTTCCAGCCCGCCGACGCCGGGCAGTTCGGAGAGGAGTGACCCCCGTGATCTCCCTTTTCACCCGCAGGCCCTCCGACAGGGGTGCGGCGGGCCTGTGGTTCGGCGCCGCCGTCGCCGTCACGGTCGCCCTGATGACCGTGTTCGCGATGCTGGTGATCCCCGTGATCACCAACACCACCCAGCAGATCGGCTCCATGATGGCGAACGGCCTGGTCTGCGGGCCGGACACGGACGCCGAGCAGCCGGACGCGAGCGGCTACGCCATGAACTCCATTCCGGAGAACTACCTGCGGATCTACATGGAGGTCGGGGAGGACCGCGGGATCCCGTGGAACATCCTCGCGGGTGTGGGCCAGGTCGAGTCCCACCACGGGCGCTGGGAGGGCCCGGGGATCACCGAGGGGCACAACGACTGGGGTGCGGCCGGGCCGATGCAGTTCGGTTCCCTGGACGGCTCCGCGGCGGGCAACAGCTGGGGCGGCGAGCCCGTGCAGCCGGTGGACGAGCGCCCCGAGCAGGGGTACGGCGTCGACGGAAACGACGACGGGATCGTCAGCGTCTACGACCCCGCCGACGCGATCCCGGCCGCGGCCGACTACCTGATCGCCCACGGCCTGAAGGAGGGCGTCCGGCAGGCCATCTACGGCTACAACCACGCCTGGTGGTACGTGGACGACGTGCTGGAGTGGGCGCGGCAGTACGCGGAGGGGGAGTACGACACGTCGGGTTCCATCGAGACCGCGGTCGCCTGCCAGCTCGACGCCCAGGGCGCCCCGATCGGAAGTGCCCCGGACGAGCTGACCCAGGCCGTGGTCGACTGGGCCCTGGCCCAGCGTGGCAAGCCCTACATCTGGGGTGGCGTCGGTCCGACCGGGTTCGACTGTTCCGGTCTGATGCAGAAGGCCTACGAGAGCATCGGCGTCACCATTCCGCGGATCTCCCAGGACCAGTGGGGTTTCGGCCCCGAGGTCTCACAGGGGGAGGAACAGCCTGGCGACCTGGTGTTTTTCCACGTGAGTCGGGCGGGGGAGCCCCCCGGTCCGGGGCACGTGGGCATGGTGATCGGTGACGGGCTGATGGTCGAGGCCTGGTGCACCAACTGTGGTCCGATCGCGGTGCGCGAGTACGATGACCCCAATCGTGCGGACATCATGGGTTTCACGCGTCCGCTGGAGCACCCGGACGTGCAGGCCCAGTTGGAGGCGCAGGACAGTCGTGGTTGACCAGAAGGCACCGCCCAACAAGCAGGGGCTGCACGGGTGGAAGGCCGCCGCGGCTGTTTTCGGGTGCGGAACCCTGGCTGCCTTCGGTGCTTTCGGCATCGTCGTTGCACTCCTCGGTAGCTTTCTGACGACCCTGGCTTCGGGTTTTGGTGATACGGAGCAGCCCCAGGGAGCAGCCGGGGCGGGGGCAGCTGAAACTACTTCGCCACGAGACGAGTTCGTGGCGGACAAGTTTGACCTTTGCCGTATATCTTTGCCTTCGATATCAGGAGTAAGCCTTAACCTTAACGAAGATTCGGAAGGTCCAGTAGACACGGCCATTGAAGGTGGAGAGCCTTCAGAAGATAACCTTGTCCGTTCCGACGAGTGTTCCGGTGTCGTGCATCCAACAGCCACCACAACTAATCCTTGGAGCTTTCAGTTCTCCTATCGTGCTGTTATCTTCTCCCCGGATGGCGGTCGAGACCAACTGTCCCAAGGTGACCTGGAGCAGTGGAGGGATGAGGCTGAGGCCTCATTGCCTGATTTTCAGGAAAGCGAGAATTTGGATTTCCTGGATCAGGCCTATTACGTTTATGGAACGACTCCGGCTGGCGGGGCCGAGTACATAGCGATAGCCCGAAAAAGGAGCGCCGTCCTCCAGTTCTCCATGGTGTCGGAGGATGGAAACACCCCTGCGCACTTCGAGAACGAGGTGGCCAAGTTCGAAGATCACCTCGACCTGGCTTTGCAGAACCTTATCCCGGAGTGAGGTGGCAGGGCGTAACCCATCGTCTCCACGTCCACGGCACCTGGACCGTCGTGGGCATCCACGGTTCTGGACCGGTCAGGCGACTCCGGCCATGAAGTGGTGGCGGCACAGGGTCGCGTACGACTCGTTGCCGCCGATGTGCACCTGCTCGCCCTCGTAGATCATGACCCCGTCCACCACACGCGCGTTGTGGGTGGCGCGGCCGCCGCACCAGCAGCGCGCGGACACCGGCAGGACCTCGATCTTGTCGGCGAGTTCCACCAGGCGCTTCGAACCGGGGAACAGCTGCCCCTGGAAGTCGGTGAGGATCCCGTAGCAGTACACGTCGATCCGCATCCCGTCCACCACGCCCGCGAGCTGTCCCACCTGCTTGTAGGACAGGAACTGGGCCTCGTCGCAGATGACGTAGGGGGCCTTGCGGTCGGCGATGTCGTCGTACAGGTCCAGGTCGTCGCCCACCTCCACGGCGGGGGACTCCAGGCCCAGGCGGGACGAGATGATGCCCGCTCCGGCGCGGTCCTGCTTCGTGTACAGCACTCCTTCGCCGCCGCGTGAGTGGTGCTCCTGGAGGGCCATCGTGCTCTTGCCCGAGTTCATCGAACCTGTGAAGTACTTCAGCTCCGCCATGTCTCTTCCTGTGTCGCGGGCGCTGGCGCTGTCGACGGCTCGGGCTCGTCACCGTGTCGGGCTTCCTGCCGTGGCCAGCAGTGAACATACCAGTGACGTGCGGGACCTCCCGAACCACCGTCCGCCCGCCTTGCGCATCCCCGTTCGCCGCTTCCTCCTCCTCGCGGCCCCCCGCGTCCTCCTCGTCGGGGAGGGTACGACGGGCGCGGTGTTTTCGGTCTCACCGCCTTCGGACACTGATCGGACCGGAAGCCGACGGTATGGGATGCGGCACCTGCCATTTCCCCTTCCGGCGCCTTCTGGGCGGTCGTCGGAACCATGAGGGTGCGCCTTCTGTGAAGTGTGGGCACGGGGTGGGGCGGTCTCTGCCGGTGTGAGCGCGAAGCTGTACACGCCCGACCAAAGGCAGGCGCGCCGCGCAGAAGTTGAGTCCGCTTCGATATATTTGGTGCCCCATGTCCGAATCGCTCGGAAGTGGAATTGACGAGGGGGAAGCGGCATTGCGGCGTGCTCAGGTCACCAGGCTTGTGGAGAGTCAGTGGTTCTCCAACATCATGCTCGCGGTGATTCTGGTCAATGCCGTGATTTTGGGTTGGATGACTTATGGGGGTTCCGCCCTTCCGTATCTGGTGGTCATCGAGTACGTCGTCGTCGGCGTGTTCGTCGTCGAGATGATCCTCAAGATCCACGCATGGCGGGGACGGTTCTTCCGGAGCGCCTGGAACTGGTTCGACTTCCTGGTGGTGCTGGTATCGGTGATCCCGGCCACCGGCCCGTTCGCCGTGCTCCGCATCCTGCGGGTGCTGCGGATCCTGCGAGTGATCACCGCCGTCCCGCAGATGCGGCAGATCATCACCGCGCTGTTCAAGGCCATGCCGGGGGTGGGGACGGTGATCGGCCTGCTCCTGGTGGTCATCTACACCTCGGCGATCATCGCCCACCAGCTGTTCGGTGAGGCCGTGCCGGTGTTCTTCGGCAACCTCGGCACGTCGCTGTACACGATGTTCCTGCTGATGACGACGGAGGGCTGGCCGGACGTCTCGGACGCGGTGCTGGCGGAGCATCCGACGGCCTGGATCTTCTTCGTGTGCTACATCGTGCTGACCGCGTTCATCATGCTGAACCTGGTCATCGCGGTGATCGTCACGTCCCTGGAGCAGGAGATCAGCGAGGTCCGCTGGGCCGAGGACCAGCAGTTGGAGGAGGTCCAGCACGAGGCGGTCATGGCCCGCCTCGTGGAACTCGGGCAGCAGGTCGAGCGCCTAGACCGCATGCTGCGCGAGCGGGACGCGGATCCCGGCGCCGCCGGCCTTCCGGGGAACGTCCAGGTGGACCGGGCGCCCCAGACAGCCCAGGCCGTCCGGACGATCCAGCCCGGGGAGCCGGCCGAGTCTGTCCGGCGCGGGAACGGGGACGCGGCGCAGCCGCAGCCTCCCTCACCCCTGTAGCCGAACACCCGCGGGCCCGGAGGAGGGCTGCCGGGTGTCCGCGTGCTCGTGTCACGCCCCGCGGACCAGAGGCGGCGAAAAGGACGGGGGAGGGTGGGGGCGCTCGCAGCTTCCGGCCACGAACGTCGTTGAGGCGGGTGGACCGCCCGGAGGCGGGGGACGAGTGTTCCTCCGGCCCTGCCCACCGAGTCCAGCGGCTTCCCCGACTCGGCGGCCTCCGGGCCTCCATGCTCCGCGCGGCTTCCGGTCCCCCGTCTGTCATCCCGAACTGCTAGGCATGGGGGCAGTATTTCACCCCCTGAAGCCCGAGAAGAGAGTCCCCATGTCCGACCTCACCGAGTTCGCGGGCCTGCCCGTGGTCGAGTTCCCCGCCAGAGGCACGTGGGAGGAACGGCTCGAACGTATCCGGGAACGGGGAGGCGACCCGCGCGACCCCGCCTCCAGGGCCTGGCGGCTGCGGACCAGCGAGCACCTCCTGAGGACCCCCGAGGACAAGGGCGCCGACTACCTGGCCCGGTTCCTGTCCGAGGTGGACACCGAGCAGTTGACGGCACTCGTCATCGGCGAATGGGGTTACGCCTCCGACGGGGGTCTGTACCAGGCCGCGGACCTGCTGGTCGAGCACGCCGACGCGCTGCCGAACCTGCGCTCGGTCTTCTTCGGTGACATCACCTTCGACGAGTGCGAGCTGTCCTGGATCTCCCAGCCCGACCTGGCGCCGCTCGTGGCCGCCTTCCCCCGGTTGGAGGAGCTGACGGTGAAGGGCGCCGACGGCATGGAGGGGCAGCTCGGGCTGCACGTGCCCTCACACGAGGCGCTGCGCTCCCTCACCCTGGAGAGCGGGGGCCTGCCGGGCCGGGTCGTGCGCGAGGTGGCGTCCTCGGGTCTGCCCGCGCTGGAGCACCTGGAGCTGTGGCTGGGGATGGAGGAGTACGGCGGCAGCACCTCCCCGCAGGATCTGGCGCCGGTGCTCTCGGGTGAGGCGTTCCCCCGGCTGAGGTACCTGGGCGTGCGCAACGCCGAGCACTGGACCGAGTGGGTTCCGGTGCTGGCCGGGGCACCCGTCGTCAAGCGCCTGGAGGTGCTCGACCTGTCCCTGGGCATCCTGACGGACCAGGGGGCCCGGGAACTCGTCGACCGGGCCGAGGCCTTCTCCGGTCTGCGCAAGCTCGACCTGCACCACCACTTCCTGAGCGAGGGGATGGTGGAGCGGGTGCGGGCCGCGTTCGCCGGAACCGGGGTCGAGCTCGACCTCGACGAAGGGAGGGACGACGAGGACGAGGACTACGACGAGGACGAGGAGCCCTACTACTACACCGCGGCTTCCGAGTAGCAGGGTCGCGTGCCCGGAGGGAGAGTCCGGCCAGTGGGGGCTCGGTCCGGTCGGGGTGACGCGGGGCCGCGCGTCATCGCCCGTCGCCGTGTGTACCCGTAGGGCGGGTTGGGCAGTGGGATTCCGGCAACGGAAAGACACGACAACGACAGCGAGGAGGTTGTCATGGCTGAGCCCGAGAGCCCGCTCAAGGACAAGAACTACAACCTGGTCTGGGCCGTCCACCAGTCGCTGGAGAACGTCTGGCGCCTGGAGGGCTACATCAAGGACGCCGAGAAACAGGGCGACGACGAGCTCGCCCAGTGGTTCCGCCGGATCCAGGAGAACAACCAGAAGGCCGGCGAGCAGGGCAAGAAGATGCTCGTCGAGCGCATCAAGAAGGAGAACGGCTGAGGCACCGCGAAAGCGGCTCCACCAGCCGAGGCGGTTGACTCCGCCCCTCTCCTGAACCCGGCACCGAAAGGCGCCCCCGGTTCCGACCGGGGGCGCCTTCGTGCGTGCCGGGGTTCTGCGCTCCGTGCGCGGCGAGACCTCCGCGTGCCGGTGGCGGTGGGCGCGTGGCCGCTCCCGGCCACACCGTATGTCCACCCTGCCCTGGTTCGGTGTCCTTGTCTCGCGATAGGAACGAGCGAGACGACTCCTGTGGAACCAGTGAAGGGTGCTGCCCGTGAACGACGAGCAGAAGGACGAGCGCTGGGTCCCAGACGTGGGCGAGAACGCCAAGGCGCGTCGCTCCCGCTACGCCGAGGTCAAGCGCCGCGAACAGCTCAGGGGATGGGTGGGCCGAGTTCAGCGCGTCTACAGCCGGCTTTCCCAGATGGCAGAGGAAGGGTCGCCTGAACAGGAGCACTTCGAGAGGCAGTGGGACTACTACCTGCAAGTGGGGAAGTCTCTTGGCTCTCTCACGAGAGAGGAACAGGACCGTGTCCTGGAGGAGTATCCACGTCTGGTCGCTCAGCTTGAGGCGGAGCACGGGCTTTGACCGCCGCATGGTTACTGAGTGACAGGCAGAAAGAAGACGCTGTTCAGAAGAGGTTGCGGCAACTCACCCCGTTGGATACTACGGAGCGGCCTTCGGGACAACGTCCCAGAGCGGTCATCATCGGTGGTCAGCCCGGTGCTGGTAAGAGTTCGACCCAGGAGAGGACCGTAGAGGAACTCGGCGAGTCGCAGGTAGTTCTCTACGACGGTGATGACAACGCAAGGATGCATCTCTTCTACGACGAGATTGTCGCCCAGCACCCCTTCGACGGGCACGACGTAGCCGGACAACACCTTCCCGATGACCTCCACCAGAGGTGCATGGACCACCTGCGTGCCGGTGACACCAAGTACGACGTCGTCGCCAGCCATCCCCTCGGCAGAGCAGACTGGGCCGAAGGCTGGGTGAAGGGCTTCTCCGACGAGGGCTACCACGTCAGCGTCGCCTTCGTCGCCACCCACGAGTCCAACAGCCTCCTCGGTATCGCCGACCGGTACCAGACTGCCCGGGACCAACACGGGGGCGGCCGTTGGCTTCCGGCCCAGATCCACGACCGGTTCTACTCGGAGATTCCCGACGTCGCCCACCACCTGGAGTCCCGAGGCCTCGTCGACTCCATGTACGTCACCAACCGCGACGGCGACCTCCTCTACGAGAACCACCGTGGTCCCGACGGAAACATGCGCCACCAGTTGGGCGCCCGCGACACCATCGTCCAGGAGCGCGCTCGGGAGCCGACGGACGAGGATGTCCGCGGATTCGGGGAGAGCACGGCCTACTTACGCGATCCGGAGCGGTTGGGGCCCGGCCAGAAAGCCGAACCCGTGCACCCCCTCGTCACCGACACAGCGGCCGAGGCCGAGCGCCGCCACAGGGAGCACCGGCTGGAGAGTACGGGCAGGGAAGGCCCCCCGGTGTTGGAGACCACCCTCCCCGAGGTGCTCCGGGAAGCCGCCAGACGCGACGCCGAACGGATCGCCGGACCTGGGCGGGAAACCCCCGAACCCCGGCACTCCCCGGAACAGTCCTCGCCCCCAAGCCCAGCTCCGTCCCCGCCTCCACCCTCTCCCACTCCGGAGCCCGCCCCCGAACGCGTCGGCAGCGCACTCCAGGACCGTTCCAAGGACCTTGACGCCAAACTCGAACGGATCCGGCGGGAGCGGCTCCTCCGCGAGGAATCCCGGAACCCGGTTGCGGAGCGAGACAACCGCCGCCGGAGGGAGGCCAGCGACGACCTCGGCCGCGAGGCCCTGGAGCCCGAGCGCTGACCAAGGCCCCCAGCAGGAAAAGCACCCCCATGCACATGAGCGACCCATCCCCCCAGAGCCCTGGACAGCCCGAGCCGTCTGGACGGTCCGACTCCTCCACCCGGCTCGACAGGATCGAAGACCAGGTGCACCGGCTCGCCGACGAGGTCCTCTCCCTCGTCTCCGTCAGCGGCCCTGAGGCCCCGACCGGCACGGACCGGCCGGGGCAGCCCGCCGCCGCGTGGGTCGACATGGACGGACGGCAGGCAGCGGTCGCCCTGGAGCGCCTCCAGGAGTGGATCACCCGGGTCCTCGTCCACCACCCCCGCACCATGACCCGCCTGCGTCCCTGCTGGTACCGGCACCCCGCCGTGGTCCAGATGCTGTTGGACCTCCACCGCGCCTGGGAACACGCCTACCGCGACAGGTCGGAGGACCCCTACCTCGCCCTGGAGTGGTGGCAGCGCCACCTTCCCCGCCTGGACCAGGACATGTCCGCCGAACTGGGACACTGCACCAGCGTCCGGCACGACCCCGACCGGGTGCCTCCGCCGCACGCCGACCCCGGGGACGTTCGCGCCTACACGGCCTGGTGGGGCGGCGGACGCGTACCCGGAGACGAACCCCCGGCGCTCTGAGGCGGCACCGCCAGTCCCCGACGTACAGGTCCACCCACATCCGCCCCGCACCCGCCCGTCCCCGCACGCTCAGGTCCTGCACGGCCCCGCCCACCCGCTCCAGCCTCCACACACCAGCCCCGTACCCGATCCCCCGTCCACCGGAGAGCCCTCATGTACTGCGACCAGTGCGGCACCCGTCTGCCCGCCGTCGCCAGCACCTGTCCCGGGTGCGGCACGGCGCCACTCCCGTCCGCACCGCGCGGGCGGAGCGGGCCAGCGGCGCGTCGCACTTCCTCCCGCGCCGCAGATGACGCCCTGGCACCGCCCTGGTCGCTGACGCGCTCCTCACCGGAGTCTCCGGGGGAGGGGGTGGCGCGGGAGCCCGGGGGCGACACCGGGGGTTACACGGGGCTCTCCCACATCGCCGGTCCCCACCCGGATCCGTCCCACCACGCCGGTCCGAGTTCCCGCCCGGACCTGGTTTCCGGCACGGAGCCGTCCCGCCGCGCCGACCCGGGGCCCGGTCCCGAACCGGATCCCCGCTCCGACCCGGAGCTCCCACGCCTTCCGCGCTCCACACCCGGCCCCGCAGGGGCGCCTCCGCGTACGGTCTCCGCACCCGAGGAGACCCTGACCGGGCGGCCTCGGCCCGGACAGCCCCGGCCCGAACGAACCGGGGACGGACGGTCCGCGCCGCCGCGCGACGCGCCCCGCCGGGCCGGGCGCGGGCCGGCCCGGCTGCGCGACAACGCGGCGGGGAACGCGGTCGCGCTGCTCGCGGCTTGGTTCAACCTGCCCCTCGCCGTGTTCCTGACCGCTGTCGGCGCGGTCTTCGGCGCGGTCGGCGGACTCGTCTCCGGCACGTTCGCCGGTGCCGGGGTGCTGCGCCAGCTCAACACGGTCTTCGCGTGGATCCTGCCGCTGCCCGTGAGCATGGACGACCTGTTACCGACTGCCGCCGTCCAGATCGGCGGCGTCATCGGCGCGTTGCTCGGGGCCGCCAACGGCGGGGCCACCATGGCCTTCCACGCCCTGGTATCCCCGTGGCTCATGTTGTGGGAGGCCGACCCCGTCTGGCCGTTCGCCCTCGCCGTCGGCCAGGTCGTCACCGCCGTGGCCGTCGCCTCCGCCTACGTCGCCTACTGCGGCGCAGCCGAGCCTGCGAGGCTGCGCGTCTCCGGCGCCCGCCGCCCCAGCCGCCGCGAGGCCGAACTGCTGGAGCCGGTGGTCGCCCGGGCGGCGGCCCGCATGGGTCTGGAACGCCCGCCGAAGCTCCTCATGGACGACAGTCGCGAGCCCAACGCCTACGCGGGAATCCGGCACATCGTCGTCAACCGCGGCCTGCTCGACGCCCTGGACCACGACGCCGAGGCCGTCGCCGGGGTGATCGCACACGAGGTCGCCCACTACAAGCACGGGGACGCCGTCAGCCTCGCGTGGAACCGGGGCATCGCCTGGCCGGTCTTCCTCGTCCACGAGCTCGCCCACCGCGCCCAGGCCTCCGCCGTGTACTGGAGCTTCCTCCTCGCTCTGGTGCGCGTCCTGCTGTGGAGCGTGACCGTCACCATCCGCCTCCTGGTCATGCCGGTCAACGCCCGGCACTGGAGGCGTGCCGAACTGCGTGCCGACGCCGAGGCGCGGGCCGCCGGGTACGGCCCGGGGCTGTACACCGCCCTGGCCAGGCTCGGCGAGGGCTTCGACGGAGCCCACAGCGGCTGGGACGCGGCCGTCCTCGCCACCCATCCACCCACCGAACTGCGTCTGGAACACCTGGAGACCCCCGGGACGCACCATCCGCTCTCCCCGACCCGGGGGCCGATGACCGGCCGTCCCCACTCCCAGCTGCTCAAGGACTGAACTCCATGACCGAGACCTTCGCGCCCGCCCCACCGGTCCGGTTGGATCTCCGCGACCGGGTGTACCTGGGCCTGGATCCGGCCGACGGATACAAACGGGTGTGGTCCTCCCCCGCGGACTCCGTCGGCGTGGTCGGGCCTCCCCGCTACGGCAAGACCTCCGGGATCATCATCCCCACCCTCCTGTACTGGGCCGGGCCCGTCGTCAGCACCACCACACGGGGCGACGTCCTGCGGTTCTGCGGGGACCGGCGCCGTCGGATCGCGGCCCCGGGCGGACGGGTGTACGTCTACGACCCCTTCGACAGCGAGGGATTCGGCACGATGCGGTGGTCCCCGCTGGCCGGGTGCGAGGACCCGTCGGTGTGCTACCGGAGGGTGCAGGCGATGACCGCTGCCGCCGGAGGGCTCTCCGACGGGGAGCACTGGCGCGGCGGGGCCGCGCTCGTCCTGCGCGGCCTGTTCCACGCGGCGGCGCTGTCGGGGGCGCCGATGGCCGAGGTCCGACGGTGGCTGGCCGCCCAGGAGACCCGGCGCCCCGCACAGGTCCTGCACGCCCACCCGGGGGCGGCCCCCGGGTGGGCGGACGACCTGGAGTCCGTGCAGCTGCTGGGGGAGCGTGAACGCGGATCGTTCTACTCGGTGGCCCGCAACTGCCTGGACGCCACCGCCGAGCCCAAGGTCCTGGACTCCTGCTCGGCCGTCGACCTGGACATCGACGCGTTCCTGGACACCAACTCCACCCTGTTCATCGTCGGACCGAGCCACTACCAGGCCGTGGTGGCACCCATGGTCGTGGGACTGGTGGACGCGATCGCCCAGCGTGCGGCGGAGCGGGCCGCGGCTCGGGGAGGGCGCCTGGACCCGCCGCTCCTGCTGGCCCTGGACGAGGTCGCCAACATCGCGCCGCTGCCGAGTCTGCCCGCTCTGGTGTCCGAGGGCGGAGGTCGGGGCGTGGTCACGCTGTGGGCGGCCCAGTCACTCGCCCAGCTGCGGGTCAGGTACGGAGCCGACGAGCAGCAGGCCATCCTGACCGCCACGACCGCCAAGGTCATCTACGGGGGCATGTCCAACGAGACCGACCTCCGCAACGTGTCGTCCTGGGGAGGGGAGGCGCGGGAGACGGACGTGACGACCCACGGCGGGGGAGCCTCCCCGGGACACGGGCGGATGGCGGTCGTCCAGCCCGACCCGGCCCGCCAGTACTCCCTCAGCCCGACCTACCGTCCCGCGCTGCCGTTGGAGGCCATCCAGCGGATGCCGCCCCACAACGCCTGGCTGTGGTGGCGGTCCGAACCGCCACTGCACGTGGAGACCCGGCCCGCAGGGCTCGTCGGGGAGTATCTGCGGGTCAGCGGCTACACCCCGAAGCCATGACCGGGAAGCGTCGTTCGTGCACGGCCTGCGGGGCCACTGCCGCCCGCCGCGAGTCCGTGTTCTGTACGGAGTGCGGTGCGCGTCTGTCGGAAGGGCGTCGCGGGTGGTGGGCCGGGCGCCACGTCCGGTGGACCGCGGCCGCGGTGTGCGCGGTCCTGGTCGTGGTCGCCCTGGCACGGGTGCCCGCATCTCTGACCGCTGATCCGAGCGCTCCGGTGCAGGAACTCGTCACGGCCCTGGAGGAGCACGACACCGAGAGGCTGTTCGACATGGCGGGGTTCGACGTCGGCGACGCGGAGTCGTTCAGCGGACTCCGGCCGCCGGAGTCCTCCGGGCTGCTGAGGCCCGACGTGCTGGTCGAGGGCTACGACCCTCCGGATATCCGGCTGGGCGAAAGCCACGGGACACACGATCCCGCGACCGGAGACGTCGGGCGTACACGCGGACCTCAGCCGCGTGCCACGCCGGTGACCTTCGACGGCGACTGGACGGTACGCGTCTGGACGGACCGCTCGGACACGGGATGGATCCGGGACTGGGAACTGCGCGAGGAGACGGTACTGCCCGCCGTCCTGGGCGAGATCACCCTGCCGTACACGCCGGTCGGGCCCCTGGTCGTCGCCGACGTGAGGTTCGAACCCACCGGGTCGGACCGCGTACCGGGGTCGCGCAACCGTGCTGACGCCCTCGTCGGCACCTACACGGCCACCTACGAGCACCCGCTGTTCGAGCCGGTGTCGGAGACCTTCGTGGTGCGGTCGGGCGCCACCACCGAACTCGCGCTCCCGGTCGGCGGGGTGCGCACGGGTGTGGCCGATGCGGTTGACGAGCAGATCCGCGCGCACGTCGAGACCTGCGCGGCGGAGGCCACCGAGCTGCGGCCGCCGGGGTGCGTCCTGCACCACGATCCGGGGCACTACTTTCCGCTGCGGGATGAGGCGCGCTGGGAGGTCGAGAGCATGCCGGAGGTGGTCCTGGAAGCCGTGGACACAGCCCATGGGCCCGACCAACCGACGGCCACTGTGACCACGGTCCACCCCGGGACGGCGTCGGTGACCTACGCGATCCTCGACGAGGAGGAGCGCACGGTGTCCGTCGACATCGTGGTCGGCGGGAACGTGGAACTCGACGACTCCGGGCGTCCGGTGTGGCGGCCGTGACCCGCATGGGTTCCCGTCCCGGTACCGGGACTCCGCGCGTATCCGCGTACCGGTCCCAAGGCCCCTCCTGCGGACGGCGGCTCCGGGCCGGGGCCTGCTGCGGGGACCGCCCGCGGGCCCGCCCGACAACGCGGACGTGGCCGCTCCCGGCCACACGACCGGACCCTTCGCCCCTGGTTCCGGTCCCCGCCGCACGATAGGAACGGGCTGGGACGGACTCCTCGAAACCCCTGGGAAGGCTGCTGTCCATGAGCGACGGGCCGCACGACGACCGCTGGACCTCCGGGAGGCGGAAGGAGGCCAGGGCGGAGATGGTCTACTTCCACGTGGGCGGGCACCGCAAGGACCTGAGCGGACGTACCTGGTCGGAGTACCCCGTCCTGCCCCTGCCCCCGCACGAGGCGGACACCGGCGAACACCCCGAACTCCGCGGAAGGAGGTTCGTCGAGGTCCCCGAATCCGGCTGGCACGCCCTGGTCGCCTGGGCGGTCGGCCCCGAGCACGCCGTCCGGTGCCCGGAGCGGCACCCGCCCTCCCCGGTGCACGTGACCTGCGAGAACCGCGGCAGGCGCGTCCAGCGGTGGGAGGAGAGGACGCGCACCGACCGGGCGGGCGTCGACCGCGGCATCGACGACTTCCTGACGGAGGCCGGGGCCCCGCACCAGCCGTGCGGGTACCGGTGGTTCGCCGAGCTGCCCGAGGGGATCCGCGACGGCGACCACCTCTTCGGCTCGTTCTCCTCCCACCTGGCGTCGGTGGGCTCGGACGAGCAGGACCCGCCGGGGATGCGCCGGTCCATGAGGAACCTGGCCCGGCGCCTGTACGGGGACGCCGGCCGGTCCGCGCTCCCGGACTCGCCCGGCGGCTCCTGAGGGGTGTTCGGGGGCGGTCCCGCGCGGCGGAGCGGAACCCGGGACGGCGGGGTGCGGGCGGTCGGGCGGTACCCGCACGGTGCGGCGGTGCGAGGGGCGGCGCGAGCAGATGGGCGGAACCCGGCCCAGGTGGCGGCTCCGGGCGTGCCGGGCTGTCCTCCCGGGCTGCTAGGTATGGGAAACCACCTCCACCTCCCCGGAAAGAGAGCCCCCATGGCCGATCTCACCGAGTTCGCAGGCCTGCCCGTGGTCGAGTTCCCCGCCGAGGGCACTCGGGAGGAGCGGCTCGAACAGGTCCGAAGGCGCGGAGGGGACCCGCGCGACCCCGCGTCCACGGCCTGGCGGCTGCGGACCAGCGGAAGCGACGGCAGGCGTCCCGAGGACGACTACGACCAGTACTTCTCCCTCTTCATGTCCGAGGTGGACACCGAACGCGTGACGGCGCTGGTCCTCGGTGACTGGGTCAGCCCCGGCCAGTGCGGTCCCGACGAGGCCGTGGAGCTGCTGGCCGAGCACGCCGACGCGCTGCCGAACCTGCGCTCGGTTTTCGTCGGCGACATCACCGCCGACGAGTGCGAGCTCTCCTGGATCAACCAGGGGGACATGGCACCGCTGCTGGCCGCCTTCCCCCGCCTGGAACGGCTGGCCACACGGGGCGCCGACAGCGTCCTGGGCGGGAGCGGCCTCAGTCTGCACGTGCCCTCCCACACCGGCCTGCGCTCCCTCACCCTGGAGAGCGGCGGCCTGCCGGGCCGGGTCGTGCGCGAGGTCGCGTCCTCCAGGCTGCCCGCGCTGGAGTACCTGGAGCTGTGGCTGGGCGTGGAGGACTACGGCCGCGACGTCTCGCCCCGGGACCTGGAACCGGTGCTCTCGGGTGGGGCGTTCCCCGGTCTGCGGTACCTGGGCGTGCGCAACGCCGAGGACGTGGACGCGTGGATCCCGGTGCTGGCCGACGCGCCCGTGGTCGGTCGTCTGGAGGTCCTGGACCTGTCGTTGGGTGTCCTCACCGACCGGGGAGCCCGGGCGCTCGTCGAACGGGCCGACGCCTTCGCCGGTCTGCGCAGGCTGGATCTGCACCACCACTACCTGGACCAGGAGGCGGTGGAGCGCGTGGGCGCCGCGTTCGCCGGGAGCGGGGTCGAGGTCGACCTGTCCGACCCGCGGGAACCCGAGGACTACGGAGACGGCGAACTGGAGTACTACACCGCGGCGGCGGAGTAGCCGGGACGCTCGGGGAGCGGTCGGCCGGACCGGGCAGGGCGGGGGCGGGCCCGCGCCGCCTCACGCGGTGACGGCCTCCACGAGGTCGCGGCGCTCACCGGGCTCCTCGGGACGCAGCGCCCGGGACACCCCGAGCAGGTCGGTGGGCGTGCCCGGCTCCGGGAGCAGGCTCGCCACCGTGCCGTCGTCGAGGTGCGTGCGCAGCTCGCTCGGGTGGCCGTCGGCGTGGTGCACGACCACCGCCTCCCCCAGGTCGCGGCACCACGTGCCGGGGAAACCGCAGCCCGCGTCCAACCCGGCGTCGGCCGAACGCGTGCCGTCCCACGTCAGCACGTGCAACGGCGCCCCGTTCCCGTCGCGGTAGGTCAGGCGCAGACCGTCCTCCACCTCGTGCACCTGGGCCAGCGACCAGCCCGGGTGGTCCAGCACCGCGATGGTCCGCTCGAAGGACATGATCTGCGCGCGCGAACGCTCGTCGGCCGCCCGCGCGAGCACCGCGTCCTCCACGGCGGGCAGTGCCGCGAGCAGGGCGGCGACCACCGCCACGGCGGGCAGCACCCCCGGCCGCCAGCGGTCGGAGGGCCGGTCCACCAGCACCGCCGCGCCCATGCCCAGCGTCGCGACGGTCCCGGTCAGGAAGGCGGTGTTGGCGGCCGTCCCCCAGGGCAGCGGCATGGCCTCCGGGGCCAGGAACGCGACGACCACGGGTGTGACCATGGCGGTGGCCGTCACGAGCGCGGCCGACGCGAAGGGGTGGTTCACGCCGGACCTCTCCAGCCACTGGGACGCCAGCCAGAACATGAGCAGGACGACCCCGGCGACCACCGGCGCGAGCAGCAGCGCCCCCTGGCCCGCGCCGCTCATCGTCAGGGCGCGGGCGGTGTCCCAGATCCCCACGGGGAACAGGGACATCAGCGGAGCCCCCACCAGGCACAGGGCGAGGATCGCGCCGACCGCGGCGACCCGAGGCCGACCCGATGGTGCTCGTGGCTGCACACCGTCCAAGGCCGCATCATCCTCCTGGCGGAAATGACACGTTACGCCTGTTGTGACTTGGGGGCCAGATGTGCAAGGTGGGATTTCGGGTTGACCCTGACGCCCCCGGAGTCGGCGGCGGACCAAGAATCGGTGATCCGTTTCCCCCGCGGCGGTGAACAGCCGTCCCGGCCGCTTCCCCGCCGCCGCGCCCTACTCGCCCAACTGGCGGCGGAACGGCCTGCGCGCGGCGTTGAACTGCGCCCAGGACGGGTCGAGCTGGCTGCGCAGCTTGACCTCCCCCTCGGACCAGTCCGTCAGCACGGCCTCGAACTCGGGCAGCACGCCCGAGTCCGGGTCCAGGTAGTAGCGGTAGTCACGCCTGCCGCCCACGGTCTGGCGCATGAACAGCGCGCCGTTGTCCCCCAGCACACCCGAGATCCGGGCCTCCAGGTCGTCCAGCGCCGAGGCGGAGGCGCCGGTGGGCAGCTTGTCCTCGTCCGTGTGCGTGTACGGCACGATCACCTGCACGAACAGGGTGAACGCCGGGAAGTCGCGACGGGTCAGCGGGTGGCGGAGCAGGATCTCCACCGCGCCCTGGAGGGGGATGCGCCCGTGCAGCGTCGCCCAGCCGCCCGACCCGCCGAGCATGTCCGCCATCTGCCGCACCACGGCGGGCATCGACGTGGGCGGCAGCGGGTCCAGCGGCGGCTCGTCCAGCGGCGCCGTCTCACCGATCCACCGCACCCGGTCGTCCTCGCCCAGCGCCAGCAGGGTGACGTGCTCGGCCACGGCGGCGCGCGTGCTCTCGGGCAGGAACATGTTGTCGGGGTGGTACACGCCCACCTCGACCTTGCCGGTCGCGTGGTCGACCCGCATGGACACCGACACGTGCGACAGGTCGAGCTCGTGGTCGTCCAGGTTGACGGTGGAGGACAGCTGGTCGTGGTCGGCGGGCCGCACCGGCCGGAACAGCCACCGGGAGTCCTCGGGGGCCGAGCGCGCCCAGCGCTCGGACAGGATGCGCGCCTCCTCCGAGCCGCCGGGGCGCAGCGTCAGGGCGTAGGCGGGGCCATCGGTCAGCCGGGAGGGGTCGTCCAGGGCGGCCAGCTGCTCCAGGAGCTTGCCCGGGTCGACGTCGGTCGACAGGTCGAGGTCCTCCAGGCCGCCGCTCGGCTTCGGGGCGCGGCCCACCTCCCACTCCATGTCCGGGTGGATGGAGCGGACCAGCGCGGTGACGCGCTCGGACACCTCGGCGGGCACGGGCTGGTCCGACTCGACCGCGCTGGCCAGGGCCTCGCGTTCGGCGGGCCAGGCGTCCCAGAAGGCGGTGACTGAGGAGGCGGAGTCGGTGGAGCGGCGACGACGGAACAGAGCCATGCCCCGATTTTCGCAGAAGCGGACGACCACACTCGCCGTCGCGTCCGGGGGCCGCCCGGCGGACGGTTCGCCCTCCCGTGGCCGCGGCCTGGTTCCCTGCCGGGCGCCGCCGTCGACCCCCGGTCGGAGGTTCCCGTCCCCCCAGGCGGGGATTCCATCCTCTCCACGAGCGCATACCCTGGACCCACTATGACTTTGCGTGTACTCGCCGCCATGTCGGGCGGGGTCGACTCCGCGGTCGCCGCGGCCCGTGTGGCCGAGGCGGGCCACGACGTCACCGGTGTCCACCTGGCGCTCTCCAAGAACCCGCAGTCCTACCGCACGGGCGCTCGCGGCTGCTGCACCGTGGAGGACTCCCACGACGCGCGGCGGGCCGCCGACGTCATCGGCATCCCCTTCTACGTCTGGGACATGTCGGAGGAGTTCGACCGCGAGGTCGTACAGGACTTCGTGGCCGAGTACGAGGCGGGCAACACCCCCAACCCCTGTCTGCGCTGCAACGAGAAGATCAAGTTCGAGGCGGTGCTGGACCGGGCCGTCGCCCTGGGCTTCGACGCCGTGGCCACCGGACACCACGTCCGCAAGGTCGACGGGCGCCTGGTGCGCAGCGTGGACGCGGCCAAGGACCAGTCCTACGTGCTGGGCGTGCTCAACGCCGAGCAGCTGGAGCGCGCGGTGTTCCCGCTGGGGGACTGCACCAAGGACGAGGTGCGCGCGGAGGCCGAGCGGCGCGGCCTGTCGGTGGCGGACAAGCCCGACAGCCACGACATCTGCTTCATCGCCGACGGTGACACGGCGGGCTTCCTCAACCGGCGCATCGGCGAGCGGCCGGGGCCGATCCGGGACGAGGACGGCACGGTGGTGGGCACGCACAACGGCTCGCACACCTTCACCGTGGGCCAGCGCAAGGGCCTGGGTCTGGGCGGCGCCGCCCACCCCCGGTACGTGCTCTCCATCGAGCCGGTCGACAACTCCGTCACGGTGGGGCCGCGGGCGTCCCTGCGGGTGGACGCCATCACCGGCGTGCGCCCGGTGTGGAGCGGCAGCGAGCCCCTGACCGAGCCGACCGACTGCCACGTGCAGCTGCGCGCCCACGGCGAGGTCTACCCGGCGAGCGTGTGGCAGCGCGAGGGCGACGGCGGCCCCGAGCTGGTCGTCCGGCTGGCCGAACCCGCGACCGGCGTGGCCACCGGGCAGGCCGTGGTGGTCTACCAGGGCGACACGGTGCTGGGGTCGGCTACGATCTCCGCCACCTCCAGAACCGGCGCCGCGGTCTGAGGGAGGCCGGCGCGGCGGTCCGGGCGGGCGCGGGGACGTGCCGCCCGGGGGCGCGGCGGCGGAGTGGGCTGTCCCACCTGGTTCGTCGCCCGCGATCCCTTGCCGAACTTAGGTAAGGCATAGCATAGTTGCGGGGCGAGGTGAGGGGGCCTGCCCATGCCGGAGTTCGATTTCCTCGACGGCCAGCCGTTCTGGATCGTCTACTTCACGCTGCTCGGCGTGGTCCTGTGCCGTGCCCAGGCCACGTACTGGATCGGCCGCGGCCTGGGCGCCGGGGTGACCCGCAGCCGTATGGGCGCCAGACTCGGCCCCCGGCTGGACGCCGCCCGGCGGCGCATCGACCGCTACGGCGCGCCCGTGGTCACCCTGAGCTTTTGCACCGTCGGCGTGCAGACCGCCGTCAACCTCGCCGCGGGCGCGATGCGCATGCGCTTCCCGCGCTACCTCGCCGCCATGTTCGTCGGCTCGCTGATCTGGGCGGGCCTGTGGGGCGTGGTCATCGGCGGCCTGGTGGGCACCTGGTTCTCCCTGTTCCTGGACTCGCCCTGGGCGGCCCTGGGCGTGGCCGCACTGGCCTCGGCCGTCGTGGCCGTGATGGTGCTGCGCGCCCGCCGCTCCCGCGCCGCCGAAGAGGCCTTCGAGGCGCCCGAGGACGCCACCGACGCCCACCGCGCCTCCGCGGGTTAGCCCCGACGCGTCCCGACGGTAGCGCCTGACCGGGGCGCGTTGCCCTAACCTTGGGCGATGTGAGCGAACAGCACCCCTACCCCTGGCCCGCGGCGTCCTCCACCGGGGTCGGGTCCTGGCCGGGCGAGGACCCCGACGAGGCGATGCGCACGGTCCTCGGCGAACTCCCCGACCTGCCGCACCTGCCCGAGCTGCCCGCGCGCGGCGTCGGCGCCGACATGGTCGGCCGCACCTGCGGCCTCCTGGTGGATTTCCCCGTGCAGGTCCAGCCCAGCGGCTGGCGGGTCGCCGACAGCCCCGGACGCGACCTGGGCCGCGCGGCCAGCCTCATGTCCTACGACCTCGACGCCCTCACCGAGCACGCCCACGGCTTCACCGGCACCCTCAAGGTGCAGGTCGCCGGGCCGTGGACCCTGGCCGCGTCGGTCGAACTGCGCAACGGCCAGCGCCTGGTCTCCGACCCGGGGGCCTGCCGCGACCTGACCGAGTCCCACCTGGAGGGCGTCCTGGCGCACCTTGGCGAGGTCCGCAGGCGGGTCCCCGGCGCCCGGCTCCTCGTCCAGGTCGACGAGCCCTCCCTGCCCGCCGTCCTGCTCGGCGCCCTGCCCACCGCCAGCGGCTACGGCCGCCTGCCCGCCGTCGACCGGGTGCGCGTCGAGGCCACCCTGCGCGTCCTCTTCGCCGCGATCGACGCCACCGGGGCCGTCCCCGCCGCGCACTGCTGCGCCCCCGGAGTCCCCGTCGACCTGCTGCGCCGCAGCGGCGCCCGCGCTCTGAGCCTCAACGCCCTCCTCCTCACCCGCGACCACGACGAGACGGTCGGCACGGCCGTGGAGGCGGGCACCGGACTCCTGCTCGGCGTGGTCCCCTCCAGCGACGGCGCCGAGCCCGCGCGGACCGCCCGAATGTCCGACCCCGCCGCTACTGTCGATCCTGTTCGCGAGTTGTGGAACCGGCTGGGATTCTCCCCCGACCTGCTCTCCCGCGCGGTGGTCACCACGCCCACATGCGGGCTGGCGGGCGCCTCACCCGGCCACGCGAGGGCGGCCCTGAACGCCTCCCGAGCCGGTGCCCGGGTCCTGCGGGACGAACCCCGAAGGTAGCGCCCGCAGCAGGCGAGCACGAGAGCGAGAAAGGTACCGAGTGAGCGCGCCCGACACCACCACCGACATCCCCGACGAGGTTCGCGCCCGGCACACCGAGCTGTGCCAGGAACTGGACGACCACAGTTACCGGTACTACCTGGGCACACCGGTGATCTCCGACGCCGAGTACGACACCCTCATGCGTGAGCTGGTCGGCATCGAGGACTCCTACCCCGCCCTGGCCACCCAGGACTCGCCCACGCAGAAGGTCGGCGCGCCCATCAGCGTCGACTTCGCCGCGGTCGAGCACCTGGTGCGGATGGAGAGCCTGGGCAACGCCTTCGACGTCGACGAGCTCAACGCCTGGGCCGACCGGGCCAGCGCCGAGGTGCCCGTCAACGGCTACCTGTGCGAACTCAAGATCGACGGCCTGGCCGTGGACCTGGTGTACGAGAAGGGCCGCCTCGTGCGCGCCGCCACCCGCGGTGACGGCCGCGTCGGCGAGGACATCACCCTCAACGTGCGTACCATCGGGGTCGTCCCCGAGCGCCTGGACGAGAGCGTGCGCCCCGCCCCCGAGCTGCTGGAGGTGCGCGGCGAGGTCTTCCTGCCGGTGGAGGACTTCGGAAAACTCAACGAGCGCATCACCGCCTCGGGCGAGCACACCCCCTTCGCCAACCCCCGCAACGCCGCCGCCGGGTCGCTGCGCCAGAAGGACCCCCGCGTCACCGCCACCCGGCCGCTGTCGATGATCGTGCACGGTGTGGGCGCCTACTCCCCGGCGAAGGACGGCGGCGGGGAGGTGGCCTTCACCAGCCAGTCGCAGGCCTACCGGCTGCTGGGGGAGTGGGGGCTGCCGCTCAGCGACCGCTACCGGGTCGTCACCACCATGGACGAGGTCCGCGAGTACGTGGCCCACTACGCGGCCCACCGCCACGAGCCCGCCTACGAGATCGACGGCATCGTCATCAAGGTCGACGACTTCGCCCTCCAGCGGCGCCTGGGCTCCACCAGCCGCGTCCCGCGCTGGGCGATCGCCTACAAGTACCCGCCCGAGGAGGTCACCACCCGCCTGCTCGACATCAAGGTGGGCGTGGGCCGCACCGGGCGCGTCACCCCCTACGGGGTCATGGAGCCGGTGGTCGTGGCCGGGTCCGAGGTCGAGTTCGCCACCCTGCACAACGCGCGCGAGGTCGAGCGCAAGGGCGTGCTCATCGGCGACACCGTCGTGCTGCGCAAGGCGGGCGACGTCATCCCCGAGATCGTCGCCCCGGTGCTCGACCGCCGCGACGGCACCGAGCGGGCCTTCGCCATGCCCGAGACCTGCCCCGAGTGCGGCACCACGCTCGGCCAGCAGAAGGAGGGCGACGTCGACCTGCGCTGCCCCAACGCCCGCTCCTGCCCGGGCCAGCTGCGCGAGCGCCTGTTCTTCGTGGCCAGCCGCAAGGCCCTGGACATCGAGGCGCTGGGCTACGTGGCCGCCACCGCCCTCACCCAGCCGCTGGAGCCCGCCCGGCCGCCGGTGCGCGACGAGGGAGACCTGTTCGACCTCACCGTCGACATGCTGCTGCCCATCCGCACCCACGTGCTCGACCCCGACACCACCGAGCCCAAGACCGACCCCAAGACCGGCGAGCCCAAGGTGGTGTCCTTCTTCGCCAACAAGAAGGGCGAGCCCAAGAAGACGGTCGAGAAGCTCTTCGAGCAGCTGGAGGAGGCCAAGTCCAAGCCGCTGTGGCGTGTGCTGGTGGCGCTGTCCATCCGGCACGTGGGTCCGCGCGCGGCGGAGGACCTGGCCCGCCACTTCCGCTCCATGGACGCCATCCGCGCGGCCAGCGAGGAGGAGCTGGCGGCGGTCGACGGTGTCGGCCCGACCATCGCCGCCTCCATCCGCGAGTGGTTCTCGGTGGACTGGCACGCCGAGATCGTCCGCAAGTGGGCCGACGCCGGGGTGCGCATGGAGGACGAGGACGACGGCTCCAGGCCGCGCCACCTGGAGGGGGTCACCGTGGTGGTGACCGGATCCCTGGAGGGCTTCAGCCGGGACGGGGCCAAGGAGGCGATCGCCGAGCGCGGCGGCCGGGCCACGGCGTCGGTGTCCAAGAAGACGGGTTTCGTGGTGGTCGGCGACAACCCCGGCTCCAAGTACGACAAGGCCGTCAAGCTGGGGGTGCCGGTCCTGGACGAGGAGGGCTTCCGCGTCCTGCTGGAGGCCGGTCCCGAGGCGGCCGAGGCCATGCGGGTCAACCCCGCGCCCCGGGAGCCCGGGACCGAGGACGCCGAGGCCGGGGCCACGGGGACCGAGGGCGCGACCGGGACCGACGCCGTCCCCGGAACAGCCGAAACCGGAACGTCCGAAACCGTCGCCGACGCCGAGGAGGCCGTCAGGGGCGAGGCCTGAGGGCACGGGCCGCACCCGCCGACCACGGCCGCGGAACCCGGGGCGTACCGGGCCCGCGGCCGTATCGGACCCGCGTACCTTTTCGGGGATCTCTCACCACACGCAGCCCCGCCTTGGTTAACTGATAGTTCCCGGCAAGCGACAGTTGGTGACGAAACCGCGTAAGGTGGACAGTAACGCACAGGATGCGGGTGTATCCGAAACCGGAATTCGGCCATGAGGGGTGGCCGGGTGCCGGGAACCCCGAGCAGGAGCGGCGGCGCCGTCCGGCGCCGCCGTACTCCGCGGCCCCCTCGCAAGGACCAGGCATGAAGGATCCCAACAGCACAAGGGACATCGGTCCCCGGGCCGGGACACCGCTCTGGCTGTACATGCTGGGCGCCACGGCCGCCGGGGCGGTCCTGCTCCTCGTCTCCGGACTCGGTCTGCGCACGGACGAGCTGCGCGCTCTCGCCGTCGAACCGCTCACCTGGGTCCTGCTGTGCATGATCGTCCTCGGCGAACTGCGCCCCCTCACCCTCCCCGGCCAGGCGCCCGGTGACGGAGTGCCCACCTCGCTGCCCTTCTCCCTCGCGCTCGTCATCCTGCACGGCCTGCCCGTGGCCGCCCTGGCCCAGGTCACCGCCACCGCGGTCTCCGGCTTCGCGCGCGGCCACGCCCCCCACCGCATCGCCTTCAACGCCGCCCAGTACACGCTCTCGCTCGGCGTCGCCGACGCCGTCCTGCGCCTCCTGCTGCCCGGAGCGGTCCAGGGCACGTGGCTGCCCGCCGCGGGCGAACTCCTGACCGTCGCCCTCGCCGGGGCGGGCTACTTCGCGGTCAACCGCGTCCTGGTCCTGTGCGCGGTGGCCATGCACGAACGCGTGCCCCTGCGACAGGTCATGTCCAAGGGCCTGGCCCAGCAGGTGCACGTCAACAGTGTCCTGCTCAGCCTGGCCCCGCTCGTGGTCGTGGCCGCGACCCACTCGGTGCTCTACGTCCCGCTGTTCGCGCTCCCGCTCGGCGCGCTCTACACGAGCGCCATGCTGTCGGTCCAACGCGACCACCAGGCCAACCACGACGAGCTCACCGGCCTGGCCAACCGCAAGCTCCTCACCCTCCGGGCCCGCGAGGAGATCGCCCACGCCCAGCAGCGCGGCGGCAGCGTCGGCCTGCTCCTGCTCGACCTCGACCGGTTCAAGGAGGTCAACGACACCCTGGGCCACCCCACCGGCGACCGCCTCCTCCAGACCGTCGCGCGCAGGCTCACCCACAGCGTCCGACCCGGAGACCTCGTCTCCCGCCTGGGAGGGGACGAGTTCGCCGTCCTGCTGCCCCAGGTCCGCGACAGCGCCTCCGCGTGCGAGGTGGCCTTCCGGCTGCGCGGCGCCCTCGCCGAACCGGTCCGCCTGGACGGCATGGACTTCGACCTCCAGGCCAGCATCGGCATCGCCCTGCACCCCCACGACGCGCCCGACTTCGCGCTCCTCATGCAGCGCGCCGACGTGGCCATGTACGTCGCCAAGGCCGACCGCACCGGCGTCGAGTCCTACGACCCCGGCAAGGACCGCAACTCCACCGCCCGGCTCAGCCTGTACACCGAACTGCGCCGCGGCCTGTCCGAGGGCGCCCTGGAGATGCACTACCAGCCCAAGGTCGACCTGGGCGACGAACGCCCCATCGGCCTGGAGGCCCTGGCCCGCTGGCGCCACCCCAGCCGCGGACTGCTCACCCCCGAGGAGTTCATGCCGGTCGTGGAGCAGTCCAACCTGCTGCGAGCCTTCACCGGCCAGGTCCTGGACATCACCCTGGCCCGCGCCGCCGGCTGGCACGCCGAAGGCCTCGACCTGCCCGTCGCCGTCAACCTCGGCGTGCGCGAACTGCTCGACCCCGCGCTGCCCGCCACCGTCGCCTCCGCGCTGCGCGAGCACGGAGTACCGGCCGACCGGCTGGTCCTGGAGATCGGCGAGCACGCGCTGATCACCGACACCGACGCCGCCACCGCGGCCGTCCGCCGCCTGCGCGACCTCGGCGTCGGCCTGTCCCTGGACGACTTCGGCACCGGCCACTTCACCCTCGCCCAGCTCGCCGGTCTGCCCCTGGACGAGGTCAAGATCCACGAGTCCTTCACCGCCCGCCTGGTGGACCGGACCGACAACGGCCACACCGTCGTCCGCGCGGCCATCGCCCTGGTCAAGGCGCTGGGCATGCGCGCCACCGCCGAGGGCGTCCAGAGCGGCGAACTCGCCCGCGCCGCCCGCGACACCGGCTGCCACGCCGCCCAGGGCCACCACTTCTCCGAGCCGTTGACCGCGGGGGAGGTCGCCGACTGGGTCGCCGCCCGCGACGGCGGGACCGCGGCCGGCACCCGCGTCTGACCGGGGAGCCGCCGACCGGCGCCGACCCCGGGGCCCGCGCCGGTCGGCCGACCGGCGTTCGCGGACCGACCGGCGCCGGGACCGGCCCCGGAGCCATAGGATTGGTCCCGATAGTCCTTCCGCCGAAGAAACGGTTCGCATTCCATGACCGCCATCACCCGCGATGAGGTCGCGCACCTCGCACGGTTGTCGCGGCTGGCGCTCGACGAGAGCGAGCTCGACACGCTCGCCGCCCAGCTCGGTGACATCCTGACCGCCGTGGCCAAGGTGCAGGAGGTCGCCCAGGGCGACATCCCGCCCAGCTCGCACGCCCTGCCGCTGACCAACGTCTACCGCCCCGACGAGGCCAGGCCCGGCCTCGCCCACGACCAGGCACTGGCCGGTGCCCCGGCGGTGGAGGACCAGCGCTTCCGGGTTCCGCGGATCCTCGGGGAGGGTGAGTAGCGGTGAGCGACGTCATCAGCCTGACCGCCGCCGAACTCGGCGAGGCCATCCGGGAGGGACGGGTGACCTCCGAGGAGGCCACCACCGCCTACCTGGACCGGATCGAGTCCGTGGACGGCGAGATCAACGCCTTCCTGCACGTGCGCCGCGAGACCGCGCTGGAGCAGGCCCGCGCGGTGGACGCCCGCCGCGCCGCCGGTGAGGAACTGGGCCCGCTCGCCGGTGTCCCGGTCGCCCACAAGGACGTGTTCACCACCAAGGACATGCCCACCACCGCCGCCTCGAAGATCCTCGAGGGCTGGCAGCCGCCCTACGACGCCACCGTCACCGCGCGCCTGCGCGAGGCCGGGCTGGTCATCCTGGGCAAGACCAACATGGACGAGTTCGCCATGGGCTCCTCCACGGAGAACTCCGCCTACAAGGTCACCCGCAACCCGTGGGACACCGACCGCATCCCGGGCGGCTCCTCCGGCGGCTCCTCCGCGGCCGTGGCCGCGTTCGAGGCGCCCCTGGCCACCGGCACTGACACCGGCGGCTCCATCCGCCAGCCCGCCGCCGTGTGCGGCCTGGTCGGCGCCAAGCCCACCTACGGCGGCTCCTCCCGCTACGGCATGATCGCCTTCGCCTCCTCCCTGGACACCCCGGGCCCCTTCGCGCGCAACGTGCTCGACGCCGCCCTGCTCCACGAGGCCTTCTCCGGGCACGACCCGCGCGACTCCACCTCCATCGACGCACCGGTGCCGCCGGTCGTGGACGCCGCCCGCCTGGGCGACGTCGAGGGCCTGCGCGTGGGCGTGGTCAGCGAGCTGGACAGCGACGGCTTCCAGCCGGGCGTGCGCCAGCGCTTCCACGAGACGCTGGAGCTGCTGGAGTCCCTGGGCGCGAAGATCGTGGAGCTGTCCTGCCCGAGCTTCGACGCGGCCCTGTCGGCGTACTACCTCATCGCGCCCAGCGAGTGCTCGTCCAACCTCGCCCGCTTCGACGCCATGCGCTACGGCCTGCGGGTGGGCGACGACGGCACGCGCAGCGCCGAGGAGGTCATGTCGCTGACCCGGGCCCAGGGCTTCGGCCCCGAGGTCAAGCGCCGCATCATGCTGGGCACCTACGCCCTGTCGAGCGGCTACTACGACGCCTACTACGGCAGCGCCCAGCAGGTGCGCACGCTGATCAAGCGCGACTTCGACGCCGCGTTCGAGAACGTGGACGTGCTGGTCTCGCCGACGACACCGACCACGGCGTTCCCGATCGGCGAGCGCGCCGAGGACCCGATGGCCATGTACCTGGCCGACCTGTGCACGATCCCGTCCAACCTGGCCGGGAACGCGTCGCTGTCGGTGCCGTGCGGCCTGGCCCCGGAGGACGGCCTGCCCGTCGGCTTCCAGATCATGGCCCCGCCCCTGGCCGACGACCGCACCTACCGGGTCGCGGCCGCGGTCGAGCGCGCGCTGACCGAGCGCGACGGCGACCTGCTGGCCCGCAGCCCCTACGCGGTCGCCCGCTAGGAGCCGGCCGCCGCAGCGGAGTCGCCGAGCGCCCGCCGTCCCCGCGAGGGACGGCGGGCGCTCTGTCCACAGGCCCGAACCGGGTCTGGTGCGGCGTCCGCGCGCGGCTCTAACGTGGATATCGGGGGGTCCCCAGGGGCTCCCGGCTTCGTGCTGCCCCGGCGGTACGGGACGGCGCACAACCGAGGGCCCGCCCCGGAACTGTTCCGGAACGGGCCCTCGGTCACGACCGCTCCACGGCGGCCGGAAGGGGCTAGCCCTCCAGGTCCTGGTTGCCCGCGGCCTTGCGCTTGCGGCTCAGGTAGAGGGCGCCGCCGCCCGCGCCGAGCGCGGCCACGCCGGCGGCGACCAGGCCGACGAGCGCGCCGCCGGTCACCGGCAGGCTGGGCTCGTTCTGGTCGTCGGCGGGCTCGGACGGCTTGTCGACGGGCTCGGAGGGCTCCTCGCTCGGGGTCGGCTCCGGGCTCTCGGGCTCGCTCGGCTCCTCGGAGGGCTCCTCGCTCGGCTCCTCCGTGGGGGGCGGGGTCTCGCCGCCGCCGGTCCAGGAGACCGAGGCCGAGGCGGAGACGGTGACCTCGCTGTCCTCGGCGGTGATCAGGGTCTGGGTCGGCTGGTACTCCTCCTCGCCCTTGAACAGGCGCCCCGACCGCACGGTGGCCGTGGTCTCCAGGGAGAAGGAGGCGGTGCCCTCCGCCGCGCCCTCCGGAACGGCCAGGCCGACGGTGTCACCGTTGTTGACCGTGGTGACGGCCTCGCCGGTCTCCAGGTTGACCAGGTCGACCTCGACACCCTCGGGGGCCTGGACGCTGACCTCGATGCCGTCCGCGTCGCTGGTCTCGACGAGGAACTCGCCGATCGTCTCGCCCGCGCTGCCGGAGGCCTCGCCCGGGGTGATGCTCAGGGTCGGACCGGGCTCCTGAGGGAGGTCCTGGGCTTCCCCGACCAGGTAGTCATAGACCGCCCTGACGCCGTTCGGGTCGTTCGCGGTCACCTCGGCGCCGTTGCTGAAGTGCCAGATGGCGGCCTGGGTGGCGGCGATCGCCTCTTCGTCACCGAAGTGGCGGGCGTTGCCGCGGTTCAGTCCCGCGTTCTCGGCGAGCTGGGCGGCGCTGACGGTCGGGTAGCTGTTCTGGAGGATCCAGTGCACCTTGCCCGGCTCCGCGAAGTCGCCCCTGCCCGGGTAGTTCGCCCAGTCGTCCTCCAGGTACCAGGCGTTGTCCTTGATCCTGGTCTCAAGGTCGATGCAGTAGGCGGTGAGGGCGGTGCCGTTCTCCAACCGGAGGTCGAAGAGACTCGTGCTCTCCATCTCACCGTTGATCCGAACGTCCACGCCGGACGCGGCGGTGGCGGGGTACTGGGCGCGGACGGAGCCCTCGTAGGTCTCCACCGGGTCGGCGGAGGCCGGAGCGGCGAGCCCGAAGGCGAGGAGCGCGGCGGCGGAGGCGGCGAGAGTCGCGCGCCCGACGGAATGGGGGAGGGACACGTACGTCACGTCTTTTCCTGTGGGTGGTCTCAAGGGGAGCCAACCGGGTCTTTCACCGGGGCCAAAACGCCGGGCGGCGGACTGGTTGGTCCGATGGGAGTTCACAGAGAAGACGTCGAGCCCTCCTGCCGGGTTGTCCGCTTCCTGCGTGGAGGACATGAATTCCGGGAGAACGTGACGGGTTCGTTCCCGGAGGCCACGAGGGCTTCGTGCCCGAGGAACACCTGGGTCTGCGTCCCCTCGGCCCGGCCCCGGACACCGTCCCCGGTGGTCCGCGCCGCCAGCACCCGTATGGCAGCCCTGACCCCTTGGGGCCGGTGTGCTCCCTCTGGGCGGGGCCCGGACCCCGGCGGTACGGATTCCGGCAGCACGCGTCCTGGCGACACGGGCCCCGGACCCACACCCGCCGGTGCCCGCTACGACGCGGCGGCCTGGGCGATGGACTGGGCGCGCCCCCGGACGTTCTGCCAGGCGATCCACTTGACTACGCGGTTGGCGACGGCCCGGTGCTTCAGGCCGTTGCGCCAGGACCAGCGCAGGCGCAGCCTGGAGCGTTCCCCCAGCGGTTCGATGAGGATCCGCAGCGCGCGTTCGCCGCCCTCCTGCGTCCAGGTGACCTCACGGCCGGGCACGCTGTGCGTGATCGACTCCCTGACCGCGTCCTCCGTGAGTCTGTTGGTCAGCTCCACGACGCCGTCCCCGAGCTGCCGCGACGAACCGGAGGCCGGATCCCACTCGCCCCGGCGCTCCGGGTCGCTGACCAGTTCCCACACCCGGTCGGCCGCCACGGGCACCTCGAGGTCGTAGTTCGTGTACTCCCACCCCTCGGGCGGCTGTTCGGCGGTGGCGTCGCCGTCCGCCGGGGACGGCTCCGGGGCCTGCGGACTCTCCGCCAACGCGCCGAGGTCGCGCCGGATCCGGTCGGTGTCCGCGCCCAGCCGGTCCAGGACCCGCCGCACCCGGCCGCCCTCGTCGTCGATCAGGGCCGTGAGCAGGGCCGCGTCACCCCCTGCCAGCGGGACGTCGTACTCGATCTCCTCCAGGCGGGGAGTGAACCGGAGCCATCCCCTCTCCTCCTCGTCGGACGGGACCGGCACGGCGACGTCGACGCCCAACAGGGCGAGGTCCTCGCGGAGGAGCCCGTCGATCGCCGCGCGCGCCTCGGCCAGGCCCACCCCGGAGTCCATGAGCAGACGGGCCCCCGGTCCGCCGGTGACCAGCACTCCCAGGAACAGGTGCTCGAAGCCGACTTCGGTGTGGCCCGCGCGGGCGGCCTCGCGGTTCGCGGCCCCGGAGATCGCGATCCGGTCGAAGCCCCTGTTGAGGATGCTCCGTTTCGCCGACGGTTTCGTCATCGTTGTCCCCTCTTGGATGGTTCGATGTGGCTCAACCGTTTCCCGTACTTCTTGTGGACGGCCTGACGGGTCACCCCGAGCGCGGCGGCGATGGAGCTCCATGACTCGCCCGACCGCAGCGCCTGTTCGACCTGCCGTAGCTCCAGAGAGTCGACCACCGCGCGCAGGGAGGCGACGGCGCGCAGCCCCTGCACGGGGGTCGAGGTGTCCGAGGCGGTGGCCGCCAGCTGTACCGCATCCATGGCGTCAACCTAGGTTGCGCAACTACGGATGTCAACCTAGGTTGCGCGCCCTCGTGTTGTCAACCCGGGTTGCGCGCGTGCCGGAGCTCACCCGCGCGACAGGCGGATTCGGTACCCCGGCCCCTCCCCGGGCCGTCCCGGGGCACGGCCGTCCGCTGTCCCCGCCGGGCAACGCGAAGGGCCCGCTTCCGTGGTCTCCCACGGAAACGGGCCCTCAGACTCCACCGTCCTCGGACGGCGGGAGGGGTGTTAGCCCTCCAGGTCCTGGCTGCCCGCGGCCTTGCGCTTGCGGCTCAGGTAGATGGCGCCACCACCGGCGCCCAGGGCGGCCACACCGGCGGCGACCAGGCCAGCGAGCGCGCCACCGGTCACCGGCAGGGTCGGCTCGTTCTGGTCGTCGGCGGGCTCGGACGGCTTGTCGACGGGCTCGGAGGGCTCGTCGCTCGGGGTCGGCTCCGGGCTCTCGGGCTCGCTGGGCTCGGGGGACTCCGGCTCGCTGGGCTCCGGGGACTCCGGCGGGGTCTCGCCGCCGCCCACGGTCCAGTCGGCCGAGGCGGACGCGGACACGCTGGTCTCGCCGCCCTCGGCGGTGATCAGGGTCTGGGTCGGCTGGGACGCCTCGTCCCCCTTGAACAGGCGGCCGGTCGCGACGGTCGCGCTGGCCTCCAGGGAGAAGCTGGCCTGGCCCGCCTCGGCGTCGGCCGGGACGGCGAAGCCGACGGTGTCACCGTTGCCGACCTCGGTGACGGCCTCGCCGGTCTCCAGGTCGACCAGCTGGACGCCCTCGGGGGCCTGGAGGTCCACCGGGATGGAGCTGGCGTTGGTCTGGATGAGGAACTCACCGACGGTCTCGCCGGCGGTGCCGGAGGCCGTGCCCGGCGTGATGCTCAGGGCCGGGGCGGGCTCGGCGGTCTGCGGCAGCTCCTCGGCGTTCTCGACCAGGTAGGTGTAGACCGTCCTGACGGCCTGGGAGTTGCCCTCGTCCTCGAGGTTCACGCCGTTGCTGAAGTGCCAGATCGCGGCCTGGGTGGCGCCCAGGGCGTCCCGCTGGCTCAGGCCCTCGACACCGGCGTCCGCGCCCAGCTCCTCGGCGCTCAGAGCCGGGTAGGCGTTCTGCAGGATCCAGTGGACCTTGGCGGGCGCGGCGAACTCGCCCTTGCCGGGGTAGTTGGCCCAGTCGTCCTCGTTGTAGAAGGCGCCGCCGCGGATCTGGGTCTCGAAGTCGATGCAGTAGGTCGTCAGGACCGTGCCGTCTTCGAGCTCCAGGTTGAAGAGGCGGGTGCCGATGGTTTCGCCGGTCATGCGGACGTCGGCGCCGTTCTCGGCGTTGCCGATGTACTTCCCGCGGGCGGCACCATCGTAGGTCTCCGCGGGGTCCGCGGCCGCGGGGGCGGCCAGGCCGAAGGCCAGGAACGCGGCTGCGGTGGCCGCCAGGCCGGTACGGCCGACGGTGCGGGGGAGGGAGGAGATACTCAAATTGTGTCCCGGTGTGTTCTAGGGGTAACCGGATGGAAGTGATGTCCGCCCAAAGGACGACGGGAACCGATGGGGCGGACGGCGGTGGCCACGGTGCGACGGTCGCCGGAGGGAAAAACCGGTGCCGCCTGCTGCGTTCACCCGTTCCGGGGGGTCACCACGTCGGGGTCGGATCGTGGCGCCGTGTGGGGTGGGCGCGATCTTCCGGTGTGGCTCGCTGTGACGCGGGAGCCGGTCGCGCTCGCCGTGGGGGCCAACGCTCGCCTGATACTAGCGATCCCCTTCGCTACTTCCAAGCTGGTTCGCGGAAAATGTGACCGGATACGGGCAGGAAAAAAATCCCTCGCAGGTAGATCCGCATTATGTCCAAAAGCTATGCAACGAAAGCGGGACTTCCGCGTCCCCCAACGCGGTCAGTCGCGTCGTTTGCGTCCCACGACCAGGATGATCAGGCCGGATACCACCAGGGCCCCCGCGATGACCAGCAGCCCGGACAGCCAGGTTCCGGTGAGGGCCAGATCGTCCTCGGGGATTCGGTCCTCCGGTGTGGGAGATACCTCCTCGGCGGGAACCTCCTCCTCGACGGCCTCCTCGGTGGCGGGGGGCTCCTCCGCCGGCACGGGCTCCGGGCTCGCCGCGGCCACCGGCTCCTCGGTCTGCTCCGGGTGCCACGTGAACGTCGCGGTGGCCGAACTCGTCGCCGAACCCGCCTCCGCGGTCACCAGGGACCGGGTGCGCACGCCGTCCCTGCCGGTGAACAGGCGTCCCTGCGGCAGCGGGAAGTCCCGGCCGTGCAGGTGCAGGGTCGCCACGCCCGCCGGGACCGACGGGTCCACGTCCAGGAAGACCCGCTCGCCGTCGCCCATCTGCGTGATCTGCTGCCCGTCCGCGTCGACCAGCCACGACGCCGGGGCGCCGCGCACCGACACCGACACCGGCTCCGCTCCGGAGCTGTGCACGGTCAACGGCCCCAGCGGCTCCTCGGGGGCGACCGCCTCCACGTGGGACGGCGACACCGCCAGGGACCGGGAGACGGTGTTGTCCGGCGCGGACGCGCTTCCCTCCACCAGGTGGTCGTACAGCGCCATGACGCCCGGGTCGTTGGCGTCGGGGTCCGGCCGCACCCCCTCCAGCACGTGCCACAGGGCGGCCTGGGTGCCCGCGATCGCCCGTGCCTCGTCCAACCGGGGCAGGTCGCTCCCCTCCAGCAGGGACTCCAGGCCGACCGTCGGATAGGAATGGGAGACGATCCAGTCCGCCCGGTCGGCGGGATCCGTTTCCTGCGGGGTTTCGGTCCACTCCGGAACGTCCGACCACGCTGACTCCACGTAGGCCGCGTACGGGTGGACCTCCTCGTCCGCGGTCACCGTGTAGGCCCGGACCGAGGCGTGTTCGGCCACGCGCAGGCTGAACAGCGCCGTGTCGGCCTCCCGGCCGTCGGTGAGCACGAGCGGCGCGCCCTCGACGGGGTCGCGGTCCACACGTGAGAAGTCGTCGGCGCTGGCCGCCGGGGCGCCCAGCAGGGTGCCGATCAGGGCCGAGGTGGAAAGCAGCGCGGCGTACCGACGCAGGATGCCGGACATGCTCGTGCGCTCCCGTGAGAAGGCGGCGGCCGCAGTGCGGGGCCGCCGGCGAAATCGTCTTCCTGGGCCACCCAGACTAACGGTCCGGCACCCGGTGGCAGCGGACATTCCCCTGACAGCGTCCCAATCGTGTACTGGCCGTGATGTCCGGTGACCCGGCCGTGACTCCGCTGTCGGGCACCCCACTCCCGCGCGCTCGGTAGGCTGAGCTGGAAGGTATGTCGTCTACGGAAGCGGGTTTGCGGCGATGGCCCACGCGGTACGTCCCAGTTCTGCCACGAACAGCGGTCCTGCGCCGGTGGCCTACGAGCAGGCACTGGCCAGGTACGAGCCCGTGCTCGGCCTGGAGACCCACATCGAGCTGGGCACCGCCTCCAAGATGTTCTGCTCCTGCCCCACCGCGTTCGGCGCCGACCCCAACACGCAGGTGTGCCCGGTCTGCCTGGCGCTGCCCGGCTCCCTGCCGGTCGTCAACGAGAAGGCGGTCGAGGGCGCCATCCGGCTGGGCCTGGCGCTGAACTGCTCCATCGCCCCCTGGGGCAGGTTCGCCCGGAAGAACTACTTCTATCCGGACATGCCGAAGAACTACCAGATCTCCCAGTACGACGAGCCGATCTGCGTCGACGGCCACCTCGACGTCACCGTCGACACCCCCGACGGCCCCCGCGTGTTCCGCGTGGACATCGAGCGGGTCCACATGGAGGAGGACACCGGCAAGACCTCCCACGTGGGCGGGGCCACCGGCCGCATCCACGGCGCCGACTACTCCATCGTCGACTACAACCGCGCGGGCATCCCGCTGCTGGAGATCGTGACCAGGCCCGTCACCGGCACCGGCGACCTGGCGCCCCTGGTGGCCCGCGCCTACGCCGCCGAGCTGCGCGACCTGGTCCGCTCTCTGGGCATCTCCGACGTGCGCATGGAGGAGGGCTCCATGCGCTGCGACGTCAACGTCTCCATCAACCCGCGCGGGGCCTCGGAGTGGGGCACCCGCAGCGAGACCAAGAACGTCAACTCGCTGCGCTCGGTCGAGCGGGCCGTGCGCTCGGAGATCGAGCGCCAGGCGGGTGTGCTCGACGCCGGGCAGAAGGTCGTGCAGGAGACCCGCCACTTCCAGGAGAACACCGGCCGCAGCATCTCCGGCCGCTCCAAGGAAGAGGCGCAGGACTACCGCTACTTCCCCGACCCCGACCTGGTGCCCGTCGCGCCCTCCGAGGAGTGGGTGGAGGAGCTGCGCGCCACCCTGCCGGAGCTGCCCGCCGCCAAGCGCGCCCGGATCCGCGCCGAGTGGGACCTCACCGACACCGAACTGCGCGACCTGGTCAACGCCGGCGCCATCGACCTGGTCGCGGCGACCGTGGCCGAGGGCGCCCCGTCGGCCGAGGCCCGCAAGCTGTGGCTCAACGAGCTGTCGCGCCGCGCCACCGAGCAGGAGGTGGAGCTGGCCGCCCTGCCCATCACCCCGGCGCAGGTCGCGCGCGTCATCGCCCTGGTCGCCGAGGGCACGCTCACCAACAAGCTCGCCCGCCAGGTGGTGGAGGGCGTGCTGGCCGGTGAGGGCGAGCCCGACGCCGTGGTCGAGGCCCGCGGCCTCAAGGTGGTCAGCGACGACGGCGCCCTCGGCGCGGCCGTGGACGAGGCCATCGCCGCCAACCCCGACGCGGCCGACAAGGTGCGCGGCGGCAAGGTCGCCGCGGCCGGAGCCCTGGTGGGCGCCGTGATGAAGGCGACCCGGGGCCAGGCCGACGCGGGACGCGCCCGCGAGCTCATCCTGGCCAAACTCGGCGCGAGCTGATCCGTTACGGCGGCCTCCGTGCGGCACCGGGCCCGTGTGCCCGGTGCCCTTCGTCCGTCCCCCGCGGCGGACGGCCGTTCCGGGGAGGCCGTACTGTCTGTCACCCGGTTCGTCCCGTTCTGTCGGTACCGGGTGGCACCCTGCATGGGCCGTGGGCTGCCGGGTGGGCGGGAGGGGCCCGGGACCCGCTTCCGGGAACCGCGCCGTGCCCGGAGAACGGGGACGGGTGCCCCGCGGGGCCGCGACGCGCCGGGGCGGGTACCGGAGGGGCGGGAGTCGGACATCACTGTGGGTGATGGTTCCGTCGTCATCTCTCATCCGGTCCTCAATCGCTGTGTGACCTTGGTTGCGTAGGGTTGCGACGCACGGGGACGTGTACGGTCCCCCGGGCCGTTCCGCCACCGGGCCCGTCCCAGTCCCGCGAGATCCTGGGCGGCAGACGCGGTGCCGGGTGCTGTGCCGCGCCCGGACTCGAACGACGCGAGGTGGGTGCTCCATGTCCGAGGAGAGAGCGTGACCGCGGCAGGACGCCGCGTCGACCGTGACGCGCCCACTGGGAGGTCGGTGATGGGAACCCGGGCACGCCGCCTGTGGATCGTGGCCCTGGTGGCGCTGTTCCTGCTCTACCTGGTGGGGACCCTCGTCCCCTCGGCGCAGGACAGCGTGACCGCCGCGCTCGGCGAGTGGCCCACGTCCGTGGCGGCCGGGGCCGCCGGACTGTCGCTGCTCTACGCCTCGCGCCGCTGGGCGGCCACCGGCGCCGACCGGGACGCCCACGCCGACGGCGCGGACGGACCCTCCGCCCTGCGCCACCTCGGCTTCGCCGCGCTCGCCTGGTGCGCGGGTGGCGTCACTCACGGTCTGATCCGCCTGTTCAGCTCCGCCACGGCACTGTCGCTCACTCTGGGTGACCTCTTCGCCCTCGCGGCCCTGCCACTCTTCGTGATCGGCTTCACCAAGTTCGCGCCGTGGCCGGGCGGCCTGCGGACCGCCGTGCGCCACGTCACCGACAGCTACGTGTGCGCCGCCGCGGTCTTCTCCGTGGTCTGGCTGCTGCTGTTCTCCCCGCTCTACCAGGAACTCGGGGAGGGCGCCGGGTTCCTCGGCTTCGCCCTGGTCTACCCGGTCGCCGACATCGTCGTGCTGTGCCTGCTCGTGCCGCTGGTCTTCATGTCGCCGCACAGCACGCGGCGCGCGGTGCTGGTGGCCATCGGCGCCCTCATCGTCATCGCCGGGGCGGACATCCTCGGCGCGCTCACCCGCCTGACCGGCCCGCCCTTCCTCGGCGGGGTCGAACACCCGGTCAGGTTCCTGGGCTTCGCCCTGCTGGGGGCCCTGCCGTGGCTCGTGGAGCACCGGCCCGGCACCGACCCGCGCCGGATCACCGGCCGGGGGCTCTACCGGTTCGCGCCCGAACTCGCCGCGATCGGCGCCGTGTTCGTGGCCGCCGTGGTGCTGACCGTGGCGGGGGTCCGCCTGGTCGGGGTGGCGCCGGTGCTGCCGCTCGCCGCGGGCACCGCGGTGGTGGTGCTCCTGGTGCGCATGGTGGGCATGCTGGAGGAGAACGCCACGCTCTCCCGGATGGTGCGCAACCGCGAGGTCCACTTCCACGAGCTGGCGCGCAACAGCGGCGACGTCATCCTCGTGCTGGACCGCGACGGCGGCGTGAACTACGTCAGCCCGGGCACGGCCGAGGCCTTCGGCTACCGTCTCGACGACGTGCTCGCCGCCCCCGTCACCGCGCTCATCCACCCTGAGGACCTGGGGCGCACCAAGGCCGTCACCGACCTGTTCTCCGAGCGCGGCGCGCAGGGGGTGCACATGCGGCTGCGGGTGCGGGCGGCCGACGGGACCTGGCGGCACACCGAGTCCACCATGTCCCTGTACGAGCAGCCGGGTGAGCCCGACCGGCTGCTGGTGACCACCCGCGACATCAGCGCGCAGGTGGCGCTCCAGGACGAGGTGGAGCACCTGACGTTCCACGACGGTGTGACCGGCCTGCCCAACCGCGCCTACCTGGAGGAGCGGGCCAGCGACGTCCTGGCGCACCGGGTGATCAACGAGGAGCCCGCGGGCGAGGTCGCGGTGATCTTCCTGGACCTGGACGGGTTCACGGCGGTCAACGACTCCGCCGGGCACGTGCGCGGCGACCACCTGCTCGGCCAGGCGGCCCGCAGGCTGCGCGGCGAGCTGGACTCCGACGCGACCCTGGCGCGCTGGGGCGGCGACGAGTTCGCGGTGCTGGTCGAGAACGTGCCCCGGGTCCAGCGGGTGGTGGACCTGGCCGAGCGCCTGGGGAGGGTGATCGCCTCGGAGCCGTTCCCGGTCGCCGATCGGGACATCATGCTGACCGCCAGCATCGGCGTGGCCTTCGCCGAACAGGTCACCGACAGCGGCGAGCTGCTGCGCAACGCCGACGTGGCCATGACCCGCGCCAAGGAGCGGGGGTCGGGCCACGTGGAGGTGTACGCCGCGCACATGCACGACACGGTGGTCTCGCGCCTGGAACTCCAGATCCGCCTGCGCGAGGCGCTGGCCAAGGACGAGTTCTTCCTGGAGTACCAGCCCGTCGTGGACCTGGGCAGCTCCCAGGTGACCTCGGTGGAGGCGCTGGTGCGCTGGGACCGCGACGGCGAGAGGGTCGGCCCCGAGGACTTCATCGGCGCGGCCGAGGAGTCGGGCCTGATCGTGCCGCTGGGTGAGCGGATCCTGCGCGAGGCCTGCGAGAAGGTCGCGGTGTGGCGGCTCTCGGACTGGGACATCGGCCTGTCGGTGAACCTGTCGGTCAAGCAGGTGCTGTCGCCGCGCTTCGTGGAGTCGGTGGCGGGGATCCTCGCCGAGTCCGGGCTTCCGGCCGAGGTGCTGACCCTGGAGGTGGACGAGGAGGTCCTGCTCGACGACGGCGGGGAGGCCGTGCAGCGCCTGGGTGAGCTGCGCGAGCTGGGCGTGCGGCTGGCCATCGACGACTACGGGATGGGCTACGCGTCCCTGGCGCACCTGCGCAGGCTGAGCGTGGACGCGATCAAGATCGACCCGTCGTTCGTGGCCGACCTGGGCCGCGACGACACGGTCACACTGCTCACGCACACGATCATCCAGCTGGGGCGCGACCTGGGCGTGCAGGTCGTGGCCGAGGGCATCGAGCGCTCCGAGCAGCTGGAGCAGCTGCGCGCCATGGGCTGCGACCACGGCCAGGGGTTCCTGGTGGCCCGGCCCATGCCCGCGAGCGGCGTGGAGTCGCTCGTCGGCGGCGAGGCCGGGGTCAGCCTCTGACCGGACGGAACGCTGACCGCGGTCCCGCCCGCGACCGCCCCGGGCTCCCCGGAGGAGACCATGGCCGCGCGGCCGCGGGTTCCGGGCCGGACCGGTCGGCCGCCCTTCCCGGAGGGCGGATCGAGGGCCGGATCGAGGCGATCCCGGGTGTGCTGGACGCCCGGGGGATCGCGGTGCCGAACCAGGTACGCGAGCGGATCAACGCGTCCTCGGACCCCGACGAGCTGGACCGGGGGGTCCGCCGGGCGGCGGAGGACGGCAGCGCGGAGGACCTCCTCCTCCGAACGGGCGGGGACGGACGCGCGCTGACCGCGCGCTCCGTTCCGCTCCACGAACCCCGGCCGCCGCCCGTGCGGTGTGCGTCACACGAAACCGGGGTGACTTGTCGGCATTCGCCCAGTTCGTAGGGGTTGTCACGTCATCGGGTGAGGCCGCATGCTGACATTGACGTCTCAATATATGAGACAATATGTCGTTCTGGTTGACGGGTGCCCTCTCCGTCGGCCAATGTGGTCAGCATGCAGAGCAACTCCCTGATTCTCGTACTTGGTCGGCGCGCAGCCCGCTGAGTTTCCTCTGCTGCGCGCCACCCCTCAACCGCCGTCGGCGGTGGGGGTTTTTTTATTGCCAGGCCCAGAGTCAGACCCACCAGGCCAGAGCCCCCGTGCCGCTCTGACCCTCGCTGAAGGATCTTGAGATGACCGAGCAGATGACCGGCGCCCAATCGCTGATCAGGTCGCTGGAACAGGTCGGCGTTGACACTGTCTTCGGGATTCCCGGCGGCGCCATCCTCCCGGCCTACGACCCGCTCTACGACTCGGCCAAGGTGCGCCACATCCTCATGCGCCACGAGCAGGGGGCCGGTCACGCCGCCGAGGGCTACGCCTACGCCACCGGCCGTCCGGGGGTGTGCATGGCCACCAGCGGGCCCGGCGCCACCAACCTGGTCACCCCGCTCGCCGACGCGCACATGGACTCGGTTCCGATGGTCGCCATCACCGGCCAGGTCGCCTCCCCGATGATCGGCACCGACGCCTTCCAGGAAGCCGACATCTGCGGCATCACCATGCCGATCACCAAGCACAACTTCCTGGTCAAGGACGTGCGCGAGATCCCGCGGATCGTCGCCGAGGCCTTCCACATCGCCTCCAGCGGACGCCCCGGCCCCGTCCTGGTCGACATCTCCAAGGACGCCCTGCAGAACTCTGCCGAGTTCGTCTGGCCCGAGCGCCTCGACCTGCCCGGCTACCGCCCGGTCACCAAGCCGCACGGCAAGCAGGTCCGCGAGGCCGCCCGCATGATCGCCGAGGCCCGGCGCCCGGTGTTCTACGTCGGCGGCGGCGTCCTGCGCGCCGGCGCCTCCTCCGAGCTGCGCGTCCTGGCCGAGCTCACCGGCGCCCCCGTCGTCTCCACCCTGATGGCCCGCGGCGTCTTCCCCGACAGCCACCCGCAGTCGGTGGGGATGCCCGGAATGCACGGCGACGTGGCCGCCGTCGGCGCCCTCCAGAAGGCCGACCTCATCGTCGCCCTGGGCGCGCGCTTCGACGACCGCGTCACCGGACGTCTGGACAGCTTCGCCCCCGACGCCAAGATCGTCCACGCCGACATCGACCCGGCCGAGATCTCCAAGAACCGCCACGCCGACGTGCCCATCGTCGGCGACTGCCGTGAGGTCCTCGCCGACCTGGTCGTGGCCGTGCGCGCCGACCAGGAGAAGGGCCGCCAGGGCGACTACGAGGCCTGGTGGCAGCAGCTCAACCGCCTGCGCAACACCTACCCCAAGGGTTACGAGGCGCCCGAGGACGGCAGCCTGTCCCCGCAGGCCGTCATCGAGCGCCTGGGCAAGGTCGTCGGCCCGGAGGCCACCTACGTCGCGGGCGTGGGCCAGCACCAGATGTGGGCCGCCCAGTTCATCGACTACGAGCGCCCCGGCTCCTTCGTCAACTCCGGCGGCCTGGGCACCATGGGCTTCTCCGTCCCCGCCGCGCTCGGCGCCAAGGTCGGCGACCCCGACCGGACCGTGTGGTCGGTCGACGGCGACGGCTGCTTCCAGATGACCAACCAGGAACTGGCCACCTGCGCGATCGAGGGCATCCCGGTCAAGGTCGCCGTGGTCAACAACGGCAACCTGGGCATGGTCCGCCAGTGGCAGACCCTGTTCTACGAGGGCCGCTACTCCAACACCGACCTCCAGACCTCCCCGCGCGACGAGAAGGTCCGCATCCCCGACTTCGTCCGCCTCGCGGAGGCGTACGGTTGTGTCGGCCTGCGCTGCGAGCGAGCCGAGGACATCGACGCCACCATCGAGAAGGCCATGGCGATCGACGACGCCCCCGTCGTCGTGGACTTCACCGTCAACCACGACGCCATGGTCTGGCCGATGGTCGGCCCCGGCGTCAGCAACGACAACATCCAGTACGCGCGCGACATGGCGCCGAACTGGGAACACGAGGACTAAGAGGAACAGGCGAAGCCACCATGAGCAGTCACACGCTTTCCGTTCTGGTGGAGGACACCCCGGGTATCCTCGCCCGTGCCTCCGCCCTCTTCTCCCGTCGAGGCTTCAACATCGACTCGCTCAGTGTGAGCAACACCGAGTACCCAGGACTGTCCCGGATGACAATCGTGGTCAACTGCGACCTCCACCCCTTGGAGCAGGTGACCAAACAGCTCAACAAGCTGGTCAACGTCGTCAAGATCGTGGAGATGGACACCACCGCGTCGGTCCGGCGCGAGCTCCTGCTCGTCAAGGTCAAGGCCGACGCGTCCAGCCGCACCCACGTGCTACAGACGGCCGAGCTGTTCCGCGCGCACGTCGTGGACGTCAGCCCGGACGTCGTCGTCATCGAGGCCACCGGCGACCCCGAGAAGCTCGATGCCCTGGTCAGGAACCTGGAGCCGTTCGGCATCCGGGAACTCGTCAAATCAGGGCTGGTCGCCCTGGGACGCGGACCCCGGTCGATCACCGACCGATCCCTCCGCACGGTCGAGCGCAGCGCGTAGCGGTGACCTTCGGTTCACCGCTCCCGCTGGTGGACCCGGGGCCCGGGCGCACACGGACCCCACCGCGTCCCACACGAAACTGAGAAACAAGGAGCAACCCCAAGTGGCAGCACAGATGTACTACGACGACGCCGCGGACCTCTCGCTCATCCAGAGCAAGAAGGTCGCCGTGATCGGCTACGGCAGCCAGGGCCACGCGCACGCGCTGTCGCTGCGCGACTCGGGCGTGGACGTGCGGATCGGCCTCGCCGAGGGGTCCAAGAGCCGGGCCAAGGCCGAGGAGGAGGGCCTGCGCGTCCTCACCCCCGCGGAGGCCACCCGCGAGGCCGACGTCATCATGATCCTGGTCCCCGACCACATCCACCGGGACCTGTACGCGGCCGAGATCGCGCCGAACCTGGAGGCGGGCAACGCCCTCTTCTTCGGCCACGGCTTCAGCATCCGCTACGGCCTCATCACCCCGCCCGAGGGCGTGGACGTGGCCATGGTCGCCCCCAAGGGCCCGGGCCACCTGGTCCGCCGCCAGTACGAGGCCGGGCGCGGCGTGCCCTGCCTGGTCGCGGTCGAGAAGGACGCCAGCGGGCAGGCCTGGGACCTGGCGCTGTCCTGGGCCAAGGGCATCGGCGGCACCAAGGCCGGCGTCATCAAGACCACGTTCACCGAGGAGACCGAGACCGACCTGTTCGGTGAGCAGGCCGTGCTCTGCGGCGGCACCGAGGAGCTGGTCAAGGCCGGTTTCGCCACCCTGGTCGAGGCGGGCTACCAGCCGGAGATCGCCTACTTCGAGTGCCTGCACGAGCTCAAGCTCATCGTGGACCTCATGTACGAGGGCGGCATCTCCAAGATGAACTGGTCGGTCTCGGACAACGCCGAGTACGGCGGCTACACCCGCGGCCCGCGCCTGATCACCGAGCAGACCCGCCAGGAGATGCGCAAGATCCTCGGCGAGATCCAGGACGGCTCCTACGCCAAGGAGCTCATGGAGGAGTTCGACGCCGGGCAGCCGACCTTCACCAAGCGCCGCGAGGCCGAGCAGAACGAGCAGATCGAGAAGGTGGGCGCGGAGCTGCGCCCGCTGATGAGCTGGCTCAAGGCCTAGGCAGTGCCTTTTTGGGGCTCCGCTCCGCTTCGCCCCGTGCTCGGGACCCGGTGAACCACGGGGACGGGCGGCCCTTGGCCACCCGTCCCCGTCGGGCTTCCCTACCTCGCCGGTAGACTTCCGACCAGCCGTCACCCCCGATCCGGGCAGCGCCCACCACCTGCGCGGTCGGGCCGCACCACCCGAAAAGGAACCGTTGTGCCCAAACCCGCCGTACTCGTAGCGGAAAAGCTCTCGCCCGCCGGAATCGCGCTGCTCGAGGAGGACTTCGAGGTACGCCACGTCGACGGCGCCGACCGGTCCCAGCTCCTGCCCGCCCTCGCCGACGTCGACGCCCTCATCGTGCGCAGCGCGACGCAGGTGGACGCCGAGGCGATCGCCGCCGCCTCCCGTCTCCAGGTGGTGGCCCGGGCCGGTGTCGGTCTGGACAACGTGGACGTGGAGGCCGCCACCAAGGCCGGCGTCCTGGTGGTCAACGCACCCACCTCCAACATCATCAGCGCCGCCGAGCAGGCCATCAACCTGCTGCTGGCCAGCGCGCGCAACACCGCTCCGGCGCACAACGCCCTGGTCAACGGCGAGTGGAAGCGCTCCAAGTACACCGGTGTCGAGCTCTACGAGAAGACCGTCGGCATCGTCGGCCTCGGCCGCATCGGCGCCCTGGTCGCGCAGCGCCTGTCGGCCTTCGGTACCCAGGTCATCGCCTACGACCCCTTCGTGCAGCCCGCCCGCGCGGCCCAGATCGGCGTGGAGATGACCACGCTCGACGAGCTGCTGGAGCGCTCGGACTTCATCACCATCCACCTGCCCAAGAACAAGGACACGCTGGGCCTGATCGGTGACGAGGCCCTGAGCAAGGTCAAGCCCACCGTGCGCGTCATCAACGCCGCGCGCGGCGGCATCCTGGACGAGGACGCGCTCTACCGGGCCCTCAAGGACGGCCGCGTGGCGGGCGCGGGCATCGACGTCTTCGCCAAGGAGCCGTGCACCGACAGCCCCCTCTTCGAGTTCGAGAACGTGGTCGTGGCCCCCCACCTGGGCGCCAGCACCGCCGAGGCCCAGGAGAAGGCGGGCACCCAGGTCGCCCGCTCGGTCAAGCTGGCCCTCTCCGGCGAGTTCGTCCCCGACGCCGTGAACGTGCAGGGCACCGGCGTGGCCGAGGACGTCAAGCCGGGTCTGCCGCTGACCGAGAAGCTCGGCCGCGTGTTCACCTCCCTCGCGGGCACCATCGCCAGCCGTATCGACGTCGAGGTGCGCGGTGAGATCGCCTCGCACGACGTCAAGGTGCTGGAGCTGGCCGCCCTCAAGGGCGTGTTCGCCGACGTGGTCGAGGACACCGTGACCTTCGTCAACGCCCCGCTGCTCGCCAAGGAGCGCGGCGTCGAGGTCAACCTCGTCACCAGCGACGACAACACCGACTGGCGCAACCTCATCACGGTCCGCGGCGTGCTCGCCGACGGTACCCGCGTGTCGGCCTCGGGCACCCTGACCGGTCCCCGCCAGGTCGAGAAGCTGGTGGAGATCAACAACTACACCATGGAGATCGGCCTGGCCGAGCACATGGTGTTCCTGTCCTACGAGGACCGCCCCGGCGTGGTCGGCACGGTCGGCGCCCTGCTGGGCGACGCCGGTGTCAACATCGCGGGCATGCAGGTCATCCGGGACCAGGAGGGCGGCAAGGCGCTGATCGCGCTCACCGTGGACTCCGCGGTGCCCGACGAGACCCTCGCCTCGATCTCCGCCGAGATCGACGCCGACATCAGCCGCCAGGTCGACCTGGAGGACTAGCCGGGAGTTCCCTCCGGGTGGTCGCGGCAGGGGCCGCACCGCATCCGGCGCCCCCGGGCGCCGCGTGCGGTGCGGCCCCTCGTGCTGTCCGGGGTCCGCACGGCGCGGTGAGTTGTGCGGCCTTCGCGGCCCTTCTCCGCTTTTGTGTGGTCGCGGCCTGGACCCGAGGCGTGTCGCGTCCGCGCTCCGACCAGCGATGACAACAGGTCGTCTCGTATGGTGAGAAACCCTGGCCATATAGTTGGACATCCGATATTCTGAGGTCCTAGGAGTCAGCGGCACCGGTTCCACAGCCGGAGGCCGCCGCCCGGCGCCGCGAGCGCCCCCACCGGGGCCCGTGCGGGCGTTCCACGGCAGTCGATCCCGCCCGGAAGGCTCCTTGTTCCGTGGACACCGTCGCCCACGTTCCGCGCTCCGCCGCCGTTCGGCGCGATCCGCCCCGAACCCCGGTCCCGTAGTGCACCTCGTCGCAGAGCATTCCCTGGCCGCGCCGTTCCCGGTTCCGGTCACGCAACGCATCCGGAGGATCGCATGTACGACATGATCGAGTACCCGTCCGCGCCCGACTCCCAGGACGAGATCAACCGCGCCCTGCAGGACGCCCTCAACCGGCGGGCCTGAGGGCCCGGCCGCGGAGACGGCCGCGCGAACCCCCGGCCGGAGGCGTCCGCACTCCGCCGGGGCGGTAGGGTTGTCTCATTCAGTGTTCATCCTGGTCTCACCATATGAGAAGCGGCCGGTGGGGCCGTGTCGAAGCAGAGGCAGTCCGTATGGCAGCGCGCACCGTGAAACTGGCGGTCATTCCCGGCGACGGGATCGGTCCCGAGGTCATCGCCGAAGGGCTCAAGGTGCTGGAGGTCGCGGCCTCCCAGCACGACCTCGCCGTGGAGACCACCGAGTACGAGCTGGGCGCCAGGCTCTGGCACCGCACCGGTGAGACCCTGCCCGACTCGGTCGAGGCCGAACTCGCCGGGCACGAGGCCATCTACCTCGGCGCCGTCGGCGACCCGTCGGTCCCCAGCGGCGTCCTGGAGCGCGGCCTGCTCCTGCGCCTGCGCTTCGACTTCGACCACTACGTCAACCTGCGCCCCGTCCGCCTCTACCCGGGGGTGGACAGCCCGCTCGCGGGTGTGGGCCCCGAGGACATCGACATGCTGGTGGTCCGCGAGGGCACCGAGGGCCCCTACGCGGGCGCCGGGGGCGTCCTGCGCAAGGGCACCCCGCACGAGATCGCCACCCAGGACAGCGTCAACACCCGCTTCGGGGTGGAGCGCGTCGTGCGCTACGCCTTCGACAAGGCCGCCTCCCGCCCCCGCCGCAAGCTCACCCTGGTCCACAAGGACAACGTCCTGACCTTCGCCGGCGAGCTGTGGCAGCGCGTGGTCCGGGAGGTCGGCGCCGAGTACCCGCAGGTCTCCGTGGACTACTGCCACGTCGACGCCGCGTCGATGTTCTTCGTCAACCAGCCCGCCCGCTTCGACGTGGTGGTCACCGACAACCTCTTCGGCGACATCATCACCGACATCGGCGCCGCCATCACCGGCGGCATCGGGCTGGCCGCCAGCGGCAACATCAACCCGGACAACACCTTCCCCAGCATGTTCGAGCCCGTCCACGGCTCCGCGCCCGACATCGCGGGCCAGGGCAAGGCCGACCCCACCGCCACGGTGCTCTCGGCCGCGACCATGCTGGAGCACCTCGGAGTGCCCGAGGCGGCCCGCCGGATCGAGGCCGCGGTCGCCACGGACCTCAAGACCCGTGCCCAGAACGGCGCGGTCCGCTCCACCTCCCAGATCGGCGACGACCTCGCCGCGCGAGTAGCCGAGCAGGGCTGACGCACACGCCGGAAGCCCTGCCCTCCCTCCCTGCGGCGCGGCTGACGGCCTGGTCCACCCTCACCGTCGACGGGCGCGCCCGGGTTCCCGAGCGCGCCCGTCGCCGTGTCCGCACGCGGCTCCGCTCCCGAGCGGTGCCGCCCTCGCGTGCATCACTCCTGCTCTGGCACCGGGTGCGCTCTTCAGACAGACTAGATCCCAGGCCGGCGATGCTGCCGACCTGATGCACCCGAGAGGACCACCGACACCATGAACAACGACACCACCACAAGCGGGTTGACGTTCGACATCCAGCTCTCCGACAGGCGGAAGACCCCGCAGGAACGAGAGGCACTGCTGGAGAGTCCCGGGTTCGGCAAGGTGTTCACCGACCACATGGTGAGCATCCACTACACCGAGGGGAAGGGGTGGCACGACGCGAAGCTGGAGCCGTACGGTCCGCTGAGCCTGGACCCGGCCACCGCCGCCCTCCACTACGCCCAGGAGATCTTCGAGGGCCTCAAGGCCTACCGGCACCCCGACGGCTCGCTCGCCTCCTTCCGCCCCGAGTCCAACGCGGCCCGCTTCAACCGCAGCGCGGCGCGCATGGCGATGCCCGAGCTCCCCGAGGAGCTCTTCCTGAAGTCCATCGAACTCCTCCTGGAGCACGACGGCGACTGGGTGCCGACCAAGGAGGACTTCAGCCTGTACCTGCGCCCGTTCATGGTCGCCACGGACGTCGGCCTGGGCGTCAACCACCCGTCCCGCTCCTACGTCTACCTGCTGATCGCCTCGCCGGTCGGCTCCTACTTCTCGGGCGGCGTCCAGCCGGTGACGGTGTGGCTGTCCAGGGACTACACGCGCGCCGCGCCGGGCGGCACGGGCGCGGCCAAGTTCGCGGGCAACTACGCGGCGAGCTTCCTCGCCCAGGCGCAGGCGGTGGAGCAGGGCTGCGACCAGGTGGTCTGGCTCGACGCCCGCGAGCACCGCTGGGTCGAGGAGATGGGCGGCATGAACCTGTGGTTCGTGTTCGGCTCGGGTGAGAACGCGCGTCTGCGCACGCCCCCGCTGACCGGGACCCTGCTGCCGGGCATCACCCGCGAGTCGCTGCTGACCCTGGCCCCCGACCTCGGCATCCCGGCCGAGGAGGCGCCCATCTCCACCGACGAGTGGCGCGAGGCGGCCGAGTCCGGCGAGCTCACCGAGGTGTTCGCCTGCGGCACCGCGGCCGTCATCACCCCCGTCGGCCGGGTCAAGGGCGACGACAGCGAGTTCACCGTCGGCGACGGCACCCCGGGCCCGGTCACCATGCGCCTGCGCGAGGAGCTGGTGGGCATCCAGACGGGTCTGCGCGCCGACAAGCACGACTGGATCACCCGGTTCTGACACGACCCCGGCGGGCCGTCCTCCCCCGGGCGGCCCGCCCCGGTTCTCCCCTCCCCCTCCTCCGGGAGCCTCCGTGCCCGGCGTCCGAAGCGGCCGAGGCCGACGGGGCCGCCGCTGTCGGACCCTCCGCCGAGGAGGCGGGACCTCCGCGTGCCCCGGCCCGTGGCCGCGGACGGGTCCAGGGCGGACGGCCGCCCCTTCCTCCCCGGTGACGTCGGTCACCGCCGAGCACAGGCCCGCCCGATCCGGGGGGCGTGCCCCCGGGCGGTTCACGAGGGGAGACGGTGCTCCCGGGCGCCTTCGGCGGGGTGCCGGGTATGTCCGGTACGAGAAACCGATGTCTCGCATGGTGGGACAATCCGCCGTTGAGCACCGAGAACTCCGCCACCGTGTGGCACACTGACCTCATGCCGTCTCAGGTGCTCATTATCGTGAGGCGCGCTGGCTGACCATCGGACGCCGCCAGCGCGCTGACCTCTCGTGTCCACGAGGGGTCTTTTTTGTTGGCGGGGCCCGGTCGGCCACACCACAGCATCCACCTTCGGGAGTTCCACCCATGAGGGACGACAGTTTCCACGTCTTCGACACCACGCTGCGCGACGGGGCCCAGCGCGAGGGGATCAACCTGCGGGTCTCCGACAAGCTGGCCATCGCCAAGCTGCTGGACGACTTCGGGGTGGCGTTCATCGAGGGAGGGTGGCCGGGGGCCAACCCCAAGGACACCGAGTTCTTCCAGCGGGCTTCACGAGAGCTGACGCTGGAGCACGCGCAACTCACCGCGTTCGGCGCGACCCGCCGTGCCGGTGTGCGGGCCGCCGACGACCCACAGGTGGCCGCACTGCGCGACAGCGGCGCACCGGTCGTCACCCTTGTCGCCAAGAGTGACGACCGGCACGTCGAGCGCGCGCTGCGCACGACCCTCGACGAGAACCTCGCCATGATCGCCGACACGGTGTCCCACCTGCGCGAACACGGCCAGCGCGTGTTCGTGGACTGCGAGCACTTCTTCGACGGATACCTCCACAACCCCGACCACGCGCTCGACGTGGTCCGCGCCGCCGCCGGGGCCGGTGCCGACGTCGTCGTCCTGTGCGACACCAACGGCGGCATGCTCCCCACCGACGTCACCCGTATCGTCACCGAGGTCCGCGAGGCCACCGGCGCACGCCTGGGCATCCACGCCCAGGACGACACCGGCTGCGCCGTCGCCAACACCCTCGCCGCCGTGGACGCGGGCGCCACCCACGTACAGTGCACCGCCAACGGCTACGGCGAGCGGGTCGGCAACGCCAACCTCTTCTCCGTGGTCGGCGCGCTCACGCTCAAGCGCGGTCAGGAGGTCCTCCCCGAGGGCTGCCTGGCCGAGATGACCCGTGTGGCCACCGCCATCGCCGAGATCGTCAACCTCACCCCCGACACGCACCAGCCCTACGTGGGGGTGTCGGCCTTCGCGCACAAGGCGGGGCTGCACGCCTCCGCGATCAAGGTCGACCCCGACCTGTACCAGCACACGGACCCCGCGCTGGTCGGCAACGCCATGCGCATGCTCGTCTCCGACATGGCCGGGCGGGCCTCCATCGAACTCAAGGCCAAGGAGCTGGGCCTGGACCTGTCCGGAGACCGCGCCCTGTCGGGGCGGGCCGTGGAGCGGGTCAAGGGCCTGGAGCTGTCGGGCTACAGCTTCGAGGCCGCCGACGCCTCCCTGGACCTGCTGCTGCGCGAGGAACTGGGGCAGCCGGTCCGCTACTTCGACACCGAGTCTTGGCGCGTCATCACCGAACGCCGACCCCGGGCCGGGTCCAGCCCCCTGGCCAGCGACTACGAGAGCCTCACCGAGGCCACCGTCAAACTGCGGGTCAAGGGCGAACGCGTGATCGCCACCGCGGAGGGCAACGGCCCCGTCAACGCCCTGGACCGGGCGCTGCGCAGCGCCATGGAGGGCGTGTACACCGCGCTGGCCGGGCTGGAGCTGACCGACTACAAGGTCCGCATCCTGGAGGGCAGCTCCGGCACCAACGCCATCACCCGCATCCTCATCACCTTCAGCGACGGGGTGGGGGAGTGGACCACGGTGGGCGTGGGCCCCAACGTCGTCGACGCGTCCTGGGTCGCCCTCGAACAGGCCGTCACCTACGGGCTCCTGCGCCAGGGCTACCCGCAGGGCTGATCCGGGAGCCGGAGCCCTCCGGGGAGCGGACGAGGGGGCGGGGCGGCAGCCGCCCCGCCCCCTCGCGACGACCGCGGCCGCCCTCCAGGACGGCCCCCCGTCGCTTTTCGTGTCAATATTGTTACCTGGAGTGACGGGCTGGGCGTGCTCGGTCGGCCGGAAAAAGCACGGACGGCATCCGGACGGGCCCTCAGTCCCCGGAGTCGTTCTCGGGGTGGACCCAGCCGTTGGGCTCGCACCCCTGGAGTCCCAGGGTCTGCTGCTGCATCACCGGGGCCGGCTCCCCCTCGCCGGGGCAGTCCACGTGGCCGTGGCCCAGGGTGTGGCCCACCTCGTGGTTGATCAGGTAGATCCGGTAGGTCTCCAGGTCGTCCTCGAAGTGGGGGACGCCCGACACCCAGCGGTTCTGGTTGATGATCGCCCGGTTCCCGTTCGCGCAGGACACGTACCCGTCGGTGTTCAGCGGGGCGCACAGCCGGTCCACGGTGTCCGGGGCCGCCAGCAGCACGCGGACGTCGGCGTCGTCGCCGTCCACCCGCTGCATCGCGCGCTCGCCGTCGTCGCCCCAGCTGCGCGGGTCGCCCAGGATCTCCTCCACGGCGGCCGCGAAGTCCTCGGACTCCCCGGGCAGCCCCTTCTCGACCTCCACGGCGAAGGTGGTCACCGGGCCGTCGCCCATGACGTCGCTCTCGCCCTCCAGCACGGAGAACTCGCCGTCGGCGCTCTCGACCTCCTCCTCCACGGAGCGGAGCAGCAGCGGGGCCTCTTCCTCCTCGGCCCGCTCGGCGGGGTCGGCGGAGGACTCCGCTTCGGGCGCGGAGGCCCCGCCCGCCGAGTCCCGGTCCTCCGCGGAGGTGCGCCGGTCGCCGCCCTCCTCGGGGACCCCGTCGCCGACCGGTCCCGTCGCGGAGGTCTCGGCGGGCTCGCCGAAGTCGGGCCCGGAACCGGGCACGCTCACCATGAGCACGGTGGAGGCCCCGGAGACCAGGCACAGACCCAGCGCCAGACCCATCGGGTACCGGCGGCGCTTGCGGTGCCGGGCACGGGGACGACCCCCGGGCGAAGCGGACGTGGGCACGGGAACCAGCCTCTCGACGGCGGACGACGGACCCAGCATGCCAGAATCCGGCCCAAGGAAAGGCCAAGGCATTGTCCGGGAAGAGCAGGTATGAGAGGGAGTCAACGTCCTGCGGTCTTTCGCGGCTTCTGTGTGCTTTGGTGCCGTCCGCGGCGCGGTCCGGATGTGTCCTTCGACTCCCCCCGGACGGGTCCCGTCCGCTTCCGGCCACCCGCCGCGCCGATACCCTTCAACCGCAAGCGAGACAACAGGGCTGCTGGGAGGCATCAGGTGCGCATCGCGCGGTTCGCGTCCGGTGACGAGGTCGGGTTCGGCCTGGTAGAGAAGGATTCCGACACCGGGGAGGAGTTCGTCGCCCGGCTGAGCGGCCACCCCCTCATCGGGGACATCCAGCTGACCGGCGAGCGGGCCAAGCTCTCCGACGTCCGGCTGCTGTCACCGGTGCTGCCGACCAAGGTGGTCTGCATCGGCAAGAACTACGCGGACCACGTCGCGGAGATGAAGGACGTCACGGGGGAGTCCACCGACGAACCCGTCGTCTTCCTCAAGCCCTCCACCGCCGTGACCGGGCCCCGCGACCCGATCTTCCGCCCCGCCGTCTCCGAGCGGGTGGACTACGAGGGCGAGCTGGCCATCGTCATCTCCCGCCCCTGCCGCGAGGTGCCGCGCGAGCGCGCCAAGGACGTCATCTTCGGCTACACCGTCGCCAACGACGTCACCGCCCGCGACCTGCAGAAGAAGGACAAGCAGTGGACGCGGGCCAAGGGCTTCGACTCCTTCTGCCCCATCGGCCCCTGGATCACCACCGGGATGAGCATCGAGGAGGCACAGGACCTGGCCGTCACCACCACCGTGGACGGCCAGACGCGCCAGGACGGGCGCACGTCGCAGTTCATCCACGACATCCCGGACATCATCGCCTACGTCACGTCCTTCATGACGCTGCTCCCCGGTGACGTGGTCCTCACCGGAACCCCCGCCGGGGTGGGCCCGGTCGAGGTCGGCCAGGAGGTCGCGGTCACGGTGGAGCGGTTGGGCACCATCACCAACCGCGTGGTGGCCCGCGACTGAGGGCCCCGCTCCGCGCGCCGGTCCGGCGCGGGCCAAGGGGTCGGCGGCGCCCGCGCCGCCGACCCGCGCACGAGTGGAAGGCAGTCCGTTGACCATCCCCCGACGCCGCCGCACCGGTGCCCTCGTCCTCGCCGGTGCGCTCGCCCTCGTGCTCCTGGCCGGGGGGACCGCCTACTGGACGGCCGCGCGCACCGACGACGGCGGCACCGGCACACCGACAGGGGGACCCGTGAGCGAACCGCACCGCATCATGCTGGCGGGAGACTCGATGACCCAGGGCGCCAACGGCGACCGGACCTGGCGCTACCACCTGTGGAACCACCTCTCCCCGCACGTGGAGGAACTGGACTTCGTCGGCCCCTACAGCGACCCCGCGAGCCGCGACATGATCCTGCCGGTCCCCACCGCCGAGGACGAGGCGACGCCGAGCCCGGACGGCGACCCCGCCGAGGACTACCGGGAGGACGGCGCCGAGGGGACCGCTCCCGAGTCGGGCCCCTCCGCTCCCGGGGAGCGGATCCCGCAGGACGGTGCCGTCTGGCCCGGCGCGGACGGCGACCCGGACACCGCCGAGTACCGGGACCCCGACTTCGACCAGGACCACAACGCCCTGTGGGGCCGCACCCTGCGCGACGCCTCCTCCTCCATCCGGGAGGACGTCCGCGTCCACCGCCCGGACGTGCTGTGCGTCATGCTCGGCGTGAACGACCTGCTGTGGCCGGTCACGATGGAGGAGATGGAGTACCGGCTGCGCGGCTACGTGGAGGCGGCGCGCGAGGCCAACCCGGACCTGCGCGTCGTGCTCGCCGAGACCGTGCCCATCGCCCTGGCCGAGTCCGACGAGGGCTTCGCCCTGCGCGTGTACGCCTACAACGTCCTGATCCGCGAGGTCGCCGCCGACATGTCCACGGAGCGCTCGCCGGTGATCAGCCTGGACGTGGCGGGCGGCGAGGACTGGGACCCGGCCGCCGACACCTACGACGGCACCCACCCCAACGCGCGCGGGGAGGTCAAGATCGCCGCGGCCTTCGCCGACGCCCTCGCGGAGGGCTACGGGATCGGGCGCCCCTACCCGCGCCCGCTGCCCACGGCCTCCGCCGGGGAGTGAGGCGGGCGCCGGGTCCGCCCCGGCCCGTTTTCCGGACGGGGCAGGTTCCGTGCGCGCGGCGGGGACCAGCGGGTTTCCCCGGGCCCCCGTCCGGCGCGGATACCCTGGGCGCGTGACTGAGACTTCGATTCGTACCCGCTTCGCCCCGTCCCCCACGGGCATGTTCCACGTCGGCGGCGCGCGCTCCGCGCTGTTCAACTGGGCGCTGGCACAGCAGCGGCCCGAGGGCCGCATGGTGCTGCGCGTCGAGGACACCGACGCCGCACGCAACCGCCCCGAGTGGACCGAGGGCATCATCCGCGCGCTGGCCTGGCTCGGCATCGGCGAGGAGGACCCGCACTTCGAGGGCCCCTACTTCCAGTCGGAGTACGCGGACAAGCACCGCGAGACCGCGCAGGAGCTGTACAAGAACGGCCGCGCCTACTACTGCGACTGCACCCGCGAGCAGGTGCAGGAGCGGCGCGACAACCCCAACCTGGGCTACGACGGCTTCTGCCGGGACCGGAACCTGGCGCCCGGCCCGGGCCGGGCCCTGCGCTTCCGCGTGCCCGAGGGCGGCCCCACCGTCGTGGACGACCGGATCCGCGGCCGCGTGGAGTTCGAGCACTCCGCCATCGAGGACTTCGTGATCGCCCGCGCCGACGGCTCGCCGCTGTTCGTGCTGGCCAACGTCGTCGACGACGTCGAGATGCGCATCACCCACGTCGTCCGCGGCGAGGAGCACCTGTCCAACACCCCCAAGCAGCAGTTGCTGTGGGAGGCGCTGGGGCTGACCCCGCCGGTGTGGGCGCACCTGCCGGTCATCGTCAACGAGCAGCGCAAGAAGCTCTCCAAGCGCCGGGACAAGGTCGCCCTGGAGTCCTACCAGGAGGAGGGCTACCTGCCGGAGGCGATGGTCAACTACCTCATGCTGCTGGGCTGGGCGCCGGGCGACGACCGCGAGATCATGCCGTGGTCGCAGATGCAGCCGCTGTTCCGGGTGGAGGACGTCAACAGCTCCAGCGCCTTCTTCGACGAGAAGAAGCTGCGCGCCTTCAACGGCGAGTACATCCGCGAGCTCTCCGCCGAGGAGTTCGTCGAGCGCTGCCAGCCGTGGCTGACCGGCGACGCGGCCCCGTGGGACCCGGCCGACTACGATCCGGCGGTCTTCGCCGCCGTCGCCCCGCTCGCGCAGAGCCGCGTGGCGGTGCTCAGCGAGATCGTGCCGAACGTGGACTTCCTCTTCCTGCGCGAGCCCGTGGAGGACGAGAAGAGCTGGGCCAAGGCCATGAAGCCGGGCGTGGGGCGGGAGATGCTCCAGGCCGCCCTGGCGCGCTTCGCCGACCCGGAGCTGCCGTGGGCCGCCGAGGACCTCAAGGCCGCCACCGAGGAGGTCGGCGCCTCTCTGGGCCTGAAACTGGGCAAGGCGCAGGCCCCCGTGCGCGTCGCGGTCACCGGCCGCACCGTCGGCCTGCCGCTGTTCGAGTCGCTGGAACTGCTCGGCCGCGAGCGCGTCCATGAGCGGCTGACCGCGGCCCTGGCGAAGCTGGACGCACAGGACGGCCCCGCCGGGTCCTGAGGCGGACGGGGGTGGTCGGAGCCACAGCCCGGCCGCCCCGATTCCGGTTCGCGACCACTCCGAATGTCCGCTAGAGTTGTCCACGTCGCCGAGGGGGACGGGGAAGCGAAAGCGGACCGGGTCCTCCCAGAGCACTGGGGTATGGTGTAATCGGCAGCACGACTGATTCTGGTTCAGTTAGTCTAGGTTCGAGTCCTGGTACCCCAGCGCAGGTCAGCGTTGAGGCGCTGACCGCGCGGGTCGCAGACCCGAAAGCGCGCCCCCGTCGTCTAGTGGCCTAGGACGCCGCCCTCTCAAGGCGGTAACGGCGGTTCGAATCCGCTCGGGGGTACACAGAGGGAGAAGCTCTCACCAGGTGAGGGCTTTCTTTCTGGCCGGTGCACGCCACCGGTGTCCGGTTGGGGCGGGTATCTTGGTAGAGGTCCGCCCGGACCAGTCCGGCCCCCGTCGTCTAGTGGCCTAGGACGCCGCCCTCTCAAGGCGGTAACGGCGGTTCGAATCCGCTCGGGGGTACCAGCAGGCAAGGCTCCATCCACCAGGATGGGGCCTTTCGTGCTCTCCGGCCCCGGGAGCCCTCCGGAGCCGCGCGGGCCCCCCGGGCCGCGGAAGGCGGGTCCGCGGCGCTGAGACGCCCCTGGGATACTGGGTGGGCGCGGTTCCCCGACCCCTCAACCCCTGTCGGAGCGTATGAAGAGCGACCCTGCCTCCCCAGCCGTCCGGACCGGACCGGCGCCCCCGGGCGCGCCGTGACCGGCCGTGAGCTCGGCCCGGGCAACCACCAGGACAAGGAGCTGCGCGAGGTCCTCAAGGACCTGTGCGAACAGGGGTGGGTGCTGAGGCAGGAGGGACACTGGGGGCGTCTGTACTGCGACTGCGGCTGCACCCGCATCCAGGTCCCCGGGACGCCGCGCAACTCCGGCCGTGCCGCGCGCCGCATCCGGCAGGAGGCGCGGCGCTGCCCGATGCCCCCGGACGACCCCCGGCGGGGTGCGGGCGGACCCCGCGAGTGAGGACGGTCCGGGCTTAGGCGGTTCCGGCGGCCCAGGCCGTGGTGGGGCCCGGCCGTTCCGGGTATCCTTATGTTGACGTTTGCCAACGGGTGGGCGGCGCCCGGCGGGTTCGGTGGTGCCGCGGCCGTTGACCGCGGCCGGTAGCCCGGCGCACACCGGAGGACGCTCCGGAGGAAGGCGAGGCCGATGGCCGAGTACGAGTTCGTCTTCGTCGTGGACGGGTTCGACCTGGACGACCACGACACCGTCCAGGCCCTCAGCGAGAGCTTCGACGCCCTCGTCTCCTCCTGGCACGGGTCCCTGCGCCTGTCCGTGGCCGCGCTCGGCCCGGACGCGGTCACGGCGGCCAGGTCGCTGGTGGAGCGCGTCCACGTGACGGTGCCCGGCGTGCGGATCGTCCGCCTCGACCGGGAGCTGGTCGGGATCTCCGACATCGCCGAGATCACCGGTAGGAGCAGGCAGAACGTCGACCAGTGGGTCCGCGGGCAGCGGCACGACGGCGTCCCCTTCCCCGCGCCCGAGGCGGCCGTGGGCCGCTCCCTGGTGTGGCTGTGGTCCGAGGTCAACGCGTGGCTGCGCGGGATCGGCCTGGACGACGGTCAGCTGCGGCCCACGCGGACGGAGATGTCCGAGATCGACTGGCTGCTCCAGACCTCGCGCAAGGTCGAGCTCGCCCTGGTCCGCCACGCCAACAGCCCCGACGCGCGCCGGGTGGCCAGGCTGCTGGCCGCGCACGCCCGCACCACGCGCGAGTTCATCCACTACCTGGTGAAGAACCCGCGGGTGCGCGACGCCCGCGGCCGCTACACGGTGCTGGTCTGCTCGCCCCGGGACGAGGCGGTGGACGTCTTCCGCAGACTGGAGGCGTTCGAGCACCCGGTCGTGCTCGCCACGGTGACCAACCGCATCCACGCCCTGGTCATGGTCGACGGGGAGGGCGAGCGCGGTGACGCGACCGAGCTGGTGCCCGGGATGACCGTGCGCGACTGGCTGGGGATGATCGCCCTGTCGCCCGAGAGCGAGTTCACCGTCGCCTCGGAGGGCGCGTCCACCAAGACCGCGCCCATCACCGCGCGGTCGCCGATGGACCTCGTCGGCGCCTGAACCCGGGGCCGGTCCCCGGCGGCGGGCCGTCACGGAGGAGCTCCGCGCCCGCCCCGGGAAGGGCCGCCGCCGGCGCTTCACCACGGCCCCCTCCGGTGGGCCGCCTTCGGGGCGGCCCGCCGGGGTGGGGCGGCCCGGCTAGTGCGCGCCCTCGTAGCTGTGCAGGGACTCGCTGATCTTCTCCGCCGCCGACAGGACCGCCTGGGAGTGGATGCGGCCGGGGGAGCGGGTCAGGCGCTCTATGGGGCCCGACACCGACACGGCGGCGATCACGCGCCCCCCGGGGCCCGACACCGGCGCGGACACCGAGGCCACGCCCTGCTCGCGCTCGGCCACGCTCTGGGCCCACCTGCGGCGGCGCACCTGGGCCAGGCTGGCCGCCGTGAACCGCGCCCCCAGCAGGGATCGGCGGATGCGGTCGGAGTCCTCCCAGGCCAGCAGCACCTGGGCGGCCGAACCGGCGTTCATGGGCAACTCGCTGCCGACCGGGACCGTGTCGCGCAGCCCGCTGCTGCGCTCGGAGGCGGCCACGCACACCCGCAGGTCCCCCTGGCGGCGGTAGAGCTGCGCGCTCTCCCCGGTCAGGTCGCGCAGCTGCACCAGGACGGGGGAGGCCACGGCCAGCAGCCGGTCCTCGCCGGTCGCTATCGACAGCTCACCCAGGCGCGGGCCCAGCACGAAGCGCCCCTGGCTGTCGCGGGTGACCATGCGGTGGCGCTCCAGCGCCACCGCCAGCCGGTGGGCCGTCGGCCGGGCCAGACCGGTGATCTGTACCAACTGGGCCAGGGACGCCGGTCCCGACTCCAGGGCGTCGAGGACGGACATGGTCTTGTCCAGGACACCGACGCCGCTGGATGAGCTAGAGTTGTCCATGGCTTGATATTGCCGTCTCGAAATATGGAATGCAAGTCAGGCCGCAGTCCGCGCAGGGCTCCACACGAGACGCGCCCGAGACGATTACGAGAGAGGCGATCGCCCATGGCACGCACGATGGCCGAGAAGGTCTGGGAGGAGCACGTCGTCCGGCGTGCCGACGGCGAGCCGGACCTGCTCTACATCGACCTCCACCTCGTCCACGAGGTGACCAGCCCGCAGGCCTTCGAGGGCCTGCGCCTGGCGGGCCGGTCCGTGCGCCGCCCGGACCTGACCATCGCCACCGAGGACCACAACGTCCCCACCCGGGACCTGCTGGCCCCCATCGCCGACCCGGTCTCCCGCAAGCAGGTCGAGACGCTGCGCAAGAACTGCTCCGACTTCGGCGTGCGGCTGCACCCGATGGGCGACATCGAGCAGGGCGTGGTGCACGTGGTCGGCCCCCAGCTGGGCCTGACCCAGCCGGGCATGACCATCGTCTGCGGTGACAGCCACACCAGCACCCACGGCGCGTTCGGCGCCCTGGCGTTCGGTATCGGCACCAGCCAGGTCGAGCACGTCCTGGCCACCCAGACCCTGCCGATGGCCCCCTTCAAGACGATGGCCGTCACGGTGAACGGCACGCTGCGGCCGGGAGTGTCCGCCAAGGACGTCATCCTCGCGGTCATCGCCAAGATCGGCACCGGCGGCGGCCAGGGCTACGTCATCGAGTACCGGGGCGAGGCCATCGAGGCCCTGTCCATGGAAGCCCGTATGACCGTGTGCAACATGTCCATCGAGGCGGGCGCCCGCGCCGGGATGATCGCCCCGGACCAGACCACGTTCGACTACATCCGCGGCCGGGCGCACGCGCCGCAGGGCGAGGACTTCGACGCCGCGGTCGAGCACTGGAAGAGCCTGCGCACCGACGAGGGCGCGGTCTTCGACGCCGAGGTCGTGCTGGACGCCGACGAGCTCAGCCCGTTCGTCACCTGGGGCACCAACCCCGGCCAGGGCGTGCCGCTGGACGCCGCCGTGCCCGACCCCGCCTCGTTCGAGGACCCCTCCGCCCGCGCCGCCGCCGAGAAGGCCCTGGCCTACATGGACCTCGCGGCCGGAACGCCGATGCGCGAGGTGAGCGTGGACACCGTCTTCCTGGGCTCGTGCACCAACGGCCGCATCGAGGACCTGCGCGCCGCCGCCGAGATCATCCGCGGCCGCAGGGTGGCCGAGGGCGTGCGCATGCTCGTCGTCCCCGGCTCCATGCGGGTCAAGGAGCAGGCCAACGAGGAGGGCCTGGGCCGGGTCTTCGAGGAGGCCGGCGCCGAGTGGCGCGAGGCCGGATGCTCGATGTGCCTGGGCATGAACCCCGACCAGCTCAAGCCCGGCGAGCGCAGCGCCTCCACCTCCAACCGCAACTTCGAGGGCCGCCAGGGCCGCGGCGGACGCACCCACCTGGTGTCGCCGCAGGTCGCCGCCGCCACCGCGGTGCGCGGCACCCTGTCCTCGCCCGCCGACCTGGCCGCCCTCTAGCGCGCCCCGTTAGGAGAGACCTCTCATGGAGAAGTTCGACGTCCACACCGGTCGGGCCGTGCCGCTGCGCGCGAGCAACGTCGACACCGACCAGATCATCCCGGCCGTCTACCTCAAGCGGGTCAGCCGGACCGGCTTCGAGGACGGCCTGTTCGCCGAGTGGCGCAAGTCCGACCCCGACTTCGTCCTCAACCGCCCCGAGTACCAGGGCGCGTCCGTGCTGGTGGCCGGACCGGACTTCGGCACGGGCTCCTCGCGCGAGCACGCCGTGTGGGCGCTCCAGGACTACGGCTTCAAGACCGTGCTGTCCTCGCGCTTCGCCGACATCTTCCGCGGCAACTCGCTCAAGGGCGGTCTGCTGACGGTCCTGCTGGCCCAGGAGGTCATCGACCGCGTCTGGGCGGCCGTCGAGGCCGACCCCGCCACCGAGGTGACCGTGGACCTGGTCGAGCGCGAGGTACGGGTTCCGGCGGCGGACGTGCGGGAGCCCTTCGAGCTGGACGACTACACCCGCTGGCGGCTCCTGGAGGGCCTGGACGACATCGCCCTGACCCTGCGCCACACGGACGAGATCGGGGAGTTCGAGGGCACCCGCAAGCCCTGGCTGCCGGTGACCCTCTAGACACTGATCGGCTTCTGGGCCGGGGATTCGTGGCCTGTGTGACGCAGGCCACCCCCGGTCCAGAAATATTTTACCTTTACATGCTGTGAGCGCCTGCTTACGGGTCTTCCGTCCTTAAGCTCAGCGTGTCTCGTGCCCGGAATCCGGTTATACGTAGGCATTTGAGGCTCGCAGAAGGGGTCAAAAGGGACTGTAGCCGAGGGTGCCTCCGGTCTGGACCGGAGTCCCGCGGAAGCTGCCGCGCAGGTGGGGATGGGCCCGACACGCCCTGCCCGTAGGCGTTTGTATTTGTGTAAGGGCCTCTGCTTCCCCTAATTTCGTGCGAGCAAGGGGGAACCGGAGGAACCTTATGAACAAGCGTGACCTGATCGACGCGATCTCCGATCGGCTCGGAGACAAGAAGACCGCGACCGAAGCGGTCAACGCTGTGCTTGACACCATTCAGGCCACCGTGGCGTCGGGCGACAAGGTCGCCATCACCGGCTTCGGTGTTTTCGAGAAGTCCGAGCGCGCGGCCCGCACGGCCCGCAACCCCGCCACCGGCGCCACCATCAACGTCCCCGCGAGCTTCGTTCCGAAGTTCCGCGCTGGCGCTGACTTCAAGGCTCTGGTCAACGGCGACAAGAAGTAACCCGCCACCGCACGGCGACGGGTCCGTCCGCCCGGGTCCCCTTCGAGGGGCCCGGGCGGAACGCGTTTGTGGGCTCTGTGAGGTCCGTAGGACGCATGGGGAGTCCAGGAGGGGTGCGCCAGGGTCTTGTGAGGCTCATGTGGCGCAGGAGGAGTCCCAGGAGGGTGTGCAAGGGTCTCGTGAGGCTCATGGGACGCACGAGGAGCGCCAGGAAGGCGCGTCAGGGCCTCATGAGGCCCATGGGACGTATGAGGGGCGCCCCAAGGCCTTCCGCGGCGCCGAGCGGCGGGACGGGGCGTTCCGGGCCCTCAGGAGGGCTCAGGGCGCCTTCTGTGGACACAGACCGCCGTCCACGAGCTCCCACAACCCGCGCGTCCTGGGGCCCACGCCCAGCGCCACCGCGGCGCGCAGGTCCTCGAACGTGTCCACGTCGCGCCGCACCGACGCCACGTCCGGCACCACCAGCTCCCTGACGCCCCCGGACAGGTGGCGGGCCCGCGAGGGCCCCTCGAAGGCCGGGGTGAACGGGTGCCCGGGCGCGGCGGCGAACAGCGTCGTGCCCACACCGGGAGCATCCGGCAGGAAGGAGCGGCCGTGCCCGGCCGCCGCGTCCAGGACCCGCTCCAGTTCCTCGGGGCGCAGCGCGGGCAGGTCGGCGGACAGGGCGCACACCCCGAGCCCGGGCAGACGCCGCCGCGCGACGGCCGCCCCGTGCTCCAGCGCCGGGTTCAGCCCCGTGCCGGGCTCGCCGCCCACCACCACCGCGCCCAACCGGGCCAGTTCGGCGCCCGCGCGCGCGTCCTCGGTCACCGCGAACACCGCCGCCACCCCGGGGCAGGCCCGCGCCGCGGCCACCGTGTCGCAGGCGATGGCCAGCGCCAGGTCCTCGCGGCGGTCCCCCGCCACCGGGGCCAGCCGCGTCTTGGCGCGGCCGAGGCGCTTCACCGGGACGACCAGGGACCAGCGCGCCCCGGGGCGCGGCGCCCCGCCCTGTTCTCCACAGCCGGTCACGGTCCCCCCGGAACGTCGGTACGGCACGACAGTGACGAGGGTAGGCGTTCGGTGGGGAGCCGTCGGCTGCGACGCCCGCGACGGGCCGTATCCGCCGAACACGCCCTACACTGAATCGGTTGTGCTGTGCGGCCTCGACGGGCCCGGAGTGATGGAGTGAGGAGTCCCGTGGCCAAGCAACGAGAATCCCGGTGGGTGAAGGCGGTCGTCTCCCGGATCGTCCGGTTCGTCCTGTGGTTCGTGACCAAGCCGGACTGGAAGGGCACCGAGCACGTCCCCGCCAAGGGCGGCGCGATCATCGCCCTCAACCACCTGTCCCTCGCGGACCCGCTGACGGTCGCCCACTTCCTCTACATCGGCGCCCGGCGCTGGCCGACCTTCACCATGAAGGAGGGGGTCATGCGCATCCCCGTGGTGAGCGCGGTGGCCAGGAGCACCGGCCAGATCCCCGTCAAGCGCGGCAGCACCGACGCCGTCAAGGCGCTCCACGAGGCCGAGCTGGCGCTCACCCGGGACGGGGCCTCGGTGATCTTCTACCCCGAGGGCACCTGCACCCGGGACCCGGACCTGTGGCCGATGACCGCCAAGACCGGTGTGGCGCGCCTGGCCCTCACCACGGGCGTGCCCGTGGTCCCGGTGGCGCACTGGGGCGAGCAGCACATCATGCCCTACGGCACCAAGAAGGTCAGGCTGTTCCCGCGCAAGCGCGTGGAGTTCCTCGCCGGACCGCCCGTGGACCTGTCCCGGTTCCGGGACCAGCCGCTGACCGGAACGGTCCTGCGGGAGGCCACCGAGGCGATCATGGCCGACATCACCGCCCTCCAGGCGCGGATCCGCGGCGAGGAGCCGCCCGCGGTCCCCTACGACCCCAGGAAGGCGCGGGCCGCGGCCGCCGGGAGCGAGGAGCGGCCCCCCGTGGAGGGCGGCACGGCCGCCGCGGCGGACAGCACGGCACCGGCCGACGACCAGGCCGGGGCGAAGAGCGACAACGGCGGGAACAGCGTGGGGGCATGACGGAGCCGATGGGAAGCGACGACGTGAGGATCGCCGTTCTCGGCGCGGGATCGTGGGGCACCGTGTTCGCGAACATCATCGCGGACGCGGCCGACCTGACCAGGGAACGCCGTCCGGACGGCCCCGCCGCCGAGGTGGTCCTGTGGGGGCGGCGGTCCTCGGTGGTCGACGCGGTCAACGAGACCTCGCAGAACCCCGACTACTTCCCCGGGATCGCCCTCAACCCGCGCCTGCGCGCCACCACCGACGCCCCCAAGGCGCTGGCGGAGGCCGACGTGGTGGTGCTGGCGGTGCCGTCGCAGACGCTGCGGGCCAACCTCGTGGACTGGCGCCCCCACCTGCGAGAGGACGCGGTGGTCGTCAGCCTCATGAAGGGTGTGGAACTGGGCACCCGCATGCGGGTGAGCCAGATCATCGCCGAGGTCCTGGAGTACTCCGAGGAGCGCATCGCGGTCGTGTCGGGCCCCAACCTGGCCCGCGAGATCGCCGAACGCCAGCCCGCCACCGCCGTGGTCGCCTGCCCGCACGAACCGACGGCCGTGCGGCTCCAGAGCCTGTTCAAGTCGGCCTACTTCCGCCCCTACACCAGCACCGACCTGGTCGGGGTGGAGATCGGCGGCGCGATGAAGAACGTGATCGGCCTGGCCGTCGGCGTGGCCGAGGGCATGGGCTTCGGGGACAACACCAAGGCGTCCCTCATCACCCGCGGCCTGGCCGAGACCACGCGCCTGGCGGTGGCCCTGGGTGCGGACGAGCACACCCTGTCCGGCCTGGCCGGGATGGGTGACCTGGTCGCGACGTGCTCGTCGCCGCTGTCGCGAAACCGGACTTTCGGTGAGAAACTGGGCGCTGGCAAAACCCTCGAACAGGTCGTCGCGGAGACCAAGCAGACGGCCGAGGGGGTCAAGTCCTCCGAGTCCGTCCTGGAACTCGGATGGGCCCACGGGGTCGACATGCCGATCACCGAGGCCGTCGTCAAGATGATGCACCACGACCTGAGCCCGGCCGAGGCGCTGGCCGCCTTCATGGCGCGCAGCGCCAAGCCCGAGCGCTACGGGGTCTGAGAGCGAGCACGATGTCACACACACCAGGGTCCGCGGCGGGAGCCGGGGCCGAGGGCGAGTACACGCGGGCGGTCTCCCTCCCGCAGGCGCCGGTTCCCGCCGAGCGCCCGATGCGCATGCCCGTCCACCGGGCCACCACCTACGCGTTCGACACCTCCCAGGAGTACGCGGACGTGCTGGCGGGCACCCGGCCGGGCTACTCCTACGCGCGCATCGACAGCCCCACCGTGGACGCGTTCGCCGACGCCGTCGCGGCCCTGGAGGGCGCCGGTGTACCGGGTCCGGTGCGCGGACAGGCCTTCTCCTCGGGCATGGGCGCGCTCAGCACGGTGTTCATGGCGCTGACCGAGACCGGGTCGCACGTGGTGGCCTCGCAGTCCATCTACGGCAACACCCACTCGCTGCTGGACCGGCTGCTGCGCCGGTTCGGCGTGCGCACCGACTTCGTGGACATCACCGACCTCGACGCCGTGCGCGCCGCCGTGGGACCCGACACCCGGATGGTGTTCACCGAGACGCTGTCCAACCCCACCATGACCGTCTCCGACCTGCCCGAGCTGGCACGGATCTCCCACGAGGTCGGCGCCGCCCTGGTGGTGGACTCCACCTTCGCCTCCCCGGCCGTGTGCCGACCGCTGGAGCACGGCGCCGACGTGGTCGTGCACTCGGCCACCAAGTACATCGGAGGCCACAGCGACACCACCGGCGGCGTGGCCGTGGCCTCGCCCGACCTGATCGGGCGCATCCGCTCCGCGCGCGTGGATCTGGGCCCCTGCCTGGCCCCCGACGAGGCCTACCTGCTGCACCGGGGGCTGGAGACGCTGCCGCTGCGGGTGCAGCGCCAGTGCGAGAGCGCGGCGGCCCTCGCCGCGGCACTGGAGGGACACCCCCTGGTGGAGCGGGTGGACCACCCCTCGCTGACCTCCCACCCCCAGTCGGCGCTCGCCGGCAAGCTGTTCGACCGCGGCCGCTACGGCGCGGTCGTGACCGTGCACCCGCGCGGCGGACGCGAGGCCGGGATGGCCTTCGCCGACCGGCTGCGCGTGGCCACCATCGCCGCCTCGCTGGGCGGCACGCACACGCTCGCCGGACACGTCGCCTCCACGTCGCACCGCAGCATGAGCGAGCGGGAACTGGCCGCCGCGGGCATCTCCCCGGGGGCGGTGCGCTTCTCCGTCGGCCTGGAGGACCCCCGTGACCTCGTCGAGGACGCCCTGGCGGCCCTCGGCGGGGACAGCTGACACACCGCGGGGTTCCACCCGCTCCGGTTCCAACCAACGGCGAGATAGGGTCAGGCAGCATGTCGTCCGAACAGCGCAAGATTCGGGTGGCCGTCGTCTTCGGCGGGCGTAGCTCCGAACACGAGATCTCCTGCGTCACCGCGGGCAGCGTGCTGTCCGTCGTCGACCACGACCGCTACGAGATCGTGCCGGTCGGTATCACCCGTACGGGCAACTGGGTGCTGACCTCGGGCGACCCCGAGAGCCTGCGCATCGACGCGGGCACCAGAGCGCTGCCGTCGGTGTCCGAGGACGGCGTCGACCTCGCGCTGCCCTTCGACTCGGCGGGCCAGCTGATGGTCGTGGACCCGGTCAAGGGCCCCGAGCGCCTGGCCGGGGTGGACGTGGTGCTGCCGCTGCTGCACGGCCCCTTCGGCGAGGACGGCACCATCCAGGGGCTGTTCGAGATGATGGGCGTGCGCTACGCCGGGGCCGGGGTGTTCTCCAGCTCCGCCTCCATGGACAAGGTCTTCATGAAGGCCATGCTGCGCGGCAACGGCATCCCCACCAGCGACTTCGTGGCCATCACCGACCGCCAGTGGCGCACCGAGCGCAAGAGGGTGCTGGACGACGTGGCCGAGCTGGGCGCCACCGTGTTCGTCAAGCCCGCCCGCGCGGGCAGCAGCGTCGGCATCAGCAAGGTGGAGGACTCCTCCGACGCCGACGCGGTGGTCGCCGCGATCGAGGCCGCCCGCGAGCACGACCCCAAGGTCCTGGTGGAGGCCCAGGTCGTGGGCCGCGAGGTGGAGTGCGGCGTGCTGGAGTCCGAGGACGGCGGTACGCCCGACGTGTCCCTCCCGGCCGAGGTGCACGTCGCTGACGGCTTCGACTTCTACGATTTCGAGGCCAAGTACCTGTCCACGAGCAGCCTGACCATTCCGGCCGAGCTCCCCGAGGAGGCCACGGCGCGTCTGCGCGCGCTGGCCGCCGAGGTGTTCGAGGCGATGGGGTGCGAGGGCCTGGCCCGAGTGGACTTCTTCTACACCGAGGACGGCGACATCCTCGTCAACGAGCTCAACACCATGCCCGGCTTCACCCCGGCGTCGGCCTTCCCGCAGATGTGGGCCGCCACCGGCGTGGACTACGCGGCCCTGGTGGAGCGGATGATCTCCACGGCGCTGCGCCGCGCCCCCGGCCTGCGGTAGTAGGAGCCCTCTCCGGGCGGGCGAAGGTCCGGGCCGGGATCTCCACAGGCGGGCGACCGGACGGTTGCCCGCCTTCGGCGTCCCCGAGGACACTGGTACACGGGGGGTGGCCCCCGGGTGCACGGGCCCGCGGAGGTCCCTCCGCGAGCCTACGCCCACCGCGACCGAGCCACCAGCCCTTCCCGCCAGCCTGTGGACGGCCCCCCGGCTCCGGCTGGCGGAACGCTGATCGCCGCCGGTGGCGCCGGGGGGGGTCCGGCTCCGGTCAGCCCCGACCGTGTCCGCCCGGGAAGGAGCCGCCGGGAAGCTGCCCGTCCGGAGAGCCCGACCCCGGCAGGGGGCTCTTGGGGTCCGGCCGGTGCGGCGGGGTGGGGACCAGCTCGCGGGTGAGGAGCACCGCGCCCGCGGTGGCGGCGGGGAAGACCACGACCGCCAGGAACGGGATCGCCAACAGGAAGTACGTCGGCACCGCGTAGCCCAGCACCCGCGCCCGCCGCGTGCCCATGTACCGGCGCCGCTCGCGGATGGTCGTCAACCCGCGCCGGTCGAACGCGCTCGCCAGCAGCTCGACCGCCAGCAGCCACCCGCCCAGCACGGCGGCCAGCACCGGACCGGCCACCTGCCCCACCAGCGGGATGAAACCGATCGCGAACACGAACACCGTCACCAGCAGGGACACCGCCACGACCGCCAGCGACTGCCGGACGGCCCGCCACATCGACGCCATCAGCGGCTCGTCGAGCTCGCCGGGGTCGTTGCCCAGCTCCTTCTCGACCAGTTCGGTGACCTTGTCGTAGATCGGCCCGCCCAGGGTCAGCGTGACCGTCGTGAACGCGACCACCATCAGCAGGAGCGACCCGGCCAGGACCGCCACGGACACGGCACCGCGCAGCAGTCCCTGCCACAGGGGGTCCCAGCCGTCGGCGAAGGGCGTCGCCCAGTCGGCCAGGCCGGTCAGGTTCACCACCAGGAGCACGAACAACGCCAGGAACACCAGCGACGTGATCAGGGCGGGAAGGGCGCCGAGCAGGAACAGGCGCGGTTTACGCAACAGCAGGGTGAAGCCGCGCAGGAGGGCGCCGACGCCACCGAGGAACTCACGAACAGGATTGGCCACGGGGGAACCCTAGAGGAGACCGCTCCCGCTGTCAGATCCGGGCCCGGCGCCCCCGGCCGTCATCCTCCGCGCTGGGACCGGCGCTTGAGCGTGCGCCGGTAGTCCTGGAAGCGGGCCTTGGCGATCACCGACCGGTCCGTGGTGCGCAGCACGATCCCCTCCGCCCGGCCGCCAGCGCCCCCGTCCAGCGCCACCCGGGTGCCCGGCAGGTGTTCGGCGACGAACTCCGAGGTCGCGGCGACGCCTTGGGGCAGCTTGTCGGCGGGCACGGTGGCGAGCCGGGGTGTGAGCTCGATCCCCTCGCGCTCGGCGAGCCGGGAGAGCGCGCCCTCGGGGAGGAAGTCCTGGCCCCCGCCCTCGCGCCAGGCGGAGACCTCCTGACGCTGCCGGGACAGCACCTCGGCCGGGACGGCCGCCGAGTCGAACATCCGGTACCCGACGGCGCGGTCGCCGGTGTACTCGCGGCTGGCCGCGGTGACCCTGCCCCCGTACACCTCCAGGTAGTGGACGGCGACCCCGGACATCGGAGGGGTGATCCGGTCGGCCAGGGCGCGCAGGGCATCGACGATGCCCAGGGCGGGGTTCCCGATCAGGTCGCCCCTGGCGTACAGCAGCTCCTCGCGGCTGCCCAGCACGTAGTCCCCGGAGGGAAAGGAGACAATACGGGCATTCGTCCCATCCACTTTCTCGGTCAATACGACGTCACCGGTGAAGGCGGTGACCTCCTCCAGCAGGCCCCCGTTCTTGGGATCGAGGGTGTGGTAAGTGGGAATGCTGGGGTACTTGGTGGCGGAGTTGAGAACGGACAGGTCGAGCGCGCGCAGGTCGGGGTCGGTCATGATCACTCCAGGGGGCTCATCCGGCTCATCGGGCTCGCCCGTTCCAAACGGTCTGTCGGGGCGGCACGGTGGGACGGTATCCCAGTGCCGCCCGTCCCGTCCCCCCGTTTTCGGCCAGCCCCCCGCACGCGTGCGCCGCGGACTCCGGGGGAGTACGGCCTGTCCACAGGCGCGAACCAGGGGTGGTGGTGGAGGGCCGGGCGGGGCATGCTCGTGATGGGGGCTCCTGCCGGTCCCACGGCGCGGTACGCGCCCCCGTACCAAGGTCTGCCCCGACGTCCGCCGCCTCGAACACCGTCGCCCGAGCCTGTGGACAGGTGTGCCGGTTCCCCGGCCTCGGTCAGTCCGCGCTGACGTCGCGGTACCAGCCCTCCTGCCGGGACAGCTCCTCGTGCGTGCCCTGCTGGATCACCCGGCCGTCGCGCACCACGTAGATCCGGTCCACGCGGTCCAGGCCCGTCAGGTCGTGCGTGACCAGCAGGGTGGAGTACCCCTCGGCCGCGGCTAGCAGGTCCTCCACCACCGCGTCGCGCGTGTCCGGGTCCAGGTGGGCGGTCGGCTCGTCCAGCACCAGCACCCGGGGCGCCGCCAGCAGGGCGCGGGCCAGTGCCAGCCGCTGCACCATCCCGCCGCTCAGGCCCAGGCCGTGCGTGCCCACCCGCGTGTCCAGCCCCTTGGGCATCGCCGTCACCTCGTCGGCCAGCCGCGCGCGCCGCAGCGCCTCCCACAGCTCCTCGTCCTCCGCGCCGGGCCGGGCCAGCCGCAGATTCTCCCGCAGCGTCGAGGCGAACACGTGCGGGTCCTGCGGCACCCCCGACACCACCCCGCGCACCTCGTCGGCCGGGTAGGACGTGACGTCCTCCCCGCCGATCTCCACCAGGCCGCCGTCCGGATCGCGGAACCGCAGCAGCACCGAAGCCAGTGTGCTCTTGCCCGCGCCGCTGGGACCGATCACCGCCACCGTCCATCCGGCGGGGATCTCCAGGTCCACCCCGTCCAGCGCCCACGGTTCCCCTGGTCCGTAGCGCACTCGCAGGTCACGTACCCGCACCGTCGCCTCCCCGTGCGGATCCAGGCCCGTGCGCGTGGGCGCGGCGACCGCGGGCGGGGTGTCCAGGACCCCGAACAGCCTGGCGCCGCTCGCCCGGATCGCCCCCAGCCTTGCCGCCACGGCGGGCAGCGGCGCCACGATCTCGAACGCCGCCAGCGTCACCAGCACCAGCACCGCCAGAGACACCGCGTCCAGCGTCCCGCCCGCCACGGCGGCCACGCCCAGGAACAGCGCGCCCCACACGGTCAGCCCGGTGATCAGCGCGCTCGCCCCGGCGCCCAGCCCCAGGATCGCGGAGTCCCTGCGCGCCAGCCGGGTCAGCTCCTCGTCGGCCGCGTACACCCGCGCCACCTGCCGGTCCATGGCGCCGTAGGCGACCAGGTCGGGCGCCCCGTGCAGGGTGTCCACCAGGGTCGTCGACAGCTCCCCGCGCGCTCTGGCCTGGCGCCTGCCCGGTTCCCGGCCCAGCGCGGCCGCGGCCAGCGGCACCGCCAGCCCCGCCAGCAGCAGGCCCGCCGCCAGCAGCAGCCCTCCCGGGACGTACAGCGCGGTCAGGACCAGCACCGTGACACCGCCCGTCACCACCGAGACCAGGGGCGGCGTCAGGCCGCGCACCAGCAGGTCCAGGGTGGCCTCGGTGTCGTTGACCAGTCGGGACACCAGGTCGCCGGACCGGAAGCGGCCGAACGGCTCGGTCCCGGCGAGCCGCTCGTACACCCGCACCCTGACCTCGGCCAGCGTGCGGAACGCGGCGTCGTGGGTGACCAGCCGCTCCAGGTAGCGGGCCACTCCGCGGCCCACGCCCAGCGCGCGGGTGGCGACCACGGCCACGCCCAGCGCGGTGATGGGCGGGTGGTCGGCGGCGGTGGCCAGCATCCACGCGGCCACGCCCAGCAGGGCCACGGCCGCGCCGGTCGCTGCGGCGCCCAGCAGCACGCCGAGCGCGAAGCGGCCCCCGCGGGGCCGGGCCAGGGCCGTCATCCGCAGCAGCGGGTCGCGGCGGCGTTCGCGTTCGGGCACCCGGAGCGTGTCGGGGGCGGCGGTGTCGGCGCTCATCGCGACACGTTCCCTTCCTGGGTCGGCAGCGGTAGCGACGCGGTCCGCAGGGTGTCCCCGAGGACGCCGCGCGCCCACCCGGTGTCGTGGGCGACGATGACGGCTGTCCGTCCCTCCAGGAGCCGGGCGACAGCCGTGCGCACCGCCGCGGCGCTCTCCGGGTCCAGGTGGGCGGTGGGCTCGTCCAGCAGGACGAGCGGGGCGTCCCGGCACAGCGCCCGCGCCAGCGCGATCCGCTGCCTCTGCCCGGCCGACAGCCGGGCGCCGCGCTCACCGAGACGGGTGTCGTAGCCGTCGGGGAGGGCGCGGACGAACGCGTCGGCCTCGGCCAGCCGGGCCGCCTCGCGGACCCGCTCCAGGGAGGCGTCGGGCGCGCCCAGCCGGATGTTGTCGGCCACGGACACGTCGAACAGGTAGGGGTTCTGGGGGACCCAGGCGGTGCCGAGGCGCCAGTCGTCGGCGTCGATCCCGTCCAAGGGCTCCCACCGCCCGCCCGGCGCGCGCACGCTGACGCGCCCGCGGGTGGGCTCGTTCAGCCTCAGCAGCAGTGACAGCAGGGTGGACTTGCCCGCCCCGCTGGGGCCGGTGAGCAGCAGGTGCTCCCCGGCCGCCACCTCCAGGTCCAGTCCGGACAGGGCGGGCACGTCCCGTCCGGGGTAGAGCAGTTCCACGTCCTCGAAGCGGATGTCGCCCCCGGCCGCGGGGGCGGGTCGGCCGGTCGCCGGGGCGGGGGAGGAGGAGCGGCCGGATCCCGCCGCCGGGCCCTCGGCGGTGTCGTCGGAGGCTGCGGCCCCGGCCCGCGCCGCTTCGCGTCCGCGTTCCAGCTCGGTGAACACCTGCTCGGCGGCGGACACGCCCTCCATGCTCGCGTGGAACCGGGCGCCCACCTCCCGCAGCGGCAGATAGGCCTCCGGCGCCAGGATCAGCACCAGCAGCGCCGTCTGGTAGTCCATGTGGCCGCCCAGCAGGCGCAGGCCCACCTCCACCGCGACCAGCGCCACCGCCAGGGTGGACAGCAGCTCCAGCGCGAACGCCGACAGGAAGGCGATCCGCAGCGTCCCCATCGCCGCCCGCCGGTGGTCCTCGCCCACCCGGCGCAGGATCTCGGCCTGCGCCTTGGCCCGGCGGAACACGGCCAGGGTCGGCAGCCCCTCCACCACGTCCAGGAAGTGCCCGCCCAGACGGCTCAGCAGCTTCCACTGCCGGTCGGTGCGCTGCTGGGTATGCATGCCGATCAGCGCCATGAACACCGGGATCAGCGGCACCGTCACCAGGATGACGATCCCCGAGATCCAGTCGGCCCAGAACACCACCGCCAGCACGGCGAGCGGCACGATCGCGGCCAGGACCAGCTGGGGCAGGTAGCGGGCGAAGTAGTCGTCGAGCGCGTCCAGGCCACGGGTGGCCAGGGTGACCAGCTCTCCCGCCTTGGGTGAGCCCTGTTCGCCGCCGGGTTCGGCGGCCCACACCCTGCCCGATCCGGTCACGTGCGCCACCAGTCGGCGGCGCAGCTGCGACTTGGTGCGCGCTGCGCTGTGCAGCGCGGAGGTCTCGGCCACGTAGGACAGCAGGGCCCGGACCACGGCGACGGCCGCGACCGCGCCGACCACCCAGCCCAGGGTGTCCAGCCCCTCGCCCCGCCAGGCGCCGGTGACGGCGCGGGCCAGCAGCCAGGCCTGGACCAGGATCAGGCCGGTGATGAGCACTCCGCTGGCCACGGAGACGGCCAGGTGCGCGCGTACCGCGCTGGCGGTGCGCACCAGGCGCGGGTCAAGGGGCTTCATAGGCGCGGGACCTCACGACGTCGTTCGGGTCGGGTGCACGGCTGACCCGGAGTGGCTGGGGCCTTCACGGTGGCACGGTGCCGTCCAGGCTGGCCGGAGCGGGCGCGACGGCCCCAGTATCCACCGGGTGCGCCCCGCGGACCGGCCGACCCCGCGGCCCCTCCTCCGGACGGGCGGCCGGAAGCCTCCCGGGCGGGTGCGTCCGCCGGGAGGCTCCGCGGCGCGCTCAGGCTGCGGGTTCGGGGTTCCTGCCCCCGTGGTCGGTGCGGGTGACGGTCGCCCCCGTCACGGTCTCGCCGGTCACCCTCCTGCGGAACACCCAGTAGCTCCATCCCTGGTAGAGGAGCACGAGCGGCAGGAACACCACCGCCACCCACGACATCACGGTCAGCGTGTACTCGGCGGAGGAGGCGTTCGCGACGGTCAGGCTGAACGCGGGGTCGGTGGTGGAGGGCAGCACGTTCGGGAACAGCGCGGTGAACAGGGCGGCGAACGCGGTGAGGATGGTCACCGCCGTGCAGGCGAACGACCACCCCTCGCGGCGCCGCCAGGCCGCCGCGACCCCGCCCGCCAGGGCGGCGGCGGACAGGGCGACGAGCGGCAGGGTCGTGGTCCCGTCGCCGTGGGCGAGCTGGGTCCAGGCCAGGAAGACCGAGCCCAGCGGGACCGCGGCGCACGCGGACCACAGGGCGGCCCGGCGCGCGCGGGTCCGCACCGGCCCGTCGGTCTTCAGGGTCAGGAAGATCGCCCCGTGCAGGGTGAACAGGGACAGCGTCGTCAGCCCGCCGAGCAGGGCGTAGGGGTTGAGCAGGTCGGCCACCGAGGAGGTGACCACCTGGTCCGAGCCCATGGCCACGCCCCGGACGACGTTGGCGAAGATCACGCCCCACAGGAAGGCGGGCGCGGTGCTGCCCGCGAAGATCGCCCGATCCCACCAGGCGCGCCACACGGAGCTGTCGCGCTTGCCCCGGTACTCGAACGCCACACCGCGCAGGATCAGCGCGACGAGGATGAGGAACACCGGTGCGTAGAACCCGCTGAGCAGGGAGGCGTACCAGGCGGGGAAGGCGGCGAAGGTCGCGCCGACGGCGGTGATCAGCCACACCTCGTTGGCGTCCCAGACCGGCCCGATCGCGTTGATGGCGACCCGACGGTCGACGGAGTCGCGCCTGCCCATGAAGGGCATGAGCGTGCCCACCCCGAAGTCGAACCCCTCCAGGACGAAGTACCCGATCCACAGGACCGAGATGGCGGTGAACCAGATGACGGCCAGTTCCATGGTCCTTGGCTCCTAGTAGCTGAAGTGCGGGATCTTGGACTCGTCCTCGTCGTCCTCCAGGTCGGGGACGAGGTGGGAGGGCCCGGCCTTGACGTACTTCAGGAGCAGGCCGACCTCGACGACGAAGAGCACCCCGTACACCGCGGTGAACCCGGCCAGGCTCGCCGCGACGGCCCCCAGGCTCACCCCGGGGGAGACGCTGGCCGCGGTGAGCAGCTCACCGTGCACGGTCCAGGGCTGGCGGCCCATCTCGGTGAGCACCCAGCCGAAGATGTTGGCGGCCAGCGCCGAGGGCAGCGCGAGCATGGCCGCGTAGTAGAACCACTTGCTGGTCGGGGTGCGCTCCCTGCCCCAGGTGAGCAGGAGGCCGAGCGCGGCCACCGCCACCCCGAACATGCCCAGGCCCATCATCAGGCGGAAGGACCAGTACACGACGAACACGTTGGGGGTGTAGTCCCCGGGGCCGTAGTACTCGTCGTAGGCCTCCTCCAGGTTGTTCATCCCGTGCACCTCGCCGTCGAACTGGCCGGTGGCGAGGAAGCTGAGCACGTTGGGGATGGTGATGTCGATGGGGTTGTAGCGCTCCTCGGTGTCGCCGACGGCCAGGGCGGAGAAGGCCGCGCCCTCCTCGGTCTCCCACAGGGCCTCGGCGGCGGCGAGCTTCATCGGCTCGTACTCGGCGGCGAGCTTGGCCTGGTGGTCGCCGGAGAAGACCACCAGGGCACCGGCTACCAGGGTGAAGATCAGACCGACCTTGAGCGTGCCGCGGAACAGGGCGAAGTCCTTCCGGGGCGGGACCACCCCGGGGACGCCGGTGTCGTTGTGGTGGCTGTTGCGCCAGAGCTTGTAGGCGCTGACCGCCACGACGAACAGCCCGGCGGTGACGAACGCGGCCGAGACGGTGTGCAGGTAGGTGGACCAGGCCTGGTCGTTGCTGAGCACGGCCCAGATGTCGGTGAGCTCGGCGCGTCCGTTCTCCTCGTTGACCGTGTAGCCCACGGGGTGCCGCATCCAGGCGTTGGCGGCGAGGATGAAGTACGCCGAGAGGTTGGTGCCGATGGCGACCGCCCAGATGCAGGCCAGGTGGACGCCCCGCGGCAGCCGGTGCCAGCCGAAGATCCACAGCCCGATGAAGGTGGACTCCAGGAAGAAGGCGAGCAGGGCCTCCATGGCCAGCGGGGCGCCGAAGACGTCGCCGACGAAGCGGGAGTACTCGCTCCAGTTCATGCCGAACTGGAACTCCTGCACGATGCCGGTGACCACGCCCATGGCGAAGTTGATGAGGAAGAGCTTGCCGAAGAACTGGGTGGCCTGCAGGTACTCGTGCCTGCCGGTGCGGTACCAGAGGGTCTGGAGCACGGCCACGATGAACGACAGCCCGATGGTCAGGGGTACGAACAGGAAGTGGTAGATCGTGGTGACACCGAACTGCCACCTCGCGAGTTCAAGGGCTTCCATACCCGCCTCTCCAAGTACCGACCGCCGGTAGTACTACGAATCGTAGTTCTACAGCGTGTCGTAGTTCCAGCGGGTCCCGCGGAAAACGGTGTTCCGTGCGTCTCGCCGGTGGGTGTGCGGGCTCTCCGGGGCGCGTCGGGGAGGGCTGCCGACGGACCTCCACCGCCGTCACCTGCGGGGAAGCCGCCCGGGAGGAAGGGGCGAGGCCGCGAGACGAGCCGTCGTGTGCGTTCGGACACACGCGCTCAGGGGCGCCTGGCGCTCGGGGCGGGGCCGGGCGCGGACGGTCGCAGGCGGGACCGGCTCGGTCCACGCGACAGCCGGGCGCGCAAGGTCCCGGACACGGCGACGGCGGCCCACCCGCGGGTGGGCCGCCGTCGCCGTGTCCGGGGAAGCGGGGTCAGTCGCCGGAGGCGCCGTCCCGGCGCTGGTCGATCATGCCCTCCATCAGGTCGATCTCCTTGAGCTGGGAGTCGGCCATCCCCTGTGCGAAGTTGGTGACCAGGTCCTCCTGGCCCAGCTCCACCTCCGCCTCGGCCATCTCGATGCCGCCCTTGTGGTGGGCGATCATCAGCTCAAGGAAGAGGAGCTCGGCCTCCTCGCCCGTGGCCTCCTCCAGGGAGACCATCTCCTCCGAGGAGGCCAGGCCCGGCATCGTGTCGGGGACCTCGCCGCCCTCGCCGCCGTGGTCGTGGCCCTCCATCCAGGCCATCGGCTCCCGCACGCCGCGCGCGTTGAGGTCCCAGGCCATCAGCCACCCCTGCATGATCCCGATCTGGGCCTGCTGGGTGCGGGCGATGTCGGTGGCCACCGTGCGCAGCTCGGGATCCTCGGTCCTCTCCAGGATGAGCATCGACATGTCCACGGCCTGGGCGTGGTGCGCGCTCATGTCGCGCAGGAACCCGGCGTCGGCACCGGTGTCCAGCGGGTAGGACGGGCGTCCCAGCAGGTAACCCCCGCCCAGGGCCAGTACGACGAGGATCACAGTGATCCACATCGGTACCGAGCGCCAGGACACCCGCGACGAAGTCTCCTCGTCCGCTGCCCCGTCCTCCCACGGGGGCCCGTCGTCGTCCGGGGCATCGCCGACGTGGTCGGCGGTCCCGGCCGCGGGACCGTTTTTCTGTTCCATAGGAACCATCCTGGTCGAATCGCCCAACTCTGGTGCCAAAGTAGAGGATAGGTAAGTCCCTAATGTCACCATCCATCCCAGGAGACCCAGTGGCCAAGAAGAAGACGGCGGAGGAGCGTCGCCGCCGCGCCGCCGAGCTGAAGGCGCAACGCCTCAAAGAGGAACGCCGCCGCAAAATCCTTACCACCACCGGTATCACGACCGCTGTGGTCCTGGTCGTGGGTTTGATCGGTTTCCTCGTCTTCATGGAGTTCCGCAGCCGCACGATCTCGGGGGTGGAGGAGTACGAGGTCGGCTCCTACGTCCACGTGGACACCGGGCAGCGCGTGAACTACGAGCAGTCCCCGCCCGTGGGCGGCGACCACTGGAACGCCTGGCAGAACTGCGGCGTCTACACCGAGCCGGTGACCCACGAGTTCGCGGTGCACTCCCTGGAGCACGGCGCGGTGTGGATCAACTACCGGCCCGACCTGCCCGAGGACCAGGTCCAGACGCTGACCGACATGTACAGCTCCGGCGACTACCTGGTGATCAGCCCCTACGCGGGTGAGCTGGACGCGCCGATCGTCGCCTCCAGCTGGGGACGCCAGATCACCGCCGAGAGCGCCGACGACGAGAACCTCCAGCGCTTCGTGCGGCTGTACGAGCGCGGCACCGACGTTCCCGAGCCGGGCGCCGCCTGCTCCGGCGGCGTGGCGGAGAACGCCGAGGAGGTCGACGCCATGCTCGGCAGCGGCGCCGGCGTGGACGCCGAGACCATGGAGGGCCCCGAGGGCGGCGACGCCGGAGCCGAGGAGAGCACCGGGGACGAGGCGTCCGACGCCCCCTCCGACGCCGCCGAGGACGAGCCGTCCGCCGAGGAGTCGGCCGGGGCGGAGAACTGACGGGACTTTCCGCCGTCACCGTGACCCCGTGATGACCGACGTGGGGCCGTCAGCGTCCGCTGGCGGCCCCACGCGCGTGTCGGCCACAGGTCGTGCGGGTTATCCACAGGCCGCGCGGGCCACTGGTGGGCGGGTTCGGCGCGGGCTTAGCGTGGTAAAGGGGGAGGCCGCGCCTTCGCCCGCTTCGGCGTGCCCGCACACCGGGCCCCGTCGTCAGCGCACGCGCCCGCCCCGCCCGGCCGGGAACGCCGCCGCGCCGCGGCCGTGCCGGTGTCCGTCGGGAGGGCCCGGCGGGGACTCCCGCGCCACCGCACCGATCGCTCCGAGCGCGGGCGCGGAGACAACCCTCCCGACGGGAGGACGCTCCCGGCCCCTCATCACGGGTGCCGGATCACAGCTCCCCTTCGGGAAGCGCGGGGACGTGTTCGACGATCAGGTCGCTGACCGTGGACAGCGCGGCGGCGGGGGCGCCGTGGGCGGCCGGGATCGACAGCTCCACGTACGCTTCGTGGCCGATCGCCGTGTACATGGTGGGGGCGTCCTCCGGCTGCGGAAGCCACGGAACACCGTTGACCTCCTGAAGGTAGGAGGTGCTGGTCAGCGTCACCGGGCGCTCCACCCCGCAGCGCAGTCCGATGGGCGGGTCGCCCCAGGCCGCCGTGAGCTCCGAGTCGGGCCGCACCTGTGCCCGCTCCGCCCCCAGCAGGGTGTCGGGGAGCGCCGCGACGAGGTCGGCGCAGACCTCGGCGGTCGCCGCGTCCGCCTCGGGCGGCTGCATCCGCACCGTCTGCGCGCCGCAGCCCGTCGCCACCAGGGCCAGGGCCGCGACCACACCGGCGCACGCGAACCGACTCAGCACAGCAGACCCCGCTCCGGACGACGCGATGCGTCAGATGTTGACGATGGGACAGGTGAGAGTCCGGGCGATGCCGTCCAACCGCTGGATCCGGGCCACCACCAGGGTGCCCAGGGAGTCGATGTCTTCGGCGCTGGCCTGGACGATGACATCGTAGGGCCCGGTCACGTCGTGGGCCTTCTCGACCCCCTCGATGCCCCGGATGCGCCCCGCCACCTCGGCTGCCTGACCGACCTCGGTCTGGATCAGGATGTATGCCTGCACCATGAGTACTCCTTCGTGTCGCCGGTCGGAGCGGCGAGTGGTTCACGGCCGAGCCAGGGTGCGGCCGATGACGGACGGATGACAAGCGTGGGTCCGGACCACCGCGCCGGAGCGTCACCGTACCCTGATCCCTGTGCGGAACACCATTGGGGGTCTTGGTGAGTTCGCTCTGATCGCACGCGTGACGAGCCAATTCCCCACCACGGACGATGTAATCCTCGGACCAGGGGACGACGCGGCCGTCGTCGCGTCCCCCGACGGCCGGACGGTCGCGACCACCGACCTGCTGGTCGAGGGCCGCCACTTCCGGCGCGAGTGGTCCACCGCCCGTGACGTGGGGCACCGGGCCGTCGCGCAGAACTTCGCCGACGTCGCCGCGATGGGTGCCCGCCCCACCGGCCTGCTCATCGGCTTCGCCGCGCCCGCCGACCTCCCGGTGCCCTGGGCGGAGGAGTTCACCGCCGGGGTCCGCGACGAGTGCGCGGTCGCGGGAGGCGCCGTCGTGGGCGGGGACATGGTCGGCTCGGACACCCTCACCATCGCGGTCACCGCGCTCGGAGACCTCCAGGGGCGGGCGCCGGTCCGCCGCGACGGCGCCCGCCCCGGCGACGTGGTCGCCTACACCGGCCACCTGGGGCTGTCGGCCGCCGGGCTCGCCCTGCTGGAAAAGGGGATCGACGGCCCGGTCGAGTGCCTGTCCGAGCACCGCAGGCCCAGCCCGCCCTACGCCCGCGGGGCGGAGGCGGCCCGGCTCGGGGCCACGGCCATGCTCGACGTCAGCGACGGCCTCGCCCAGGACCTCGGGCACGTCTGCCGGGCCAGCGGGGTGCGCATCGACCTGGAGGGGGAGGCGCTGCGCCCCGAGCCCGCGCTCGTCGAGGCGGTCCGCGTCCTGGGGGCCGGAGCCGACACGGCCGAGCGGGCCGCGCGGGACCTCATGGTCGCCGGGGGAGAGGACCACGCCCTCGCCGCCGTGTTCCCGCCGCACACCGTTCTGCCCGCTCACTGGTCCAGAGTGGGAACCGTCGTGCGAACAACAGGTGAAAAAGCGGAGGAAAAAACAATTCCGGTCACGGTCGACGGGCGGGTTCCACCTCGCGGAGGATGGGATCATTTCCGGCGCTGAGGCGCCCGATGGGATTTGTCCTGTTTAACTCTCGCGCTAGGCTTTGCGAACGCGGCCTTTCCGGGCGCGGCACCCGCCCTGCGGGAAGCGGCGGCCCCAGGAAGTCCCGGGAGCGACCGACGGTCGGAGCAGGGAGCCACGGCTTCGCCGGTGTCCCCCGCGCCGGACGGGGCACACACGGCGGAGGGCGACGGGGGAGGGACCGGAAACCGGCGCTCTCGGTGGAGGGCGCTGGCAACGTCGAGGGGCGGTTTATGGGGCGGCATGGCTGGCGGAACGGCAACCGCCGGGGTGTGCACCGCAGCGAGCCGGAGGACGTCGGCGTGCTGCGGCGGCTCGGCGGCCTCATCGAGAGCACGGTCCCCAAACGCGTCGAACCCCCGCGGCTGCTCAACGTGCTCGTCGTCTCCGGCGTGATCCTCGGCCTGCTCCTGTTCGGGTACAGCACCACCCAGATCTACCTCCAGTTCGGCGGCACCCCGGGCGCGACCGAGGCCCCCGGCACCCAGGACGGGGTCCAGCCCACGCACGACGCCTCGCCGGGGACCGACACCGAGGAGCCCGCGGCCGAGGGCGAGGGGGCGCAGGGGCCGCAGACCCAGGCGGGTTCGGAGCCGACCACGGTCGTCTACCGCGTCACGGAGTCCACGGCGGCCGGTTTCAGCGGCCACGTCACCGTCACCAACACCTCGCACGCCAGCCTGGACGGCTGGGAGCTGGCCCTGGCCTTCGACTCCGCGGAGATCACGCACGTCAACGGCGCGGACTGGGCGGAGATCGAGAACGGCATCCTGGCCCGCCAGCCCGCCGACCAGGACAGCCTGGAGCCGGGCGACTCGGTGGCGCTCACCTTCGAGGCGGTCGGCGTGCCGCAGAGCCCGGTCCGCTGCTCCCTCAACGGGCACGTCTGCGAGCTGTGAACCGGGGGGAAGCGGGGACGCGGGCCGTCTCCGGGTCCGCCGGGGCCCCACCGGGATGCCGGGGCGGGTCCCGGCCTCCGACAGGCCCCCGACAAAGGGCGAAGGCCTCCGACCGAGAGGGTCAGAGGCCTTCATGGAAGGTCCGGAGGGCTGGGAACCCTAGCGGGTCACCTTGCCGGCCTTGATGCACGAGGTGCAGGCGTTCACGCGCTTGGGCGTGCCGCCCACACGGGTGCGGACGGTCTGGATGTTGGGGTTCCAGCGGCGGCGGGTGCGACGGTGCGAGTGGGAAACACTGTTACCGAACCCTGGTCCCTTGCCGCAGACGTCGCAGACAGAAGCCACGGTAACTCCATTCAAGCGCTCGGGATCGCGCACGTCGCCGCACGCGAAGGTTCATCCGACCGGGAGAGGTCGGGCGGACTGGTCGGCGGTGACGCCAACCGTGGAAGGTTACACGAAGGACATGGCCAGGCGCGCAGCGCGGGCCGACGACCGGTGTCCGTACGCGTGATGGCGGGCCGCACCGTGGTCGAGTAACGACCCGGGCGAGCGCCGGGAGCATCGAATACGCCACGCGGGCATGGCGGGAACGCGATGAACTTCCACGAGTATATCCCGGTTGGGAGGGGCGGGAACCGCGGGCGGGGAACCGCCGCCGGAATCCGGAGGGCCCGTCCTCCCGAGACGTGCCCGCACAGCCGAGGGGCGTCCGCCGGAGCCGGGGCGCCCGCCCTCCCACGGGACGCCCTCCAGGACCGGCGATGCCGCCGGAACCCTCCGGCCCGGGGGTCCCCGGGTTCCAGCGGGCCGACCGGGCCGGAGGGAAGGCGCGCGAGCGTCGCACCGGAGGACTACCGTGGCGGTGACCGGCGATCCGAGACGGGAAGCACACGTGAGCACCTGGGACGAACCGCTGAGCAGGGGGCCCCTCAGGGGCAAGACGGCCAAGGCCCTCGCCGAGAAGCTCGACCTGCACACCCTCGGCGACCTGCTGCGCTACTACCCGCGCCGCTACGACCGGCGCGGCGACCTGACCGATCTCGCGGCACTGCGCGAGGGCGAGGAGGTCACCGTGCAGGCCCGCGTCCTGGACGCCAAGCGGCGCACCGTGCCCGCACGGCAGGGACGACGCCGCATGGACATGATGGAGGCCACCGTCACCGACGGCACCGGGCGCCTGCACCTGACCTTCTTCAACCGGGGTTCCTACCACCAGGGTGCCCTCGTCCCCGGGCGCCTGGCGATGTTCTCCGGCCGGGTCTCCACCTTCAAGGGCCGCCGCCAGCTCGACCACCCCCAGTACGAACTCCTCGACGAGGACGGCCACGAGGGCGAGCGGGCCCGGGCCTACGCCGAGGAGCTCATCCCCGTCTACCCGGCGGTCAAGGGCCTGGACTCCACCACCATCGCCCGCACCGTCGACATCGTCCTCGCCGACGTGGACAGCCTGCCCGACCCGCTGCCCCCCGAACTGCGCGAACGGCGCGGGCTCCTCGGCGTCGCCGACGCCCTGCGCCGGATCCACCGGCCCGCCGAGTGGTCCGACGTCGGCGCCGCCCGCCGCCGGTTGAAGTGGGACGAGGCATTCGTCCTCCAGCTCGCGCTCGCCCAGCGGCGCCACCGCGCGGAGGACCTGCCGGCCAAGCCCCGGCCCGGCGCGGTCGGCGGTCTCCTGGACGCCTTCGACGCCCAGCTGCCCTTCACGCTCACCGAGGGCCAGCGGGAGGTGGGCGAACGCCTCGCCGAGCGGCTCGACGCGGCCCACCCCATGCACTGCCTGCTCCAGGGCGACGTCGGCGCGGGCAAGACCCTGGTCGCGCTGCGGGCCATGCTCCGGGTCGTGGACTCCGGCGGCCAGGCCGTCATGCTCGCGCCCACCGAGGTCCTGGCCCAGCAGCACCACCGGTCCATCAGCGCCATGCTCGGCGCGCTCGGCCGCGCCGGACAGATCGACGGCGCGGAGGACGCCACGCGGGTGGCGCTGCTCACCGGTTCCATGAACGCCGCCGCCCGCCGGGAGGCCCTGCTCGACGCGGCGTCCGGCGCCGCGGGGATCGTCGTGGGCACCCACGCCCTGCTCCAGGAGCACGTGTCCTTCGCCGACCTGGGGCTGGTGGTGGTCGACGAGCAGCACCGGTTCGGCGTGGAGCAGCGCGACGCCCTGCGGGAGAAGGCCGTGGACGGGCGCCCCCACGTGCTGGTCATGACGGCCACCCCCATCCCGCGCACCGTCGCGATGACCGTCTACGGCGACCTCGACGTGGTCGCGCTCACCCAGCTGCCCACCGGTCGCGCGCCCGTGTCCACGCACGTGGTGCCCGCGAGCGAGAAGCCGCACTTCCTGGCCAGGGCCTGGGAGCGCATCCGGGAGGAGGCGGGCGGCGGGCACCAGGCCTTCGTGGTCTGCCCGCGGATCGGCGACGACGCCAAGGAGGAGGCGGAGGAGGAGGTCGGAGCGGGCGAAGGCGAGGAGGCCGCGGGCGCCCGGCCGCCCCTGGCGGTGCTCGACGTGGCGGCACGGCTGCGGGAGGGGCCGCTCTCCGAACTGCGCGTGGAGGTCCTGCACGGCCGGATGGCGCCCGACGACAAGGACGCGGTGATGCGCCGGTTCTCGGCCGGGGACACCGACGCCGTCGTCTCCACCACCGTCATCGAGGTGGGCGTGGACGTGCCCAACGCCACAGTGATGGTCATCATGGACGCGGACCGCTTCGGCGTCTCACAGCTGCACCAGCTGCGCGGCCGGGTCGGCCGGGGCCAGCTGCCGGGGCTGTGCCTGCTGGTCACCGACGCCGAGGAGGGTTCCCCGGCGCGTGAACGGCTGGCCGCGGTGGCCGCGACCACCGACGGCTTCGAACTCTCCCGGGTGGACCTGGAGATGCGCCGCGAGGGCGACGTGCTGGGCGACTCGCAGTCCGGAGCCCGGTCCAGCCTGCGGATGCTCACCCTGCTCAAGGACGAGGAGCTCATCGGGGAGGCACGCGAGGAGGCCACGGCCTACGTGGCGGCCGATCCCGGGCTGATCGGGCACCCGCCGCTGGCCCAGGCGCTGGAGACGCTGCTGCCCGAGGAACGGGCGGAGTACCTGGACAAGGCCTGAGCGACCGGGGTGCCCGGTCGTCCACGGGCCGCGGCGTCGTCCACAGGCCGTGGTTGGACCTGGTGCGGCCCGCGCGCCGGGGCCTAACGTGGAAAGCGGGGGTCCCCGGGCCGCCAGCCTCGTGCTGCCCGCGTACCGGGGCGCCCGCGCACCCCGGCCGCTACCGTGGGGGCATGACCCGCATCATCGCCGGTACGGCCGGTGGACGGCGCATCTCCGTCCCCGAGGGCCGTAACACCCGCCCCACCAGCGACCGGGCCCGCGAGGCGCTGTTCTCCTCCGTGCAGTCCGACCTCGGCTCCCTCGACGGCGCCCGGGTGATGGACCTGTACGCGGGCTCGGGGGCCATCGGCCTGGAAGCCCTGTCCCGGGGCGCCGCGCACGCGCTGCTGGTGGAGGCCGACCGCCGGGCGGCCCAGGTGCTGCGGGGCAACATCCAGACGCTCGGGCTCCCCGGGGCGCGTCTGGTCGCCGACCGCGTGGAACGGGTCGTCGGCGCGGACAACACCGGCGACCCCTACGACGTCGTCGTCGCCGACCCGCCCTACGCCGTCACCGACGCCGAGGTCGCCGGGGTGCTGGCCGACCTGGTCGGCCGCGGCTGGCTGGCCGAGGACGCCGTGGTCGTCGTCGAACGCTCCAAGCGCGGTGCCGAACCCTCCTGGCCCGAGGGCCTGGAGCGCGACCGCAGCCGGGGGTACGGGGAGGCGGTTCTCTGGTACGCCCGCCCGTCGCCCACCACCACCCTCACCTGACGCCTGCGGCGCGGTACTTCCGTGCCCGTCGCCCACCACCACCCTCACCTGACGCCTGCGGCGCGGTACTTCCGTGCCCGTCGCCCACCACCACCCTCACCGGTCACCCGCACCACACTCGTCCCAGCCCCGCGCGCTTGGCCTCCCGCCCCGTACGCCTCGCCCCCAGCCCCGGCGCGCCTCCCGGGAGACGGCGGGAAGCGGGGTTAGAACACGGCCAGGAGGAGGGCGCCGGTTCGGGAGGGGGAGGCCCGGTTCGGCGGTCATGGCTGGCGGTGCGCCCGAAGCGCGCACACGTCCCGACCACGGACGGAGGCGACCGCTAAGCGGGTGTTGCCCGAATCCGCGCGGGGGCCAACCCCTACCATCGCGGTACCCGAACGTCGTTCGTTGCTGAAAGGGGCGATCCACCGTGCGCCGTGTCGTCTGCCCGGGTTCCTTCGACCCGGTGACCTACGGTCATATCGACATCATCGGCCGGGCGGCCAAACAGTACGACGAGGTCGTCGCCGCCGTGCTCAACAACGTCAACAAGCGCGGCCTGTTCACGGTCCCGGAGAAGCTCGACATGCTCCGGGAGGGCACCGCCGGGTTCGACAACGTCCGGATCAGCGAGTTCGACGGCCTCCTCGTCGACTTCTGCCGGTCGAATGGCATCGAGACCATCGTCCGCAGCCTGCGCTCGGTCAGCGACTTCGACTACGAGCTCCAGATCGCCCAGATGAACTACCAGCTCTCCGGCGTGGAGACCGTGTTCATGACGGCGAACCCGCAGTACTCCTTCCTGTCCTCCAGCCTCGTGCGCGAGATCGCCCAGCACCGCGGGGACGTCTCCAGCCTGGTCACCCCCTACGTCCAGGAGCGCCTGCGCGAGAAGTACGAGCAGAAGAGGTCCGAGGGCCTCTGATCCGGGGCCTTCCGGGCGCTCGGTTCCGCCGCCCTCCCCGCCACCGGGCCGGGGGCTGATTTGGGCGGCAGGGTACATGCTGGGTACAATCTCGGTTTGACCATGGGTACCGTCGGTTCTCGGCGTGCCCCGACACCGGCCGTGCCCGTCGCACGCGACGCCTCCCGCACGTCCGGTGCTGCGCCCGCAATCCTCGTGAAAGCCCGATGACCCTGTCTCGCCTAGATCCTCGTGACCCGTTCGTGGTCGACACCCGCCAGCTGGGCCGCCAGCCGGGGTCGATGCGGACCGTCAACCGCATCGTGACCGTCCCCGAGGCGTTCGCCACGGCGATGGCGGCCGTGCCCGAGGGCAGCGAGGTCGAGTTGGACCTGCGCCTGGAGGCGGTGATGGAGGGAGTCCTCGTCACCGGCACCGCCCGCGGCCAGCTCACCGCGGAGTGCTCGCGCTGTCTGGACCCGATCTCGGAGGGCGTCGAGGCCGGATTCCAGGAGCTGTACCGGTACTCCGCCGACGACGAGGTGGCGGTGACGGGCGAGGACGCGGACGACGAGGATGAGGACTACTATCTGGAGGGCGATCTCCTCGACCTCGGACCCGTGGTCCGAGACGCCGTCGTGCTCGCGCTCCCGCTCACGCCGTTGTGCGGTCCGGACTGCCCCGGCCTGTGCTCCGAGTGCGGTGCCAAAATCGCCGAGGCCGGGCCCGACCACGGCCACGGCGACAACATCGACCCGCGTTGGGAGGCGCTCCGCGAGATCGCGGACGACCCCGGCGAACGATGAGCTCGTGCACCGATCGCGGACGGCCGCCCCCGGGCGCGCCCCCGCCGACCGGGGCACACCTTCCCCGCCACAGTGCGCGGGGTGACCGAGAGAAGCGACCTCCCGCGACCGCGCGGGGGTGACCCAGGAGGATTGAAGTGGCCGTCCCGAAGCGGAAGATGTCGCGGAGCAACACCCGGACCCGCCGTTCCCAGTGGAAGGCGTCGCGCCCGGTGCTGGTCAACTGCCCGCGCTGCCGCGACCCCAAGCAGCCCCACATCGCGTGCCCGACCTGCGGCACCTACAACAACCGCCAGGTCACCAACCCGGCCTAGGCGCGCCGTGGATCACATCGCTGGTCCTGCGCACCGCAGCCGAACGCGTCCGGCGGATGACGGGTTCCGGGTCCTCGTACCCGGTTCCCCAGCCATCTCGGGGCGGATCCCGCACAGGGGTCCGCCCCGAAGTGCTGTCACCGGTCGGCGGGCGGTCTGAGCGGCCGTGCCCGTGCACGTGCTGAGTCACGTGCCCGTGCCCGTGCCTCCCCGCGTGCGCGGCGGGTGCCCGCGCCGGTGCGGGCGGTGTCCACGCGGATTCGGACCCCTGTCCCCGTACTCCCCGAGCGCCGCCGTACGCGGGTTTGTAGAGTGATGTCAAGGAACAAAGCGTGATACACGACGAGCACCGGCGCGCGGGAGCGTGCGCGCGCCGCACGGCGGTCCGGGTTCTCCCGGGTTCCCGAGTTCGTGGTGGTTGCCGGGGGAGCGGAGCCTCCCGCGACGGTCACCTCGTTTTCGAGCACCCTGACGGAGCCGCGGGGGCCGCACCCGACTCCAGCCGTCCGCGCGCCGCAGCCCGGCGCGTACGAACAGGGAAGTGAACGAGTGGCCAACCAACTCCCCGTCTCCGAAGCCAAGGCGTTCCACCAGGCCATCGGGGTCGAAGTCGATCCGAAGATCCTGCTCAGGGCGCTGACCCACCGCTCCTACGCCTACGAGAAGGGCGGTCTGCCCACCAACGAGCGCCTGGAGTTCCTCGGGGACTCCGTGCTCGGCCTGGTGGTCACCGACACCCTCTTCCGCAAGCACCCCGACCTGCCCGAGGGGCAGCTCGCCAAGCTGCGCGCCGCCGTGGTCAACATGCGCGCCCTCGCCGACGTCGCCCGGGGGCTGGGCGTCGGCGCCTACATCCGGCTCGGCCGCGGTGAGGAGGGGACCGGGGGCCGCGACAAGTCCTCGATCCTCGCCGACACCCTGGAGGCCGTCATCGGCGCCGTCTACCTGGACCGCGGTCTGGACGTGGCCTCGGAGTTCGTGCACCGCCTCTTCGACCCGCTCATCGCCACCGCCTCCGGGCTGGGCGCGGGCCTGGACTGGAAGACCTCCCTCCAGGAGCTGACCGCGGCCGAGATGTTGGGCGTCCCCGAGTACCACGTGGACGAGAGCGGGCCCGACCACCAGAAGACCTTCCGCGCGACGGTCCGCGTCGCGGGGGAGAGCTACGGCCTGGGCGAGGGGCGCAGCAAGAAGGAGGCCGAGCAGCAGGCCGCCGAGTCCGCGTGGAAGGCCATCAAGGCCCGTTCCGAGGCCGCCGCCGGCGCGGGCGCGGCCGGTGCCGTCTCCGGCGACGGGCAGGGGTGAGGCGGCCGTGCCCGAACTCCCCGAGGTCGAGGTCGTCCGGCGAGGCCTGGCCGAACACGCCCTGGGCCGCACTGTCGGCGCCGTCGAGGTCCTGCACCCCCGCGTGGTGCGCCGCTACCTGCCCGGCCCCGCCGACTTCGCCGCCCGCCTGTCGGGCCGCGTGCCCACCGCCGCGCGGCGCCGCGGCAAGTACCTGTGGCTCGTCCTGGACAACGGCGAGATGCTCCTCACCCACCTGGGCATGAGCGGGCAGATGCTCGTCCAGCCCGAGGGCAAGCCCGACGAGAGGCACCTGCGGGTGCGCCTGCCCCTGTCGGACGGCACCGAGCTGCGCTTCGTCGACCAGCGCACCTTCGGCCACCTGATGGTGGACGTGCCCGGGGCGCGCGAGGACGTGCCCTCGTCGGTGGACCACATCGCCCTGGACCCGCTGGACCCCGACTTCGTCGCCGAGGACTTCGTGCGGGCGCTGCGGGCCCGGCGCACCGAGGTCAAGCGGGCTCTGCTGGACCAGTCGCTGATCAGCGGGGTGGGCAACATCTACGCCGACGAGGCGCTGTGGCGGTCCCGGCTGCACTGGGCGCGCTCCACGCGGGAGCTGTCCGACGCCGAGGCGGTGGAGCTGCTGGGCCACGTGGGCCAGGTGATGAACGAGGCACTGGAGGTGGGCGGCACCACCTTCGACGGCCTGTACGTCAACGTCAACGGGGAGAGCGGTTACTTCGAGCGCGGGCTCAACGCCTACGGCCGCCGCGACCGCCCGTGCGGGCGGTGCGGCGCCCTGATCGTCCGCGAGGCGTTCATGAACCGCTCCTCCTACAGCTGTCCCACCTGCCAGAGGGCGCCCCGCGGCCGCACATAAGGCCCCTTTGGCGTGTCGGCAAGCAAAGTATGTCTGCCAGGTAAGTAAGGAGTCCGTCCGTGGGGGACGAGGTCGAGGCCGTCCGGGTGACCGCGTGGGTGCGCGGGCACGTGCAGGGCGTGGGTTTCCGCTGGTGGACGCGGTCCAAGGCGCTGGAACTGGGTCTGGTCGGGGCGGCGACGAACCTGCGGGACGGTCGCGTCGAGGTGGTCGCCGAGGGCCCCAGGGACGCGTGCGAACGGCTTCTTGGCCATCTCAGGGGCGGTGCAACACCCGGTCGTGTGGACTCCGTGGTCGAACGTTGGTCCTCGTCTGGGGGGACGTTCACCGGATTCGACGAACGGTGAGTATGCTTGTGGGGTAACGCGATTCGAGCACACCGCGCGACCGCGGCGGTCCCCAGGGACTCGCGGCGGGACCTCGCGGGGTGTGAGGCGACCGTCGTGCGGCCAGTCCGCGCGTTCCGGCTGGACCCGGGGTGGCCGTGTTCGGATCGTGCGCTGCCACCTGCCCTGGATACCTGTCCGGGGTGTGGCCGTTACTGACTGTCGTAATCCAATCTTGACCAGCGGCGCGCACAGTGAGATTCTGGAAGGCACATCGCGCAGATCTTCCACCCGGGCCGGACCACCATCGGTCGGCTTTCCACGGGACATCACGTGCGCGGATCATCACTGGTCACTCAGTGTGGAGGACCCACATCATGGCGAAGGCTCTGTTTGGCCACGTCGGCGTCTCCGACCCTCGGATGGTCTCGGAGGTGCGGCGGCTCCAGAACCGGGTACGCGACCTTGAGGACGAGATCAGCCGTCTCCAGGCACAGAACGACCAGCTCAGCATGGCCGTCACCGATGCCGCCTCCGGCGCGACCGACCGCGAGCCGGCGCTCGCCTGACCTGACGACGTCGACGTTTCGGGCGCAGCCAGAGCTGCTCTTTCCGATGTGCTCGACCCACTGACGGGGACGCCGAACACGCGAGCCAGGCGTCCCTGGCCGGAACCGTCGACGGACCGGGTCTGTTTGTCCTCAGTCCGCTTCGCCGCAGTCTTTCCTTTCCCTTGCGGCTCTTTTTACCGTTGTACCCGGCGGACCCTTTCGCAACCCTACGTGTCCGCCGGACATCCCCCCTCTTCCCCGCCCGGGCGCGGGCCCCAGGGCCGTCCGCTCGGGGACACCAGCCCGAACCCCGCCCTACGGTCACCGCTTCGTGGCACCCTTAGGTGGTCGCGCTGTGTATCAACGGTGACCGTCGTGGGAGGTGTGGGTGTACCTGAAGAATCTGACGCTGCGCGGCTTCAAGTCGTTCGCGTCGGCCACCACCTTGCGTTTCGAGCCCGGGATCACCTGTGTGGTCGGTCCCAACGGCTCGGGCAAGTCCAACGTGGTGGACGCCCTGTCCTGGGTGATGGGGGAGCAGGGGGCCAAGTCCCTGCGCGGCGGCAAGATGGAGGACGTCATCTTCGCGGGCACCTCCACCCGGCAGGCGCTGGGCCGGGCCGAGGTCAGCCTCACCATCGACAACACCGACGGTGCGCTGCCCATCGACTACACCGAGGTCACCATCCGGCGGACCATGTTCCGCAACGGCGGCTCGGAGTACGCCATCAACGGCGACACCTGCCGCCTCCTGGACATCCAGGACCTGCTCAGCGACTCCGGCATCGGCCGTGAGATGCACGTCATCGTCGGCCAGGGGCAGCTGGACACCGTCCTGCACGCCGGCCCCGAGGAGCGCCGCGCCCTCATCGAGGAGGCCGCGGGCATCCTCAAGCACCGCAAGCGCAAAGAGAAGGCGATCCGCAAGCTCAACGCGATGCAGGGCAACCTGGACCGGGTCACCGACCTCACCGCGGAGCTGCGCCGCCAGCTCAAGCCCCTGGGCCGCCAGGCGGAGCTGGCCCGCAGGGCCGCCGTCATCCAGGCCGACCTGCGCGACGCCCGCCTGCGCCTGCTCGCCGACGACATCGTCACGCTCACCGGTCAGCTGGCCAAGGAGGAGGCGGACGAGAAGGAGGTCCTCGCCCGCCGCGGGGCCGCCGAGGCCGCCCTCACCCAGACCCAGGAGCGCGAGACCGAGCTGGAGGCGCAGGCCGCCGAGGCCGCGCCCGCCCTGGCCCGCGCCCTGGAGACCTACCACGCGCTGTCGCGCCTGACCGAGCGCCTGGACGCCGTGCGCGGCCTGGCCAACGAGCGCCACCGCAACCTGGCCTCCGTCTCCGACGAGCCCGTCCACCGCCGCGACCCCGAGGAACTGGAGATGGAGGCCGAGGAGGCCGCCGCCCAGGAGGAGGAGCTGCTCACCCGGCTGGAGGAGGCCCGCGAGGCACTGGAGGCCACCGTCATCGAGCGCTCCGCCGCCGAGGACGCCCTGCACCGCGAGGAGAAGCGGCTGGAGGCCGCCAACCGCGCCTCCGCCGAGCGCAGGGAGGGCCTCGTGCGGCTGTCCGCGCGGGTGGAGAGCCTGCGCGGCCGACTGGCCTCGAACGGGGACGAGATCACCCGGCTGGAGGAGTCCGCCCGCCAGGCCGCCGAACGCGCGGAGCGGGCCCAGGCCGAGTACGAGATGGCCGCCGAGGAGGCGGCCGGTCTCGACGAGGGCGACGCCGAGCTCGACGCCGCCCAGGAGGAGGCGGCCCGCCGCCTGTCCGAGGCCGACGCCGGGATCAACCGGCTGCGCGACGCCGAGCGCACCGCCGAGGGGGAGCGGGCCGCGCTCGCCGCGCGCAAGGAGGCTCTGGAGCTGGGGCTGGCGCACAAGGACGGCGCCGACACCCTCCTGGGCGCCGACCTGCCGGGGATGCTCGGCAGCCTCGCCGCCCTCGTCCAGGTCGAGTCCGGTCAGGAGACCGCCGTGGCCGCCGCCTTCGGCACGGCCGCGGGAGCGGTCGCGGTCAGCGACCCCGACACCGCCGTGGCCGCGCTCGACCTGCTCCGGTCCGAGGATGCGGGCCGCGCCGGGATCGTCATCGCCCAGGCGGTCCCTGCGGTGCCCCGCGGGGAGTGGCCCGTGCTGCCCTCCGGGGTCCGCTACGCCCTCGACGCCGTCGTCGCCCCCGAACACCTGGCCGGAGCGGTCACCGCCCTGCTGGACCGCACCGCGCTGGCGGCCGACGCCCACACCGCCCGCGACCTGGTCCGCAAGGTCCCCGGCGTGCGCGCCGTCACCCCCGAGGGGGACGTGTTCTCCGCCGCGCTGGTGCACGGCGGTTCGGCCGCCGCGCCGAGCCTGCTGGAGGTCCAGGCGGCCGTGGACGAGGCGGCCGGGAGGCTGGAGACGGCCACCGAGGCCGCCGGACGGATCGCCGCCGAGCTGGAGGAGCGCAGGCGCGAGCGCGCCGACCTGGCCGCCGAGGTCGAGGAGCTGACCGCGCGCCGCCGCCAGGGCGACCGCAGGCGCAACGAGTCCGCGCAGCGGCTGGGCAAGCTGGGCGGGCAGGCCCGTTCCGCCGAGGCCGAGTCCGAGCGGTACGCGGCGGCCGCCGCCAAGGCCGCCGCCGCGCGCGGCGAGGAGGCCGCCAAGCTGGAGCGTCTGGAGGAGGAGCTGGCCGAGGCCGAGGAGGTGGCCGCCTCCATCGAGGAGGACGCGCCCGACCCCGAGACCCGCGACGAGCTCGCCGCCCAGGCCTCGCGGGCCCGCGCCACGGAGATGGAGCGCCGCCTGTCGGTGCGCACCGCCGAGGAGCGCGCCCGCTCGATCGAGGGCCGCGCCGAGCGGTTGCGCGCCCAGGCCTTCGAGGAGCGCCGCGCCATGGAGCGCGCCGCCGAGCGCCGGCGCACCCGCGCCGCACAGGCCACCATCGCCGAGGCCGCCGCCGAGGGCGCCCGCCTGGCCCTGGAGCGGATCGCGGTGTCCCTGGCCGCGGCCGAGGCCGAGCGCACCGCCGCCGAGGCGGACAAGGAGGCGCGTGACGCCGAACTGCGGACCGTGCGCGCCCGCGTCCGCGAGCTGTCCGTCGACCTGGAGAAGCTGACCAGTTCGGCGCACAGCGGCGAGGTGGCCCGGGCCGAGCGCCGCCTGCGCCTGGAGCAGCTGGAGGTCAGGGCGAGCGAGGAGATGGGCGTCGACGTGCCCACCCTCGTCGCCGAGTACGGGCCGAACGTGCCCGTGCCCCCTCCGGGCGACGCCGAGGAGGACGCGGTCCCGCTGCCGTACGTGCGCGAGGTGCAGGCCAAGCGGGCCAAGGCCGCCGAGCGCCAGCTCAACCAGCTGGGCAAGATCAACCCGCTCGCGCTGGAGGAGTTCGCGGCGCTGGAGGAGCGGCACGCCTTCCTCAACGCCCAACTGGAGGACCTCAAGAAGACCCGCCGGGACCTGATGGACATCGTCCAGGAGGTCGACGCCCGGGTGCAGGAGGTGTTCTCCTCCGCCTACCTGGACGTGGAGCGGGAGTTCGCGGCGATCTTCGGGCGGCTCTTCCCCGGGGGCGAGGGGCGGCTGCTGCTCACCTCGCCCGAGGACATGCTGACCACCGGTGTGGAGGTGGAGGCCCGTCCGCCCGGCAAGAAGGTCAAGCGCCTGTCTCTGCTCTCCGGCGGTGAGCGCTCCCTGACCGCGGTGGCCTTCCTGGCCGCGATCTTCAAGGCGCGGCCGTCCCCGTTCTACGTGATGGACGAGGTCGAGGCGGCCCTGGACGACACCAACCTCCAGCGCCTGCTGGTGATCTTCGAGGAGTTGCGGGCCGCCTCGCAGCTGATCGTGATCACCCACCAGAAGCGCACCATGGAGGCGGCCGACGCGCTGTACGGCGTGACGATGCAGGGTGACGGCATCTCCCAGGTGATCAGCCAGAAGTTGGAGCGCCCCGCCTGACGCACGGCCGGGGCCGCCCTCCCGGAGGGGAGAGCGGCCCCGTGCTTTCTTCGGGCCTCCGCTTCGCTTCGGCCCGCCCGTCACCCGCCATCGCCCGCTGGGGGCGCTTCGCGCTGGGGCGGGCTGCCACCCCCAACGGACGCTGCGCGCGGTTTTCCCTGTTCGGGCGTCCGAAGAACGGGAACCTTCGGATCCTCCGGTGTGACGGCTCGTTCCCCGCAGTCCCACCCACGGATCCTCCAGAGCCCCGTGGACGCCCGAACCAACCCCCTTGGGGAACCGGTCCGAGCGGAGTCCCCAAGGGGTACTGCTAGCCGCGGTCGATGGTGATGACAGGGGAGGTCCAGGTCTCCCAGTGGTCGGGGTTGTCCGGGTCGCCGAGCGCCTTGAGCGCGCGGGCCTCCAGGCGGTACTGGCCGTCCCGGACCGGGGTGATCCGGTCGTGGCGGTCCAGGACCGTGCCGTCCCACGAGTAGCTGAAGAACGACGTCCCGGTCGCGCTGCGGTTCACGTGGTCCACCGACACCCCGACGTTGCGGTCCGGGTGCACGGGGCGCCCGGTGCGCTCGTCGACGACGGTCATCTCCAGCAGGGTGACGTGGTGGTCGAAGTGCGCGATGACGTACGGGACGTCGGGCAGGCCGTCGACCCACTCCAGGGTGTAGGCGGCGCCCTCGGGCTGGTTCTCGAACGTGCCGCCGCCCTCGTCCACGCACTCCAGGCCGGAGAACGCGTCGCACTCGGTGATCCTGGTCAGCCACGGCAGTTCGAGCACGTTGCCGCTGCCGTCGGTGATCGGGGTCATCGCCTCGATCTGCTGGTAGTCGCCGTTGTAGGCGGCGTAGGGGACCCGGTAGGTCTCGCCGCCGGTCTCGGCCACGGAGACGTAGCCGCCGTAGATCATCTGCTGGAAGTCCTGGGCGGGCGGGGTGAAGGTCACCTGCACCTCGGCCGTGCCGCCAGGCGCGACGGTCACCTCGTTCCGGTCGAAGGCCACCTCGGCGGAGGCGTCGTTGTAACCGGGGGTGAAGGTGTTGCCGTGGGTGCCCAGGGCGCTCTCGTGGTCCAGGGTGTAGGTGGCCTCCTCGTCACCGTCGTTGGCGATGGTGATCGTCTCGGTCACCTCGCCCTCGGTGGCGCCCAGGGACAGCTTGCCCGGGGTCACGGCGGTGGTGGCCAGCACGGCTCCGGGCACGTCCATCATGCCCGCGCCCTGACGGTGGACGTTGTCGGTGTAGCCCGCGTCGGGGTCGCCCCACCAGGCCTTGGGGTCGGCGCTGTTCTGGAGGACGTCGCGCACCTCGTGCGCGCCGAGGTCGGGGCGGGCCTCCAGCAGCAGCGCGACGCCGCCCGCCACGTGCGGCGAGGACATCGAGGTGCCGCTGATGGTGGCGTAGCCGCCCTTGGCCATGGGGTAGGTGGAGTTGATCAGGCCGCCGGGCGCGCCGATGTCCGGCTTCAGGGACAGGTCGGGGGACAGGCCGAAGGAGCTGAAGGAGCTGATCAGCCCGCCGGTCGGGTTGGGGATGGTGGTGCTCTCACCGGTCCAGGACAGGGTGACGGGCTCGTCGCCCTCCAGGAGCTCCAGCAGGTGGGCACCGGAGGTGTCGGAGATCCCGATGGAGAACGCGCCCTGGTCGACGATGCCGCTGCCCGCGAACATGCCGGGGACGTTGTTGTACATCACCACGCCGGTGGCACCCGCGGCCACGGCCGCGTCGTACTTCTCGGCGAAGGTGCACGCGCCGCGCACCATCAGGGCTGTTCTGCCCTCGGGGTCGGCCTCCAGTTCGTCGCCCAGGGAAGGGCAGCCCCGTCCGACGTGGACGAGTTCGTCGGTCTCGCCCGAGGTGGGCGGCGGGGAGGCCTCGCCCATCTCCATGTAGGCCAGGGTCTCGCCGCTGGGGTTGGCGGTCGCCGACGCGGACCGGATGTGGGTGTTGTCGTAGGAGGCGACGCCGATCACGTCCTCGCCCAGGCCGGGGGCGCCCGCGGAGTACAGGCCGGTGTCGCCCTCGTTGCCGATGGAGGCGACCACGACCATGCCCTCGTCGACCAGGTTGTCGGAGGCGACCGCGGTGGGGTACTGCGGCCAGGAGTGCGCCGAGCCGATGCTCATGTTGAGCACGTCCATGTCGTCGGCCAGGGCCCGCTCCATGGCGGCGATCATGATGTCGGAGGTGGTGGAGCCCTCGCAGCCGAACACCTTGTAGGCGCCGAAGTCCACGCCGGGCGCCACACCGGTGACCTCGCCCCGGGCGCCGACGATCCCGGCCACGTGGGTGCCGTGGCCGTGGCAGTCCTGGGGGTCGTCGTCGGGGGCGGGCACGGTGGTGGGGTCACCCGCGTTGAAGTCGTCGCCGACGAAGTCGTACCCGGTGACCACCCGGTCGTTCGGGAAGCCGCCGCCGCCCAGGTCGGGGTGGGTGTAGTCGACGCCGGTGTCCATGACGGCCACGCGCAGTCCCTCGCCGGTGAGGCCGAGTTCGTTCTGGGCGATGTCGGACCCGGTCATCGGCAGCGCGGTGTCCAGGTCGGGGACGCTGGTGTCGCCCTCGGGGACCTCGTAGGTGACGACGGGGTAGATGGCGCTGACACCGGGGATCTCCCGTGCCGTGCCCACCTGCGCGTCGTCCATCTCCACGGAGAAGCCGTTCCAGAGGTCGCCGAACGAGTGCCGTTCGGTGTACTCCAGGCCCGACTCCTCGGCCTCGGCGCGGAACGCCTCGTGCTCGTTCTCGACCTGTGCCGAGGAGGTGCCGGCGGTGGTCGGGGGGCTCTCCAGTTCGATGAACCACAGGCCGTCCGCCTGATGGGTCAGTTCGCCGTTCTCGGCGGAGGGGGCGGGGTGCAGGGGGGCGAGCTCGGAGGCGTCGTCGGCGCTGGCCGGTGCGGCCGCGACCAGGCCCGCGACGAGTGTCAACCCGGCGAGCGACGCCAGGCGCGTGCGGTGGGGTACCACCTTGTCAACACATCCCTTCTCGGTGCGCGCCTCAGGACACCGGGGGAGCGGGGGTACCCCACTGGGTAAGGCCGTGGTGCTCAGGGGGATACGCCGCTTAATGTCCGTCATCGGTTAGTCGGCGCGCATAGCAACGAGATCATTGCCGTGCGCCATGAAAGTGTCAATGCTCACCAAGGCTCAATCTGGACACACAGGGGCCTGAACCATCCCTCTGCTTTACAGACGTAATCAAAACCGGCATTCTTCTCTTTTTGCGCGAAAGAAATAAAAGATGCGAAAAAGGGTGGCCCGTTACCGTGCGGCGCCTTCCCGGCCGCCCTCGGTGAAGAGGCGCGGCCCCGCCGGAGAAAGCGCAGGCCAGAGTAGCCGTCGGGGTGCCCGCGGGGGTGTGCGGCGGGCCGAGTACGCTGGGGGTTCCGGGCCGCCCGCGGGCGGCCCGAGCGGTGTCGACGGAGCGAAGTCCGGTGGCGCGGCCACAACCGGCCGTCCAACCCGGCGCTGTCCCGCAACTGTGAGGCCCCCTCGGGGGACGAGCCAGGTCGCCTTCCCGACACCGACGTCCCCGTCCTCGTGGGAAGGACAGGCCGCCTCCGTCGGGACCGCGCTGCTCCTTCCCCCCGCCCGACAAGGAGCACCGTGCGGACCGCACGCCACCTCTCCCCCGTCCTTCTCGGCGCCGTGCTCGCCCTGACCGCCTGCGGTGCACCGGACGGCGGCGAGCCCGAGGCCGAGCCCGCCACCGAGGCCGCCTCCGTCCCCTGCGGGCCCCCGGAGCCCGACCCCGAGCGCCTCTCCGTGGGCGACGGCACCTTCCCCGTCACCGTCACCGACGCCACCGGCGAGGTCACCGTCGAGGAGGCCCCCGAGCGGATCGTCTCCCTGTCGGCCAGCCACACCGAGATGCTCTTCGCCATCGGCGCGGGCGACCGGGTCGAGGCCGCCGACGAGTACTCCGACTACCCGGAGGAGGCCCCCACCACCTCGCTGAGCGGCTTCGAGCCCAGCGTGGAGGCCATCACCGAGTACGACCCCGACCTGGTCCTGCTCGCCCGCAGCGCCGAGGCGACCGCCGCCCAGCTGGAGGACGTCGGCATCCCGTCGCTGGTCCTGGACGCCGCCCAGGACCTGGAGGACACCTACGCCCAGATCCGCATGCTCGGCGACGTCACCGGCCACACCGAGGAGGCCGACGCCGAGGCCACCCGGGTCGAGGACGAGTTCAACGCGATCGTCGAGGGCGTGTGCGAGGAGACCGGCGACGCCGGCCTGTCCTTCTACCAGGAGCTCGACGAGACCTCCTACTCCGCCACCTCCGACACCTTCGTCGGTCAGATCTACGCGTCCTTCGGCCTGGTCAACATCGCCGACGAGGCCGACGCCGACGGGGCCGCGGGCGGCTACCCGCAACTGTCCCAGGAGTACGTCGTGGAGCAGAACCCGGACCTGATCTTCCTGTCCTACGGGGACGAGTCGACGGTCGCCGACGTGGCCGGGCGCCCCGCCTTCGACACCGTCACCGCGGTGCGGAACGACGCCGTCTACCTGCTCGACGCCGACATCGCCTCCCGCTGGGGGCCGCGCGTGGTCGAGTTCGCCGAGCTGGTCGGCCAGGCCGTCACCGAGAACGCGGCGGACTGACGTGCGGGGCGGTGTCGGCTTCCCTCTGGGGTGGGTCGCGGGAGGGCTGGTCGCGCTGCTCGCGGCGGCCCTGCTCGGCGTCTCCGCCGGAGCGGCCTCCCTCTCCGCGGCCGACATCGCCCGGCACCTGCTCAGCCTCCTGCCGTTCGGTGCGCAGTCCCCCCTCACCGAACGGGAGGCGGCCGTCCTGGTGGAGCTGCGCCTGCCGCGCGTGGTGATGGGCGCGCTCGTCGGCGCCCTCCTGGCCACCGCGGGCGGCGCCTACCAGGGCGTGTTCCGCAACCCGCTGGCCGACCCCTACCTCCTCGGCGCCGCCGCCGGGGCCGGGCTCGGCGCGACGACGGTCATCGTCTTCGGCGCGCAGTTCAGCGACTCCCCGCGCGCCCTGGTCCCGGTCGCCGCGTTCGCCGGCGCCCTGCTCGGCGTGGCCGCCGCCTACCTGCTCGGGTCCACCGCGGGCGGGGGCGGCACCGCCGCGCTCGTCCTGGCGGGCGTGGCCGTCTCCTCGTTCCTGTCCGCCGCCCAGACCCTGGTCCAGCAGATGGGCGTGGACGAACTCCAGCGCATCTTCGCCTGGCTGCTCGGCGGACTCGGCAGGGGCGGCTGGGACGACGTGCGGCTGGTCGCCCCGTACGCGGTGGTCGGACTGGTCGTCCTGCTGGTCAGCGGTTACCTGCTGGACATGCTCGCCCTGGGCGACGACAAGGCGGTCAGCCTGGGACTGAACCCGGCCGCCGTGCGCATCGTGGTGATCGGCGCCGCGTCCCTGGCCACGGCCGCCGCCGTGTCGGTGAGCGGCCTGATCGGCTTCGTGGGGATCGTCGTCCCGCACGTCGTGCGCCGGCTGGTGGGCTCCAACTACCGGGCGATCCTGCCGGTCACCGTGCTCCTCGGCGGCGCCTTCCTGGTCCTGGTGGACATCGTCGCCCGGACGCTCATCGCCCCCGCGGAGCTGCCCATCGGCGTGGTCACCGCGTTCCTCGGCGCGCCCTTCTTCGTGCTCATCCTGCGCACCACGCGCCACCGCGGCACCTGAGTTCCCGCTGTCACCGGTGGTTCCGGGGAGCCGCGGAAGGGGAGGGGGCCTACCGGTACCCGCTTCGTTCCCGGCGCGCCACCCGGCCGTGACGCGAACGCGTCGCACACTCTGGAACACTGGAAGGTGCTATGGACATCACCTTGCTCGTCGCCATCATCATCGCCGTCGTGCTCCTGGCCGCCGGTGGGTTCTTCCTGGTCACGACCCGGCGCTCGGTCGAACCGGGCAAGGACGAGACCGGACCCGAACCCACCGGCGCCGCCGCCGGGGCCACCGCCGTGGAGGACCGGGAACGGGACCCGGGGACCGTCAGCACGCCCCCCGCCCAGGCGCCCCCGCCCGTGCGGGAGACCGTCGAGCCCGCCCCGCCGGAGCTGGAGACCCCGCCGCCCTCGGCCGGGCGCATGGTCCGCCTGCGCGCGCGGCTGGCCCGCTCGCAGAACGCCTTCGGCAAGGGGCTGCTCAACCTCCTGTCCTCCGACTCCCTGGACGAGGACACCTGGGAGGAGATCGAGGACACCCTCATCACCGCCGACATCGGTGTCACTTCCGCCGCGCAGATCGTGGAGAACCTGCGCACGCGCGTCAAGGTCCTGGGCACCCGCGGTACGGAGGAGGTGCGGACGCTGCTGCGCGAGGAGCTGCTCGCCCAGATCACCACCGAGGCCGACCGCGCCGTGCGCACCGGCCCGCACGACGGGCGCCCGGGCGTGGTCATGGTCGTCGGGGTCAACGGCACCGGCAAGACCACCACCACCGGCAAGCTGGCCCGCGTCCTGGTCGGCGACGGCCGCAGCGTCGTGCTCGGCGCCGCCGACACCTTCCGCGCCGCCGCCACCGAACAGCTGGAGACCTGGGGCAGCCGCGTGGGCGCCCCGGTTGTGCGCAAGGAGGAGGGCGCCGACCCCGCCAGCGTGGCCTTCGACGCCGTGGCGCGTGGCGTCGAGGAGGGCGCCGACACCGTCATCATCGACACCGCCGGACGCCTGCACACCAAGACCGGGCTCATGGACGAGCTGGGCAAGGTCAAGCGGGTCGTGGAGAAGAAGTCCCAGGTGGACGAGGTCCTGCTCGTCCTGGACGCGACCACCGGGCAGAACGGCCTGCGCCAGGCCCGGGTGTTCGGCGAGGTCGTCAACGTCACCGGCATCGCCCTGACCAAGCTCGACGGCACCGCCAAGGGCGGCATCATCGTGCAGGTCCAGCGCGAACTGGGCGTGCCGGTCAAGCTCGTCGGGCTCGGCGAGGGCCCCGACGACCTGGCGCCCTTCGACCCCGAGGTCTTCGTGGACGCGATCCTGTCCACGGAGTGACGGGGGACCCGACGACGCACGGCCGGACATCCGCACGGGTGTCCGGCCTTCTCGTGTCCGGCCCCCTCGCGGCCGGGGGCGGGTCCGCCGACGCGCGACACCGCCCGCGCCCCGTCCGTCCCGCCCGTGTCCGGGGGCGGGACGCGGATGTGACGCACGACACGCGGTGGAAATCCCGGCGCAACACGGGCGCGCCGGTACCTGACCGCGCCCGCGCCGACCCCGTGAGATGTCACCGTGCGTGTCCGTGGTGTCGCCCACCGGTGGTGTGACGGGGGTCGCTCTGTGCCGATGCACGTGCGTTCGCGCGGACTGGGGCTTCGGTTCATGGCGCCTTAACACTGCCGTCTGTCCTTTTACCGGCGCGCAACACATCGGGTCCTGGCGAGAAACACCCCGGTCCGACAGTTGCCTGCGTGGTGTTCTGCATCGGGCCCGATGATGCGCTCGCTGACCGCCGCCCTCACAGACACAATCCCCCGTCCGTCCTATGGAGGCGACGCAATGATTGACTCCGGCAACACGGCGTGGCTGCTGATCAGCGCAGCCCTCGTGATGCTCATGACCCCGGGCCTGGCCTTCTTCTACGGAGGCATGTCACGGGCCAAGAGCGTCCTCAACATGATGCTGATGAGCTTCGCGAGTATCGCGGTCGTGAGCGTGCTCTGGGTCGTCATCGGCCACTCGCTCACCTACTCCGACGGGCCCGGGGCGCTCGACACCTTCATCGGCGGCCTGGACTACGTCGGCCTGTCCAACCTGATCGGTGAGATCGAGCCCGCGGCCGAGGACGGCACCGGCGGCTACCCGCTGCTGGTCGACGCCGGGTTCCAGATGATGTTCGCGGTCATCACCGTGGCCCTCATCAGCGGCGCCATCGCCGACCGCGCCAAGTTCGGCGCCTGGCTGCTGTTCGTCCCGGTCTGGGCTCTCCTGGTCTACTTCCCCGTCGCCCACTGGGTCTGGGGCGAGGGCTGGATCGAGCAGCTGGAGATCGGCGGCTACACGGTCATCGACTTCGCGGGCGGCACCGCGGTGCACATCAACGCCGGCGCCGCCGCGCTGGCCCTGACCTTCGTCCTGGGCCGCCGCAAGGGCTTCGGCTCGGAGTCGATGCGCCCCCACAACCTGCCGTTCGTCCTTCTGGGCACCGCGCTCCTGTGGTTCGGCTGGTTCGGCTTCAACGCGGGCTCGGCCTACGCCGCCGACGGCACCGCCGCCCTGGCCCTGGTCAACACCCAGGTCGCCACCGCCGCCGCCACCGGCGCCTGGATGCTCGTCGAGCGCTTCCGCTACGGCAAGGTCAGCGCGCTGGGCTTCGCCTCCGGCGCCGTCGCGGGCCTGGTCGCCATCACCCCGGCCGCCGCCAACGTCACGCCGCTCGGCGCCATCGCCGTCGGCCTGCTCTCCGGTGCGGTCTGCGCCTACGCCATCAGCTGGAAGTTCAAGTTCAAGTACGACGACGCGCTCGACGTGGTGGGCATCCACATGGTCGGCGGCATCGTCGGCTCCCTGATCCTCGGCCTGGTCGCCGCGGGTGTGGCGGGCGGCTCCGACGGCCTGCTCTACGGCGGCGGCGTCGGCCTGCTGGCCGTCCAGACCATCGCCGTCATCGGCGTCATGCTCTACTCCTTCGCCGTCACCTGGGTCATCGCCAAGGTCATCCACCTCGTCATCGGGTTCCGCATCCCCGAGGAGGTGGAGACCAACGGGCTGGACCACGAGCTGCACGCCGAGTCCGCCTACGCCTTCGACGAACTCGACGAGCTCGAGGACGCGACGGAAGCGGTCTCCCTGCCGACGCCTCCGGGCGGGGAGACGGCCTCGCCGAAGGCCAAGGCCTAGACCTCAGCGTCGAGGCCGCGGGCCTTGCGCCACTGATCCGGCGAGGTGTCCAGGGGCTGACGGAGAGAGATCTCCGTCAGCCCCGTTCGTGTGCTCAGCCACTTTTCATGGCATATATGGGCATTTCTGGCACCGTATTGGCTGTGGCCTGTGTATCCGTTCGGTACCCTCTGAGCGGTACGGCGGTAGAGCCCGGGCGCACGGCGCCCGACCGACGGCTCCGCCACGCGGGCGGCCCCGTTCCCGGCTCCCCCGAAAAGGGGCACGCGGCACAACCGGGAGCCGCGCATTCGCATCCCACACCAGGAACGGGTCGGGGACCGGCGCGTCCACCCCGCCGTCCACCCGGAAACCATGCTGATTCGTACAGTGCCCCACATGTCGGGGTCAGGAGGCAAGATGGCGCCGGTTAGTCACATCACGGGTCGCAGAGGCGGGCGCGTGGCCCTCGCCGCCGCGGGCGCGGTCGTCGCCCTCGGCTTGTCCGGCTGCTCCATCGACCTCAGCCACCTGCGCCCCGGGGGCGGCGGCGAGGAGGAGCCCAGCCCGGAGGCCGCCGAGCCGGTCGCCGCGGCGCCGCTGATGGAGCAGGCCCTGGCCGACCTGGCCGCCTACCCGGCGCTCACCGCCACCGGTCAGGTGGCCGAGAGCGTCGGCTCCGCCGACGTGCGCGACGCCTCGCTGACCGTCGCCGACGGCGGCACGGCCAGCGGCACCATCCGCGCCAACGGCATCGAGGCCGAGCTGATCAGCGCGGACGGCAGGATGTTCCTGCGGGCCGCGGAGGACTTCTGGCTCGACCAGGGCGTCTTCAGCCCCGACTTCGACGACTTCGACGGGAACTGGGTGCGGGCCTCCTCGGCCCAGGCCGGGTTCAACCCGAGCGTCTCCCTGGCCCCGCCGGAGCTCTCCGCCATCCTGGGCGGCATCGAGCTGGACTCGGAGGAGGCCGTCGAGGAGAACCTGGACGGCACGCTCACCTACCGGGTCGACCTGGCGGGCGAGCGCAACCAGGTCTGGATCAACGCCGAGACCAGCCAGATCCAGCGCATCGCCATCGAGGAGCTCGTCCCCGAGGAGGCCGAGACCGGCCCCCAGGTCCGCCTGGACCTGGCCGAGGCCGAGACCGCCGCCGTCGAGGAGCTCTACGACGGCGTCACCGCCGCCACCGAGGAGGAGCTGACCTCCTCCCGGGACGCCCGCATCGAGGTCGGCTGGGAGGGCAGCCCCTCCATGACGTGCGAGGACGGCCCCAACTGCACCTGGACCGGGACCGTGCGCGACGCGGGCGGCGACGGCAGTGGCGAGGTGGCCGTGAGCATGGCCGTCACCTTCAGCAACGCCGACATCGGCGAGCAGACCTGCGAGGACAGCGGCACCCTGGAGGCGGGCGGCACGCTGGAGCTCTCGTGCAGCGCCGACTACAACATCGTCAGCTCCGTCCAGCAGACCTACCCGATCGACGGTGAGGCCCAGCTGTCCACGCGCGGCCTGACCGGCGGACAGCAGGAGGAGATGCTGGCGGCCCTCGCCGAGCAGCGCGAGGCCACCCTGTCGGGCGGGGCCTCCCCCTCCGAGGAGGCGTCGGAGACGGCCGAGGAAGAGGGCAACTAGAGGTACCGGCGGGGCGCGGCCCCGAGCGCACGGCGGCCGAGGGCGGGGACGGTGTTCCCGCCCTCGGCCGTGTCCGGACCCGCCCGCCGAGGGATACTGCAAGGTGATCCCGGCCGGTAGGCTGGGAGACCAACTCCGAGACGAAGGACTGGCCACACTCGTGTTCGAGACGCTTTCCGACCGGCTGACATCGGTCTTCTCCTCGCTGCGCGGTAAAGGGCGCCTGTCCGAGGAGGACATCAACGCGACCGCGCGGGAGATCCGTCTCGCGCTGCTGGAGGCGGACGTCGCGCTGCCGGTGGTCCGCGAGTTCATCGCGCGGATCAAGGAGCGCGCCCGGGGCGAGGAGGTCTCCAAGGCCCTCAACCCGGCCCAGCAGGTCATCAAGATCGTCAACGAGGAACTGGTCGGGATCCTCGGCGGCGAGACCCGGCAGATCCGCTTCGCCAAGAACCCGCCGACCGTGATCATGCTCGCGGGCCTCCAGGGCGCCGGTAAGACCACCCTGGCGGGCAAGCTCGCCCGGTGGCTGGCCGCCGACCGCAACACGCCGCTGCTGGTCGCCGCCGACCTCCAGCGCCCCAACGCCGTCACGCAGCTCCAGGTGGTCGGTGAGCGCGCCGGGACCCCCGTGTTCGCGCCCGAGCCCGGCAACGGCGTCGGCGACCCCGTCCAGGTCGCCCGCGAGTCCGTCGAGCACGCCCGCCGCAACAACCACAACGTGGTGATCATCGACACTGCGGGCCGTCTCGGCGTGGACAGCGAGATGATGCAGCAGGCCGCGGACATCCGCGACGCGGTCAACCCGGACGAGATCCTCTTCGTCGTCGACGCGATGATCGGCCAGGACGCGGTCAACACCGCGCAGGCCTTCCTCGACGGGGTCGGCTACGACGCGGTCGCGCTCACCAAGCTCGACGGCGACGCGCGCGGCGGCGCGGCCCTGTCCATCCGCCACATCACCGGCCGTCCCATCATGTTCGCGTCCACCGGCGAGAAGCTGGAGGACTTCGACCTCTTCCACCCGGACCGGATGGCCTCGCGCATCCTGGACATGGGTGACGTCCTCACCCTCATCGAACAGGCCCAGCGCACGTTCGACGAGGCCGAGGTCGAGAAGATGGCCTCGACCATGGCGTCGGACGAGGACTTCACGCTCGACGACTTCCTCCAGCAGATGCAGATGGTCCGCAAGCTCGGCCCGATCGGCAACCTGCTCGGCATGATGCCCGGCATGGGCCAGATGCGCGAGCAGATCGACAGCATCGACGACAAGGACCTGGACCGCATCCAGGCCGTCATCCAGTCGATGACCCCGGGCGAGCGCGCCAACCCCAAGATGATCAACGGCTCGCGCCGCCTGCGCATCGCCAACGGTTCGGGCACCCAGGTCAGCGATGTCAACGGCCTGGTCACCCGCTTCTTCGAGGCGCAGAAGATGATGCGCAAGATGAAGAGCGGCGGCATGCCGGGTATGCCCGGGATGCCGGGCATGAGCGGCGGCGCCAACCGCAAGAAGGCCAAGGCCCAGGCCAAGAAGGCCAAGAAGGGCAAGCAGCGCAGCGGCAACCCGATGAAGGCCCGCCAGCAGGAGGCCGACCGCGCGGCCGAGCGCCAGCGCCGTCAGGAGGAGGGCGGCCAGCAGCCGCCGCAGCTGCCCCCGGGCCTGGGGGGCGGCGGCCAGCCCACGCTCCCGCCCGGCTTCGGCGGCCCCAACATGCCCGACCTGTCCAACTTCAAGCTGCCCAAGCAGTAGGCGCGGCCGGTACCGGCCCTCGTACCCGTCGGCCGACGGGCGGAGCGCTACCATGCGTGTGGCGCGACCGACCGCACCGCGGACGCGGACGGGCCCACGGCCCGGACCGCGTGCCCGCCTCCTCGGAGGCGGGCGGTTGGCGCCGCCCGGGAGACCGGGCGGGGCGGCCCGTCCACGTTCCGGGGACGGGCCGCCTCCGAGTCCGCCGCCCATCCGTGCACAGGTGTTCCGGTGTCGTGTCCGGGGAACACGTCCGCGTCTGGCACAATGAGTAGTCGACTAACGGTGCCGGGCCAGCCCTCTAACTAGCCCGCCACCCACGTCTGTCCCGTCGGGTGCCGCAACCCCACGTGGTTTCGCCGCCGGGCGCCTTACACCGTTAATCGGGAGAAGACCACTCCAGTGGCTGTCAAACTGAAGCTCAAGCGTATGGGCAAGATCCGTACGCCCCAGTACCGCATCATCGTCGCCGACGCCCGCACCAAGCGGGACGGCAAGGCGATCGAGGAGATCGGCAAGTACCACCCCAAGGAGCACCCGAGCCTCATCGAGGTCGACTCCGAGCGGGTCCAGTACTGGCTGTCCGTGGGCGCCCAGCCCTCCGACGCGGTCAAGGTCCTCCTGCGCAAGAGCGGTGACTGGCAGAAGTTCAAGGGCCTGCCCGCCCCGGCTCCGCTCCAGGTCGCCGAGGCCAAGGACCCCGAGGCCAAGGAAGCCGCCTTCCAGGCCGCTCTGAAGGAGCTCGTGCTCCCCGGCGCCGAGGGCAAGGGCAAGGGCCGCAAGTCCGAGAAGAAGGCGGACAAGGCGGACAAGCCCGCCGAGACCGCTGAGACCACCGAGACTGAGAAGTCCGAGGGCGAGGCCTGACGTGCTGGAAGAGGCGCTTGAGCACCTCGTGAAGGGGATCGTTGCGAACTCCGACGACGTCCAGGTGAGAGCCAAGCGGCTCCGCAAGGGCAAAGTCCTGGAGGTCCGGGTCCATCCCGACGACCTCGGCAAGGTGATCGGCCGCAACGGCCGCACCGCCAAGTCCCTGCGGACCGTCATCGGCGCCCTGGCCGGGGGCCGTTACGTCCGCGTGGACCTGCTGGACCTGCACGAAGTGCGCTGACGCGCCTCTCGGGGCGCCGACCGCCAGCGGTCGGCGCCCCGCAGCCGTGCCCGGGACCCCGGGGTCCGTGCCCACCGCACGCGCCCGGTCCCGGGCACAGTTTTCTCACCCCCCGAGGGGCGGAAGGAAGAATCCCCATGCGACTCGTTGTCGGCCGGATCGGCCGCGCGCACGGCGTCCGCGGCGACGTCGCGGTGGACGTGCGCACGGACGACCCCGCGGCCCGGTTCGCCGACGGCTCCGTGCTGGCCACCGACCCGGCCGAGGCCGGTCCGCTCACCGTCGTCTCCACGCGCCGCCACAGCGGCCGCCTGCTCGTGCGCTTCGAGGGCGTGGCCGACCGCGACGCCGCGGAGGGGCTGCGCGGCACCGCCCTGCTCGTGGACTCCGAGGACATCCCGCCGCTGGACGACCCGGACGAGTTCCACGACCACGAACTCATCGGCCTGGCCGCGGTGACCACCGGCGCGGAGCCGGTCGGCACGGTCGCGGACGTGCTCCACCACGCGCAGGACCTCCTGGTGGTGACCACCCCGGGCGGCTCGGAGGTGTACGTGCCCTTCGTGGCGGCCCTGGTCCCCGAGGTGGACGTGGCCGGTGGCCGGATCGTCATCGACCCGCCGCCCGGCCTGCTCGACCTCGCCGACTGAAGGGGCGCGCCGTGCGCATCGACATCATCAGCATCTTCCCCGAGTACTTCGGCCCCCTGGACCTGTCCCTGATCGGCAGGGCCCGCGTGTCCGGGCTGCTCGACGTGCGCGTGCACGACCTGCGCTCCTGGACCCACGACCGCCACAACACCGTGGACGACACCCCCTACGGCGGCGGCCCCGGCATGGTGATGAAGCCCGAGCCGTGGGGCGAGGCGCTGGACGAGGTCGTGGGGGAGGGCCCCGCGCGGCTGATCCTGCCCACTCCCAGCGGGCGCCCCTTCCGGCAGGCCGACGCCGAGCGCCTGGCCAAGGAGGAGCGGCTGGTCTTCGGCTGCGGCCGCTACGAGGGCATCGACTCGCGGGTCGCGGCGGACGCCGCGGAGCGGATGCCCGTCGAGGAGGTCAGCATCGGCGACTACGTGCTCAACGGCGGCGAGTCCGCGACGCTGGTGATGGTCGAGGCGATCACCCGGCTGCTGCCGGGTGTCCTGGGCAACACCGAGTCCGCGGTGCAGGACTCCTTCGCCTCCGGCGGCATGGAGAACCTCGTGGAGGGGGCGGTCTACACCAAACCCGCCACCTGGCGCGGCCGGGAGGTGCCGCCGGTGCTGCTGTCGGGCAACCACGGCGCCGTGGACCGCTGGCGCCGCGACCAGGCTCTGCGCAAGACCGCGCGCAACCGCCCCGACCTGGTGGAGGCCCTGCCCGAGGAGGCGCTGGACCGGCGCGACCGGGAGGTCCTGGCCGAGGAGGCCGTTCGAGACGCCACCTGAGATGTGGCAGACTGGGTGGGTTCCCCCTCGGTGACCGGCGGCATCCGCATGCCGGCGGTACGACGTCGGCCTCTGTGACGGTCACCCGGGCGGTTCGACAGTACAGACCCATTCGGGCCCTCGCCCGCGTACCCCCTCCCCTGCCGGGGAGCAGGACGCGGAGCGCTATCGATGAGGATTCGCGAGATGCACACCGCCATTCAGGAGCTGGAGAAGGCCCAGCTTCGTTCCGACGTCCCGGAGTTCCGTCCGGGTGACACCCTCAACGTCCACGTCCGTGTGACCGAGGGCAACCGTACCCGTGTCCAGGTCTTCAAGGGCGTCGTCATCCGCCGCCAGGGCTCGGGCAACCGCGAGACCTTCACCATCCGCAAGGTGAGCTACGGCGTGGGCGTGGAGCGTACCTTCCCGATCCACACCCCGGCCATCGAGAAGTACGAGGTCGCCGCCCGCGGCCGCGTGCGTCGCGCCAAGCTGTACTACCTGCGCGACCTGCGCGGCAAGGCCGCCCGCATCCGCGAGCGCCGCTAGTCCGCGACCGGGTGGCCCGGGGCCTCCTCCCGACGTTTTTCCGTGTCGAATCTCTCCGCTCCCGCCAGGGAGGCAGGATAGGCTTCGGCTCGATGAGCAAAGACGAGAAGGACCTCGGCTCGGACGGGGTCCAGGACGAGGAATCCGCCCAGCCCGGTCCGGAGGAGCACGACTCCGCCACTGGCTCCCGAGCTCATGAGAGCTCGGGAGCCAGTGCTGTCTCCGGTACCGACGGCGAGGAGTCGGATGAGGGGGCGGACGACGAGATGAGCAAGTCCCAGAGCACCGAGAAGAAGGGGTCGTTCTGGAAGGAACTCCCCGTCCTGATCGTGATCGCCGTGGTCCTGGCGTTCGTGATCAGGACCTGGCTGGTGCAGGCCTTCTACATTCCCTCCACCTCGATGGAGAACACCCTCCTCGTCGGGGACCGGGTGCTCGTCAACAAGGTCGTCTACGAGCTCCGCGACATCGAGCGCGGCGAGGTGGTCGTCTTCGACGGCAACGGGTCCTGGGACGACCCGAACACCGTGTCGGTCCCCGAACCCACCAACCCGGTCTCGGCCGCGTTCACGTGGGTGCAGCAGCAGCTGGGCGCGGCGCCCACGGGCAAGGAGTACATCAAGCGGGTCATCGGCCTGCCCGGTGACACCGTGGAGTGCTGCGACGAGCAGAACCGCGTCCTGGTCAACGGGGTCCCCCTCGAGGAAGAGGCCTACCTGTACCCGGGCAGCGTGGCCACGCACACCGAGTTCGGCCCGGTCGAGGTGCCCGAGGGGCACCTGTGGCTGATGGGGGACCACCGGGCGATCTCCTCCGACTCGCGGCTCAACCAGAACAACCCCGGCGGCGGCGCGGTCCCGATCGACCACGTCGTGGGACGGGCCTTCGTGATCATCTGGCCGGCCGGGCAGATCGGCCCGCTCAGCATCCCCGAGTCCTTCGAGGAGCTCAACGCCGCGGACGAGTGACGTACCGCGCGGGCGGTCCGACGAGAAAATCCGCACGGCGGAGTACACGGGGCCCTTCCGTGACGCATGATGGAGGCTGGACGGTATCGGCGTCCCCCGACGCGCGGGGCCGCCGTCGACCGGGAACATCCCGGCCGTCGGCGGTGTCCGGGTAGGAGGGGACCGGCACACCACGACCGGAGAGTGCGACGAAAGCGAGCGCGTGGATGAGTTCTGAGGACCTGGAGAAGTACGAGGCCGAGATGGAGCTCCAGCTCTATCGCGAGTACCGCGACGTCGTCGGTCTGTTCAGCTACGTGGTGGAGACCGAACGGCGGTTCTACCTCACCAACCACGTCGACCTCCAGCCGCGTTCGACCGAGAACGGGGAGATGTACTTCGAGGTCGTGATGGAGGACGCCTGGGTCTGGGACATGTACCGTCCGGCCAGGTTCGTCCGCAACGTCCGCGTGGTGACGTTCAAGGACGTCAACGTCGAGGAGATCACCAAGGCCGACCTGGAGATGCCGCCCGCCGAGGGGAGCGGGCAGAGCTGATCCGGCCACCGGGCGGCCGGGGAGACCCCGGGGTCCCGGCCCCCGGGGCCGGCCTCCCCCTCCCGGACGCCGCCGGGGTTTTCCACAGGAGAGAACCGGCTCTGGCGCCGTGAACGGCGATCACCGACCGTGGTTACGGGAGGTGGTCGACCTTGGACCGGTGGGCCGAGTACCGAAGGACGCTGGGCGGCCGCGGCGAGGACCTCGCCGCGGCCTTCCTCCGACGCGCCGGGATGCGGGTGGTCGCCCGCAACTGGCGCATCCCCGACGGGGAGATCGACATCGTCGCCCGGGACGGCCCCGTCCTGGTCGTCGCGGAGGTCAAGACCCGTACCTCCGTCCGGCACGGGCACCCGGTGGAGGCCATCACCCCCGACAAGAGGCGCCGCCTGCGCCGCCTCGGACACGCCTGGGCGGTCCGGCACCGGGTGCCCGCCCACCCCCTGCGCGTGGACGGCGTCTGCGTCCTGATCAGCGGCGGGCGCGTGTTCGTCTCCCATGAGCGGGGGATGGCATGATGACGCTCGCCCGCACCCGCTGCATCGCCCTGCTGGGCGTCCAGGGGCACATCGTCGAGGTGGAGGTGCACCTGGGCGGCGGCGACTTCGGGGTGACCCTGGTGGGGCTGCCCGACGCCGCGCTCCGCGAGGCCAGGGACCGCATCCGCGCCGCCGTCGTCAACAGCGGCGAGGAGTGGCCCAGCGGCCAGATCGTCATCAGCCTGTCCCCGGCCAGCCTGCCCAAGTCCGGGAGCCTGTTCGACCTGGCCATCGCCGCCGCCGTCCTCGCCGCGGCGGGCTCGGTGCCGGTGGAGCGGCTGGAGGACAGCGTCCTCATCGCGGAACTCGGCCTGGACGGCCGGGCACGGCCGGTGCTGGGGGTCCTCCCGGCGGTCGTGTCGGCCGCCGAGCAGGGCTACCGCAGGTTCGTCGTCGCGCGGGGGAACGCCGCCGAGGCCCGGCTGGTGCCCGGCGCCGAGGTGACGGCGGTGGACAGCCTGATGGACCTGTGCCAGTGGCTGCGCGGGGAGTACTTTCCCGAGGCGCACGAGGATGAGGCCGTGCCCCGCCCCCGGGAGCCGCGCGGCCAGGGGCCCGACCTGTCCGACGTCCTGGGGCAGCCGGTGGCCCGCCGCGCGGTGGAGATCGCCGCGGCCGGCGGCCACAACCTCATGATGCTGGGGCCTCCCGGCACCGGCAAGAGCCTGCTCGCCGAACGCCTGCCCACCGTGCTGCCCCCGCTCAGCCCCGCCGAGGCGCTGGAGGCCACCGCGATCCACTCGGTGGCGGGCATGCTGCCGCCCGGCGCGCCCCTGGTCACCGCGCCCCCCTTCGCGGCTCCGCACCACACCTCCACCCGGGCCTCGATCATCGGCGGCGGCAGCGGCTACCCCACGCCCGGCTGGGTGTCCAAGGCCCACCGCGGCGTGCTCTTCGTCGACGAGGCCCCGCAGTTCGGGCGCGGGGTGCTGGACTCCCTGCGCGAACCCCTGGAGCGCGGCGAGGTGGTCCTGGCCCGCGCCTCCTCGACGGTGACCTTCCCGGCCCGCTTCCAGCTGGTGATGGCCGCCAACCCCTGCCCCTGCGCCAAACCCGGCGCCCTGTGCACCTGCCCCGCCGGTGAGCGGCGCCGCTACTTCTCCCGCCTGTCCGGGCCCCTGCTGGACCGGATCGACCTCAAGGTGGAGCTGCAACCGGTGTCGAGGGCCGAGCTGCTCGCCGACCGCGCCTTCGCCGAGTCCTCCGAGGTGGTGGCCGCCCGGGTGGAGAAGGCCCGCGCCCGCGCCGCCGAGCGGTTGGCGCACACGCCCTGGACCACCAACGCGGCCATCCCCGGGGCGCAGCTGCGCCGGGAGTTCCCGGTGGAGTCCGCCGCGCTGCGGGTGCTGGGCAGAGCGATGGACCTCGGACAGATCAGTGCCCGGGGGGTGGACCGCGCCCTGCGGGTCGCCTGGACCCTGGCCGACCTCGCCGACCGGGACCGCCCCGGCGAGGAGGAGGCGGCCTACGCCTTCGCGCTCTGGGCGGGGCGCGCGTGGTGAACGCGGACACGACGGAGGGGAGCGGGGGAACGGTGCGGGACGCGGAGGACGAGGCGGACGCGCGGGCGCGGGCCTGCCTGACGGCGGTGGCCCCGCCGGGGGACCTGTGGCTGGGGGCGATGCTCGCCGAGCACGGCGCGGAACGGGTGTGGGCGCTGCTGGTGGCGGGGGCGCCCCCGCCACCGGTGCCCGCCAGCGCCGGGGAGGAGGGGCCGGGGCCGGAGGCACAGGCCCTGCTGGAGCGCAGGTGGGCGCGGTGGGGCGCCGCGGCGCGGGCGGTGGACCCCGACGGGCTGCTCGGCGACTCGGCGGCGGCCGGCATCCGCTTCGTGGCCCCGCGGGACCCCGAGTGGCCGGGCCGCCTCGACGAACTGGACCTGCCCGGAGGGCGGCGTTCGCACGGACTGTGGGTGCGCGGTGCGGGGGACCTGCGTCACCTGTGTCTGCGCTCGGTGGCCGTGGTGGGCGCGCGCTCGGCCACGCCCTACGGGGAGCACGTGGCGGCGGAGATGGCCTACGAGCTGGCCGAGAGCGCGGTCGTGGTGGTCTCCGGCGGCGCCTACGGGATCGACGGGGCCGCGCACCGGGCGGCCCAGGCCCACGGCGGCACGGTCGTGGTGCTGGCCTGCGGGCTGGACGTGGACTACCCGCGCGGGCACGCGGGCCTGTTCGCCGACGTCGCCCGCACCGGGGTGCTGGTGAGCGAGCGGCCGGTGGGCGCCACCCCGCGCGCACCGGACTTCCTCGTACGCAACCGGCTGATCGCCGCGCTCACCCCGGGCACGGTGGTGGTGGAGGCCGGACGGCGTAGCGGTGCCCTCAACACCGCCTCGCACGCGGCCGAGCTCAACCGGGCGCTGATGGCGGTCCCCGGCCCGGTCACCTCGGCGATGTCGGTGGGCTGCCACCTGCTGCTCCGAGACTGGAACGCGAGCTGCGTCACCTGCGCGGACGACGTCGTCGCCCAGGTGAGCGCGCTGGGTGAGCTGCCGCCGGAGTCCGGGCCGCTGCGGGTGTCGGCCGAGCTCGACCAGGACAGCGCCCGCGTCCTGGCGGCGGTGCCCAGGTCCGGCGCCGGGCCCGCGGTGATCGCCGTGGCCAGCGGGACCCGTCTGGAGAGGACCCTGCGCTCCCTGGGGATGCTGGCCGCGGCCGGACTGGTGGAGCGCTGTCCGGCGGGCTGGCGGCTGCCGCAGTGAGCGGGCGGAGGCCGCGACCGGCAAGCCGGTCCCCGGCGTGCGACGCGGGGTCGGAGCGGTCAGGGGCCGCCGGACGGCCGCCGGGGCCGGGGCCGTGCGGCACCGTGGACGGTTACGGCCGCCGGGCCTGGCGAAGACGGGTCCCACGCGCCGCGTACGCTCCGTGGCCCGCTCCCGCCACATCCGGTCTCCGGCCCGCGCGGGGCGAAGCGGTGACGGAACTCCGTCTGGGTCACCCGCGGTCCGGTCCCGGCCCGCGCGGGGGCGAAGCCGGTACGCGGTTCCGGGGGGGCGGCACGCGGACCGGCGTGCGGCGACGGTAGCGCGCCCCGCATGACGGGTACGGTGACGCCATGACCAAACCCTACAGTGACGCCCTGGTGGCGGACGGGCCGCTGTTGTTCGTCTCCGGACAGACCCCCGAGGGGCCCGGGGGAGAGGTCGCCGGGGACATCGGGGGGCAGACGCGCCAGATCTTCCGCAACCTGGAGGCCGTCCTGTCCCGCCACGGCGCGGATCTGGGCCACCTGGTCAAGCTCACCTACTACCTGCGCCACATCTCCGACCTGGAGGAGTTCCGCTCCGCCCTGCTGGAGTGCCTGCCCGACGGGCACCTGCCCGCCGCCTCCCTGGTGGAGGTGAGCGGACTGGTCGACCCCACCCACCTCGTGGAGGTCGAGGGGGTCGCCTGTCTGCCCTCCGGGAGGTAGGCGTGCTGGAGCGCTTCGCCGCGCACCTGTCGGGCGAGCTGGGGCGCTCGCCCCACACCGTGCGCGGCTACCTGGCCGACCTGCGCTCCCTCCTGGCACACCTGGAGGAGCGGGGGCGGAGCGTGCGGGACCTGGACGTGGACCTGGTGCGCGGGTGGCTGTCCCGCGCCCGCGACGCGGGCGCGAGCCGCGCCACCGTGGCCCGCCGCGTGGCCGCCGTCCGCGCGTTCACCCGGTTCCTGCACCGCGAGGGCGTACTGGCGGCCGACCCCGGCCCGCGCCTGGCCAGCCCGGCGCAGCAGCGCTCCCTGCCCACGGTGCTCGACGAGCGCCAGGCCGCCGCGGCGCTCGCGGGGGAGCCCGACGGGACCCCGACCGGCCTGCGCCGCCGCGCGGTGGTGGAGACGCTCTACGCCACCGGCGTGCGCGTCGCCGAGCTGTGCGCTCTGGACCTCGCCGACGTGGACCGCGAACGCGACACCGTGCGTGTCCTGGGCAAGGGGGCCAAGGAGCGCACGGTCCCCGTGGGCGGTCCGGCCCTGGACGCCCTCGACGCCTGGCTGAGCGGCGGACGCCCGGAGATGGCGGGCGCCACCAGCGGCTCCGCGCTGTTCCTCGGGGCACGGGGCGGCCGCCTGGGCGTCCGCCAGGCCCGCGAGGACGTGCACGCCCACCTGCGCGCCGTCGGTGCGGACAGCGCGCCGCACGGTCTGCGGCACAGCGCGGCCACCCACCTGCTCAACGGCGGCGCCGACCTGCGCAGCGTGCAGGAGTTCCTGGGCCACGCCAGCCCGCGCAGCACGCAGATCTACACCCACGTGTCCGTGGAGCGCCTGCGCGACACCTACCGCCGGGCCCACCCCCGCGCCTGACCGCCCCCCGCGCCGCCTCGGGCACGTCGCGGTGCGCCTGGTCGGCGTACTACGCGCCCGCGTCCTCCCGCCGGTGCCCGGCCGGAGCGGTGTAGAGGCCCGTGTCCGGTCTGCGTACCGCGCGCCCGCGCCCCGCCCGCGGTGGTGGGCGGGAGAGCGCGGACGCGGCACCGCCCGCACGGGGGGCGGTTCTCCGGGGCGGCCCGGGGCCCGGGAGCCGTCCGCTCCGCCGTCGGTGGGCGCCGGCGGGGCCGGGGCCGTCCGCGCCCGTGCGGCGAGGCGGGCGGCGGGACCGGCAGCAGGCGGAACTCGCCCAGGCCGAGCAGGGAGAGCGGATCGAGGTGGACGTCGCCGCGGAGCAGGCCCCAGTGCAGGCAGGGCCGGTCCGGGCGGTGCGGCGGCGCGGCGGCGAGCGTGCCCAGAACGTCCCCGGCGGCGACCGGGTCGCCGCGGACCAGGTCGGACTCCACCGGCAGGTAGGTGGTGCGCAGGTCGCCGTGGGTCACGCTCACCAGCGGTGTGCCCGCCACCCGGCCCGCGAAGTGCACCCGCCCGGCACCGGCCGCGCGGACCTCCTGGCCGGGCTCAGCGGCCAGGTCCACGCCCAGGTGCCCGGGCAGCCAGCGCTGTTCGGGCGGGTCGAAGGGGCGCAGCATCCGGACCGGCGGGTCCACCGGCCAGCGCCAGTCGGCCTCGGCGGGGTGGTGCGGGGACAGGAGGGAGAACACCAGGGACAGGGTCAGGAGCAGCGAGGGGGTCATACCCCCAGGGTCCGGACGCGGGGGCCGCGACACCAGGGGGAGTCCGTGCCTGTGGACGATCCCGCCGCGGAAAGGGGGCGCCACGCGGCGCAGGTCCCGACGTATTCCCGATGGAGATAGAATCATCTGTGGCCCGTCGGGCCGATCACAATACGCACGTCCACGAGCCTCCTCAGCGAGGGGCCGCACCCGCGGTCCGTGCCGCCTCCGGGCGGTGCGGCGGTACGGCCGGGGCGTCAGGAACAACCGAGGGCGGGGTCCCTCCCCGCCACCATCAAGGAGGACCAGGTCATGGCCACAGTCGTGACGATCCGCCAGCTCCTGGAGAGCGGCGTCCACTTCGGGCACCAGACCCGTCGCTGGAACCCCAAGATGAAGCGCTTCATCTTCACCGAGCGCAACGGCATCTACATCATCGACCTCCAGAAGTCGCTGGCCTACATCGACCGCGCCTACGAGTTCGTCAAGCAGACGGTCGCCCACGGCGGCACCGTCCTGTTCGTCGGCACCAAGAAGCAGGCGCAGGAGGCCATCGACGAGCAGGCCCGCCGCGTCGGCATGCCCTACGTCAACCAGCGCTGGCTGGGCGGCATGCTCACCAACTTCTCCACCGTGCACAAGCGGCTCCAGCGCCTCAAGGAGCTGGAGGAGATCGACTTCGACGACGTCGCCGGCTCCTCGCTCACCAAGAAGGAGCTCCTCAACCTTCGCCGTGAGAAGGAGAAGCTGGAGCGCACCCTCGGTGGTATCCGCGACATGTCCCGCGTGCCCAGCGCGGTCTGGATCGTGGACACCAAGAAGGAGCACATCGCGATCAGCGAGGCTCGCAAGCTGAACATCCCGGTCGTGGCCATCCTGGACACCAACTGCGACCCGGACGAGGTCGACTACCCGATCCCGGGTAACGACGACGCCATCCGCAGCGTCAGCCTGCTCACCCGCGTGGTCGCCGACGCCGTGGCCGACGGTCTCATGGCCCGCTCCGGCGCCTCGGAGGCCTCCGGCGAGCGCAAGTCCGCCGAGGAGCCCCTGGCCGAGTGGGAGCGCGAGCTCCTGGAGGGCAAGGCCGACCCGGCCGAGGCCCCCGCCGAGCAGGCTCCCGTCGAGGCCGCCGAGACCGCCGCCGAGCAGGCTCCGGTCGAGACCGCCGCCGTCGCCCCGGCCGACGAGGTCGCGGCCGAGGCCCCGGCCGAGGCCACCTCCGAGGACTCCCCGGTCGACGCGCCCGCGAAGGCCCCCGACGCCGAGTAGTTCCGTGCCCCCGAGCACCGTCGCCGCCCCGCCGCTCCCGGCGGGGCGGCCGCTCGGTGCCCGGGACCGGATCCGCTTCACTTTCCGTACAGACTCTCCACTCCAAGGGAATCCGAGAACAGTCATGGCGAACTTCACCGCCGCGGACGTCAAGAAGCTGCGCGACATGACCGGCGCCGGCATGATGGCCTGCAAGAAGGCCCTGACCGAGGCCGACGGCGACTTCGACAAGGCCGTCGAGGCCCTGCGCGTCAAGGGTGCCAAGGACGTCGGCAAGCGCGCCGAGCGCACCGCCGCCCAGGGCATGGTCGTCCTCAAGCAGGAGTCCGAAGGCAAGGCCACCCTCGTCGAGCTCAACTGCGAGACCGACTTCGTCGCCAAGAACGACCAGTTCATCGCGCTGGCCGACCAGGTCGCCGACTTCGTCGCCGCCCAGGACAGCGACGACCTCGCCACCGTCGCCGCCGCCGAGATCGAGCCGGGCAAGACCCTCCAGTCCTTCATCGAGGCCAAGAGCGCGGTCATCGGCGAGAAGCTGGAGTTCCGCCGCTTCGCCAAGTTCGAGGGCGCCTACGTCGCCAGCTACCTCCACAAGTCCGACCCGGACCTGCCCCCCACCATGGGCGTCCTGGTCGAGCTGGACAAGGCTGACGAGGAGGTCGGCAAGGACCTCGCCCAGCAGATCGCCGCGCTGGCCCCGCAGTACATCGGCCGGGACGACGTCCCCGCCGAGGTCGTGGAGAACGAGCGCCGCATCGCCGAGCAGACCACCCGCGAGGAGGGCAAGCCCGAGCAGGCCATCCCCAAGATCGTGGAGGGCCGCCTCAACGGTTACTTCAAGGACGTGACGCTGCTCGGCCAGCCGTTCGTCAAGGAGAACAAGAAGACGGTCCAGAAGGTCGTCGACGAGGCGGGCGTGACCGTCAAGCGCTTCGTCCGCTTCAAGGTCGGCCAGGCCTGAGGGTTTTGAGATGATGGAGGTGCCGGGGAGACTGCTCCCCGGCACCTTCGGTGGATATGGGCGGGTGGCGGGGCGCATGAGCCCGGCCGACCGCATCGAGGATCACTCGGGGGACCCTGTGCCGCTCGGGGACGACAAGGGAGGCCACAGGCTGTGAACGAAGCGACGAGCACCGAACCGGCGATGCACGGTTCCGGGTGGAAGCGCGTGATGCTCAAACTCTCCGGAGAGGCGTTCGCGGGCGGCGGCGGCCTGGGCATCGACCCCGAGGTCGTCCAGTACGTGGCCGAGTCCATCGCCGAGGCGGTCTCCGAGGGCATCCAGGTCGCGGTGGTCGTCGGCGGCGGCAACATGTTCCGCGGCGCCCAGCTCACCGAGGGCGGCATCGAGCGCGGCCGCGCCGACTACATGGGCATGCTCGGCACCGTCATCAACTGCCTCGCCCTCCAGGACTTCCTGGAGCGGCTCGGTGTGGACACCCGCGTGCAGACCGCGATCCACATGAGCCAGGTCGCCGAGGCCTACATCCCCCGCCGCGCCGTCCGCCACCTGGAGAAGGGCCGCGTGGTCATCTTCGGCGCCGGTCTGGGCGCACCCTTCTTCTCGACCGACACCACCGCCGCCCAGCGCGCGCTGGAGATCGGCGCGCAGGCGGTCCTCAAGGGCACCCAGGTCGACGGGGTCTACGACTCCGACCCCCAGCGCAACCCCGACGCGGTCAAGTTCGACAAGCTCAACTACAACGAGGTCCTCACCCGCGGCCTCAAGGTCATGGACGCCACCGCGGTCAGCCTGTGCATGGACAACGGGCTGCCCATCGTCGTGTTCGACCTGATGAGCCAGGGCAACATCCTGCGCGCGGTACGCGGTGAGAAGATCGGCACCATCGTCGGGCCGACCCCGGTCTAGACAGCCTCCGCGACCACAGCAAGCCACGACACCAGGGAGCGCCCACATGATCGAAGAGACCCTCCTCGAGGCCGAGGAGAAGATGGAGAAGGCCGTGACCGTGGCGAAGGAGGACTTCGCCACGATCCGCACCGGACGCCCCACCCCGGCGACCTTCAACAAGATCACCGTCGACTACTACGGTGCCCGGACGCCGATCAACCAGCTGGCCTCCTTCTCGGTCCCCGAGCCGCGCATGGTGGTCATCTCGCCGTTCGACGTCAACTCGCGCACCGACATCATCAACGCCATCCGCAACAGCGACCTGGGCGTGAACCCCTCCGACGACGGCCAGGTCATCCGCGTGGTCTTCCCCGAGCTGTCCGAGGAGCGCCGCAAGGAGTACGTCAAGGTCGCGCGGACCAAGGCCGAGGACAGCAAGGTCTCGATCCGCAACGTCCGCCGCCGCGCCAAGGACACCTTCGAGAAGGCCGTCAAGTCCGGCGACATCGGCGAGGACGAGGCGCACCGCGCCCAGGCCGAGCTGGACGAGCTGTCTTCGAAGTACGTCGCGTCCGTCGACGAGCTGCTGAAGCACAAGGAATCGGAACTGCTCGAGGTTTAGCCGGTGACCCTTCCTTCCTCCAGCGACTCGGGAGGCGATGACCGCTCGCCCGAGCACAGACCCGGCGGCGGGCCGCGGGGCGGTCCCGATCCGGACGGGCAGCGCTTCGTGCTGCACAAACCGGGGGGTGAGCCGGTCCGGACGGGCCGCAACCTCCCGGTGGCCATCGCGAGCGGGTGCGCCCTGGGCGCCCTCGTGTTCTTCTCCATCTTCCCCCTGCCCCAGCTGTTCACGATCATCACCTCCCTGGGGGTGCTGATCGGCCTGCGCGAGGTCAACCGGGCGTTCGCGGGCAAGGGCATGGGCCTGGCAGTGGCACCGCTGGCCGTCGGCGGCGTGGCCATGCAGGTCGCCGCCTACTTCGGGGGAACCGACTGGCTGGTGGGCACGACCGCGCTGACCGCGATCGTCGCCCTGGTGTGGCGGCTGCGCGGAGGTACGGAAGGGTTCGTGGCCGACGTCGCGGCGAACCTGTTCACCCTGGTGTACCTGCCGTTCCTCTTCGGCACGTGGCTGCTGCTCATCTCCCATCCCGAGGACGGCCAGTACCGCCTGGTCACGTTCATCGTGGTGACGATCTCCAGCGACATCGGCGGGTACTTCGCCGGGATCCTGCTGGGCCGGCACAAGATGGCGCCGGTGATCAGCCCCAACAAGACCTGGGAGGGCTTCGGCGGATCGGTCGTGGGCTGCGCCGTCGCGGGCGCGCTGTGCGTGACGCTCATGCTGGACGGCCCCTGGTGGGTCGGCGTGGTCCTGGGCCTGGCGGTCGTGCTGGCCGCCACCGTCGGGGACCTCATCGAGTCGCTGTTCAAGCGCGACCTGGGGGTCAAGGACATGGGCAGGTTCATGCCCGGGCACGGCGGCCTCATGGACCGCCTGGACTCGCTGCTGATCGCCGGTCCCGTGACGTGGATGGTGCTGAGCCTGCTGCTGTAGGCGGCGGCGGACGGGGCGGGTCCTCCCGGGGACCCGCCCCGTCGGCGTCCCCGCGTCTGGCCCGCCGACCGGGCGGGTGGATACGCTCGTCGGGTGGAAGAACCGCTGATCGAACGAATGCGCGTGTACGGCGAGACGGTCTTCGCCGAGATGACGCGGCTGGCCGTGGAGACCGGATCGGTCAACCTGGGGCAGGGGTTCCCCGACACCGACGGTCCCCGCTCCCTGCTGGAGGCCGCCTCCGGGCACATCCTGGAGGGGGTGAACCAGTACCCGCCCGGGCCGGGCCGCCCCGAGCTGCGGCGGGCGGTGAGCCGGTACCGGGCCCGCCACTACGGCATCGAGCTGGACCCGGACACCGAGGTCTACGTGACCGTCGGCGCCACCGCCGGGATCGCGGCCGCGATGCTCGCCCTGGTGGAGCGCGGAGACGAGGTGATCGTCTTCGAGCCGATGTACGACTCCTACGCCGCCATGATCACGCTGGCGGGCGGGGTGCGCAGACCGGTGACGCTGCGGCCGGACCCCGTGTCCGGCCGGTTCACCTTCGACCCCGCGGAGCTGCGCGCGGCCGTGGGCCCCCGCACCCGGATGGTGCTGGTGAACACGCCGCACAACCCCACGGGGACCGTGTTCACCGCCGAGGAGCTGGAAGAGGTCGCGCGGGTGTGCCGCGAACACGACCTGGTCGCGTTCACCGACGAGGTGTACGAGTTCCTCACCTTCGACGGGCGGCCGCACGTGCCGCTGGCCACCCTGCCGGGCATGCGCGAGCGGACGCTGTCGGTGTCCTCGGTCGGCAAGATGTTCGCCGTGACCGGGTGGAAGACCGGCTGGGTGATGGGGCCCGAACCGCTGGTCAGCGCGGTGCGCACGGTGAACCAGTTCCTCACCTTCTCCGCGAACGGCGCGCTCCAGCTGGCCACGGCCGACGCCATCGACCAGGAGGAGGAGTGGGTCGCCGCCCAGCGCACCGCCCTCCAGGGCAAGCGCGACCGCCTGGTGGAGGGGCTGACCGGGGCCGGTTTCGAGGTGGACGCGTGCGAGGGCACCTACTTCGTCATGGCCGACATCCGCCCGCTCGGGTACGCCGACGGAGTGGAGGTGGCCCGCGCGCTGCCCCGGGAGGCCGGGGTGGCGGCGGTGCCCGCCCAGGTGTTCTACGACCATCAGGAGGAGGGCGCGCACCTGCTCCGGTTCGCGTTCTGCAAGAGGGACGAGGTGCTGGACGAGGCGGTCGCCCGCCTCTCCGGCTGGCACGCGCGCGGGCGGTAGGAACCCGCCGCCGTGCGCTCAACCGGAGCGCACGGCGGCGTCCGTCAGGCCCGCGGGCCCGGGCGCGAGCGCGCGTCCATCACCTCGACCAGGCGCCGCTCGGCGTCGGGACCCGCGGCGATCCGGGGCAGACGCCACATCAGGGCGGCCCCGGCCACCCACCACACGAGCACCATCAGCCACTCGTTGGGCCAGCTCAGCGCCGCGGGCATGCCGGGCAGGTAGAGCAGGAGCAGCCCCACGGACAGTACGAGGGCCACCACGCCGACGGGGACGCCCGCCGGAACGGTGAAGGGCCGCTCCATGGCGGGTTCGCGGCGGCGCAGCACGAGGAAGCTGACCACCACCGTGACGAAGCCGACCACGATGTTCAGGCCGCCCGCGTTGACCAGCCAGCCCAGCATCGGCTCGCCGAAGAACGGGGACACCAGGGAGAGCGCGCCGACGAACAGCACGGCGTTGGACGGGGTGCGAAAGCGCGGGTGCAGGCGGCCGAACCAGGCCGGGAGCATCCGCGAGGCGGCCATGGCGTAGATGAGGCGGCTGCCGCCGATGAGGAAGGCGTTCCAGCTGGTGAGCAGGCCCGCGACGCCGCCGAGGACGAGCAGGTTGCCCATGGCCGCGCTGTCCCACATGGCGGCGACGGCGTCGGCGGAGGCCAGCTCCGAGTCCGCCAGTTCGGCCGGGCCCAGGCCCGAGCCCGCCGTCAGCATGACCATCACGTACCAGGCGGTCGCGCAGAACACCGACAGCACCAGCAGGGTGCCGACCATGCGGTACGGGAGTCTGATCTCGGAGGCCGACTGCGGGATGACGTCGAAGCCGACGAAGAGGAACGGGACCGCGACCAGGACCACGAACATGCCCGGGGCGCCGCCGGTGAACAGCGGCCGCATGTTGTCCACGGAACCGCCGACGAACGCGCCGGTGACCATGGCGGCCCCGGTGAGCAGCAGGAACAGCACCGCGATGGTCTGGAAGACGCTCGCGGGCTTGATGCCGACGTAGTTGACGGCGGTCATCAGCACGGCCGCGGCCACGCCGACGGCGACCAGGCTGGCGTGGACGTCGTACCCGGCCACGGTCCACAGGCGGCCGACCGCCATGTCGGGGAAGAGGTAGACGAGGGTCTGGGGGACGGCCACGGCCTCGAAGGCGACGACGGAGACGTAGCCCAGGATCATGGCCCAGGATGCGGTGAAGGCCCCCTTGGGGCCGATGGCGCGCATGGCGTAGTGGTGCTCCCCGCCCGCGTGCGGCATCGCGGCGACGAGCTCGGCGTAGGCGAGGCCGACGAAGGCCATGATGACGCCGCCGATCACGAAGGCCAGCGCCGCGCCCGCGCTGCCCGCCGCGCTGACGAAGTCGCCCACCAGCACGATCCAGCCGAAGCCGATCATCGCGCCGAAGCCGAGGGCGAGGACGTCACCCCTTCCCAGCACCCGGACGAAACTCTGGCTGTTGTCGGACACGGGGCCTCCCAACGGTCGTGCCTGTGGTGCAGGACACACAAGCACGCGGCGGCGGTGAGCGGAAGGGCCCGTCGCGGAGGTTTTTGCTCCTGTTTCGCTTCCGCCACTCACACCACTTGCGCACCGGGGCGGCGTCCGGGCCCCACCGCCGATCGGTGCGGACGTCCCACCCGCGAACGCGCGGTTCGGCGGTCGGACGCGGTGGGCTTTCCCGACGGCCGGTCGGGCTTCGTCCGTGAGCGCGGCCTCTCAGGGCCGGGAGGCCGACGGGCTCCACACCATGGTCCGCTGGTGCACGTGCCCTCCCTCGAAGCGCACGCCCGGTACCACGGGGGCCGGTCCGTGGGGTTCGAACCCGGCCCGCGCGAAGAAGCGCACGGCGCCGGTGTTCTCCACGAGGGTCTGCAGGTGGCAGCCGCGGGATCCCTGCTCGCGCAGCCGCTCCTGCCACTCGCGCACCAGAGCGGCGCCCACACCGGTGCCGCGTGCCCGGGACTCGACGTTGACGTGCAGGTGGGCGGGCCAGCGCGGGTCCGAGAGCTCGCCCGCGGTGGGCCTGCGCCGGAGGGCGGACACCGCCGTGTCCAGCAGGGCCCGGGCGAAGAAGGCCGCCGGTCCTCGTCGCAGCGCGAGCCGGTGCTCCCGGATCGCGCGGTCCATGAGCTCGCTCTCCCCGGGCATCGCGGAGGGGTCGGGGCAACCGGTCAGGTAGCCCGCCATCCGTCCGTCGACCAGGGCGACCAGGAGCGATTCGGGCACGTGGTCCATGTAGGGATCCAGGTAGATCGCGGCCTCGGACGGCAGGTGTCCCCAGAGCGTTCCCGACGGCGACCCCTCGCCCGCACGGGCGAACAGCGCCCGCAGTTCGGCGCGGTCGTCCTCGCGGAAGGTCCGGATCTCGGTACTGGCCACAACGGAGCCCCTCAACTGTGTATCAAATACAGTGTATAAGATACACAGTTCGGCGCCCGGGCCGACAGGGGCCCGGGCGCCGAACCGGTCGCTCCGCTGGGATGCTGCTTTCCAACCGGCCTCAGCTCGCGGGGGCCGGCTCGGGCGCCCCCGGGGTTCTGGAGGCGGCGGGCGGCGGGTGGGACGAAGCGAAGCGAAGGCCCGGAGAGGACACCGCCTAGGACCCGGGCTCGAACCAGACCGCGCCGAGCGGGGGCAGGACGACCTCCGCCGAGAACGGCTGCCCGTCCCAGGGCACGGGCTCGGCGTCCACGCGGGCGGGCGCCGGGTGGTCCGATCCGCCGAAGCGCGCCTCGTCGGTGTTGAGCACCGCGTTCCACCGGCCCCCGGAGGGCAGGCCCATCCGCCGCTCCGTACGGGGCACCGGCGAGAAGTTCACCGCGCAGGCGAGCACCGAGCCGTCGTCGCCGTGGCGCAGGTACGACAGCGTGTTCCCCTCGCGGTCACCGCCGTCCAGCCAGGTGAAGCCCGCCGGTTCGGTGTCCTGGGACCACAGCGCGGCCCGGGGCCGGTAGGCCTCGTTGAGCGTCCGCACCAGGCGCTGCACCCCCGCGTGGTGCTCGAACTGGAGCAGCCACCACGGCACGCCCTCCCGGTGCGACCACTCGTCGCCCTGGGCGATCTCCCCGCCCATGAACAGCAGCTGCTTGCCCGGGTGGGACCACATGAACGCCAGGAGCGCGCGCAGGGTCGCCGACCGCTGCCACTCGTCGCCGGGCGGCTTGTTGAACAGCGACTGCTTGCCGTGCACCACCTCGTCGTGCGACAGCGGCAGCACGTAGTTCTCGCTGTAGGCGTAGACCATCGAGAACGTGACGTCGTCGTGGTGGTACTGGCGGTGGACCGGCTCCTTCTTGACGTACTCCAGGGTGTCGTGCATCCACCCCATGTTCCACTTGAACCCGAAGCCGAGCCCGCCGTGGTCCACCGGCGTGGTCACGCCCGTGTAGGCGGTGGACTCCTCCGCGATCATCGCCACGTGCGGGTTGCGCCGGTAGACGGTGGTGTTGAGCTCCTTGAGGAAGTCGATCGCCTCCAGGTTCTCCCTGCCGCCGAACACGTTCGGCTCCCAGGCCCCGGAGTCGCGCGAGTAGTCCAGGTAGATCATCGAGGCCACCGCGTCCACCCGCAGGCCGTCGACGTGGAACTCCTCCAACCAGTACAGGGCGTTGGCCACGAGGAAGTTGCGCACCTCGGTCCGCCCGTAGTTGAAGATCAGCGTCCCCCAGTCCGGGTGCTCGCCCCGGCGCGGGTCGGGGTGCTCGTACAGCGCGCTCCCGTCGAAGCGGGCCAGCGCCCACTCGTCCTTGGGGAAGTGCGCGGGCACCCAGTCCAGCAGCACGCCGACCCCCGCGCGGTGCAGGGCGTCCACCAGGTGGCGGAACTCGTCCGGCGTGCCGAACCGGGGCGTGGGCGCGTAGTACGAGGTCACCTGGTATCCCCAGGAGCCGTCGTAGGGGTGGCCCGCCACGGGCAGGAACTCCACGTGCGTGAACCCCATGTCGGTCACGTAGGCGACGAGTTCCTCGGCCAGCTCGGCGTAGCCCAGCCCGGGCCGCCAGGAGCCCAGGTGCACCTCGTACACGCTCATCGGCGCCCGGTGCTGCTCCACGCCCTTGCGCTCGGCCATCCACTCCTGGTCGGACCACACGTGCGTGGAGGAGGTGACCACGGAGGCGGTCGCGGGCGGCATCTGCGTGCACCGCGCCATCGGGTCGGCCTTGTCGCGCCAGTGCCCGTCGGCGCCCAGGACCTGGAACTTGTACAGGCCGCCCTCGCCGATCCCGGGCACGAACAGCTCCCACACACCGCTGGAGCCCAGGCTCCGCATCGGGTGCCCGACGCCGCTCCAGTGGTTGAAGTCGCCGATCATCCGCACGCCGCGCGCGTCCGGCGCCCACACCGCGAACCGGGTTCCGGCCACCTCGCCCATCGCGGTGTCCTCGACCCGCACGTGCGCTCCGAGGGCGTTCCACAGCTCCTCGTGGCGGCCCTCGCCGATCAGGTGCAGGTCCAGCTCGCCCAGGGTCGGCGCGAACCGGTACGGGTCGGCGGCCACGTGCTCGGCGCCGTCCTCGTAGCGGGCGCTGATCCGGTAGTCGGGCACGGAGCCGAGCCTGCTCCGGGACACCTTCGCGGAGAACACGCCCCGGTGCAGGTGGTCCAGGCGCAGCCGCGAGCCGTCGGCCAGGACGGCGTGCACCTCCACCGCGCCCGGCCGCAGGGCCCGCACCACGGTGCCCCGGCCCTCGGCGTGCACGCCCAGCAGCGCGTGCGGGTCGTGGTGGTGGCCGTCCACCAGCCGGTCCAGGGCGGCGACCAGTTCGGGGTCGGGCCCCTTGCGCCGGGAGGCGGCCGGGGGCTTCGCCGTCGCGGCCTTGCCGTTCGTCGCGGCCCTGCCCTTGGAGGCGGCCGGGACCCGCTTCGCGGCCGGGGCCTTCTCACCGGTCCCCGCCGTCGCGGTCTTCCTGACAGCCTTGGCCGCCTTGCCCCCCGCGGGCTTACCGGTGGCGGGTTCCACCGCGGCCGCCGTCTCGGCGACCGACACCTCCTCCACGACCGGGATGCTCTCCACGGCCTTCTTCTTCGGGTTCTTCCCGTTCGTCGCAGTCTTGGCTGCGCTGGCACGCGGACGTTGTTCGCTGCGCGGCGAGGTCAATGCGGACTCCGTGGTACTCGTGCGGACGGATCGGGGGGCGTGGTGGTCGAAGGGGCGGCCGCCGCGCTCGGGAGACGGCCGCCGACGTGCTCAACCGGGCACGGGAGGCGCGGCGGCGGTGGCGATGGACTCCAGCGGGACCCGCAGCCAGTTCGGCCGGTTCCGGGCCTCGTACAGCACCTCGTACACGGCCTTGTCGAACTCGAAGGCCCGCAGGACCGCCAGGTGCTTCTCCGGGTCGGCCCCTCCGCCGTCGGCGTAGCCCCGGCAGAACGCCTCCCGGTTGTGCCGGGCCCAGGAGCGGGCCGCCCACTCCAGACCGGGGTCGCCCGGGTGCCCGATCAGCAGGTACCCGGCCGCGTAGTCGAAGGAGCGGAGCATCCCCGCCACGTCCCGCAGCGGGCTGGACAGGCGCTGGCGGTCGCGCACCGGCACGGTGGGCTCGCCCTCGAAGTCCAGCAGCACCCACCCGGACGCGGTCCGGATCGCCTGCCCCAGGTGGTAGTCGCCGTGGATGCGCTGTATCGGCAGCGGCTCGTCCACCTCGGAGAAGTCGGCGTAGGCCTCCATCACCCGGGGCGCGTGCTCGGCCAGCTCCGGCACCTCGGCGCTGGCCATCGCCAGGCGCTCCACCATGGCGTCGGCCATCTCGGCCGCGCCCGTCGGGGTGAGCACGTCCGTGGGCAGGGTCCGGGCCAGCGACCGGTGCACCTCGGCGGTGGTGCGGCCCAGCCGGGCCGCCTCGCCGGTGAACGCGGACTCGCGCCCGTCCCCCGGCCCCTCCAACAGGGCGCGCACGTTGGCGGTGGCGAGCACCCACCCGTCCGTGGCGTGCGGGATGTAGGTCTGGAGCATGGCCAGAGTCGTGGGCGTGGAGTGCCCGGCCAGGTCGGCCTCGATCCACCCGCACGGCCGGGCCACGTACGGGGTCCCCGACAGGGCCATGTTCAGCTCCAGGTCCGGGTTGGGCCCGGGCCAGAGTCTGCGGAAGGTCTTGAGGACGTAGTCCTCGCCGAAGACCAGCGACGTGTTGGACTGCTCGCCGGTGAGCAGCCGCCCGGACGACCCGGTGCGGATGCTGTCGCCCGGCAGGCTGCGGAAGCGCACCTTTCCGGAGGGTTCGGCCCCGGTGGGGGCGGCGAACCGCTCCAGGAGCATCCGGGTCAGCTCCTCGTCGTGGGCGGCGTCGTAGACCACCCTGGGTCTGCCGCCCGCCACCTGGCACACGCCGATGGCCACGCGCGCCAGGTCCGGCGGCAGGGAACGCGGCGGCCGCGAACCCAGCAGCACCTGGTAGCGGGAACTGCGGCCCCGCTGCCCGGCCTGGAGGACCAGGACGTTCAGGTCGGGGCCGTCGGGGCCCGACGTCACCAGCGTGTACCTGCTCTCGACCCGGATCTGGCGGATGGGGATCCCCTTGCCGGAGAACCAGCGCTGTCTCGGTAGCCAGACGGCCAGGAGTTCTTCGAGTTGGGACATGTCAGAGCGACCCGTTTCCCTTCTCGCCCCCACCCCGGCCCGTGCACTCCGCGGCCGGGCCGGAGGGGCCCGACGCGCGCACCGCGCTCCCGCGGGAGGGGGTGCGGGCGCCGTCGCCGAACGCGGGGGAGAACCCGGACGGGATGCTGGACGTCGTGCTCACTGGGTGGCCCGGTGCGTGCGTCCGGGCCGCGGCCGCCGACACCGGCGAGGTCTCGAAGGTGGCGTGCACCCGGGCCCCGGCCTCGGGCAGTCCGTAGGACGGCATACCGTCCCGGTTCGTGCCCGCGGACTCCCGGTCGGCGGTGGTGGGCAGCTGGAACCAGTAGAAGCCGTGCCCGGGCAGGGTGAGCAGGTAGGGCAGCTCCCCGATCTCGGGGAAGCGCACACCGCCCACGCACTCCACCGGGGCGACCCCGGCGTAGCGCCCCAGGTCCAGCTCCACGGGCTGCGGGTACCGCGACAGGTTGTTGACGCAGAGCATCCGGTCGTCGCCGTGCTCGCGGATGAAGGCCAGCACGCTCGGGTTGGTGGCGTTGAGTTCGGTGAAGGCGCCGGTGCCGAACACGGGGTGGCGCTTGCGGATCTGGATCATGCGCCGCGTCCAGTGCAGCAGCGAGCCGGGGTTGTCGCGCTGGGACTCCACGTTGAGCGCCTGGTACCCGTAGACCGGGTCCATGATCAGCGGCAGGTACAGGCGGGCCGGGTCGCCCTTGGAGAACCCGGCGTTGCGGTCCGAGCTCCACTGCATGGGCGTGCGCACGGCGTCGCGGTCGCCCAGCCAGATGTTGTCGCCCATGCCGATCTCGTCGCCGTAGTACAGGACGGGCGAGCCCGGCAGGGACAGCAGCAGGGCCGTGAACAGCTCGATCTGGTTGCGGTCGTTGTCCAGCAGGGGCGCGAGCCGCCTGCGGATCCCCACGTTGGCGCGCATGCGGGGTTCCTTGGCGTACTCGGAGTACATGTAGTCGCGCTCCTCGTCGGTGACCATCTCCAGGGTCAGCTCGTCGTGGTTGCGCAGGAAGATCGCCCACTGGCAGTTGCGGGGGATCGGCGGCGTCTGGGCGAGGATCTCCGAGATCGGGAAGCGCTGCTCCTGCCGGACCGCCATGAACATGCGCGGCATCAGCGGGAAGTGGAAGTTCATGTGGCACTCGTCGCCGCCGGACTCGAAGTCGCCGAAGTAGTCGACGACGTCGGACGGCCACTGGTTGGCCTCGCTCAGCAGCACGCGGTCGGGGTAGAGCCGGTCCACCTCGGCGCGCACGCGCTTGAGGAACTCGTGCGTCTCCTTGAGGTTCTCGCAGTTGGTGCCCTCGCGCTCGTACAGGTAGGGCACGGCGTCCAGGCGGAACCCGTCGATGCCCAGGTCCAGCCAGTAGCGCAGGACCTCCAGGATCGCCTCCTGGACGGCCGGGTTCTCGAAGTTGAGGTCGGGCTGGTGGGAGAAGAACCGGTGCCAGTAGTACTGGCCGCGGACCTCGTCGTAGGTCCAGTTGGACGTCTCGGTGTCGACGAAGATGATGCGGGCCTCGTCGTAGCGGTCGTCGGTGTCCGACCACACGTAGAAGTCCCCGTAGGGCCCGTCCGGGTCCTCGCGGGAGGCCTTGAACCACGGGTGCTGGTCGCTGGTGTGGTTCATGACCAGGTCGGTGATGACCCGGATCCCGCGCCGGTGCGCCTCGTCCAGGAGCTCCACGAAGTCGGCGGTGCGGCCGAACTCCGGGAGGATCTTGAAGTAGTCGGAGATGTCGTAGCCGCCGTCGCGCAGGGGCGACTCGTACATCGGCAACAGCCACACGCAGTCGATGCCCAGCCACTGGAGGTAGTCCAGCTTCTGCACCAGCCCGGCGAGGTCGCCGGTGCCGTCGCCGTTGGAGTCGAAGAAGCCCCGGGCGAGGACCTCGTAGAAGACGGCGTGTTTGTACCAGTGGGGATCACTGGTGCCGCCGGAGGACATCAGCGGGCCGGTGGCGGCCCCGGTGGCCGGGGCGAGCGGACCGTGTTCGGCGTGACCGCGTCCGCCGGGGCCGGGCTCGTCTTTGCTCATCTACTGCTCCCCACCAAGAATGTTCGACGTCGGTTCAACAGGCGTTTCGGACACGGCGGGGCTCCGGCGGAGCAGCTCCGCCGGGCCCCGTGCGCTGGTTCCGGGGCCGCTATCTGCCGCTGACGGTGAACACGTGCGCGGGACCGGCCGCGGGGTCGAGACGGACGTAGTTGTCCGCACCCCAGGTGTAGGAACGGCCGGTCAGCTCGTCGGTCACCCTGAACTCCTCCTCCCTTGTGAGGCCGATGGACGGCAGATCCAGGTGCACCGTCGCCTCGCGTGCGTGGTGCGGGTCGAGGTTGACGACGGCGATCACGGCGTCGTCGGGGTCCTTGGGGCCGCTGCCGGGCCGGTGCTTGGAGAAGCAGACGATCTCGGGCCGGTCCACGTGGTGGAAGCGCAGGTTGCGCAGCTCCCGCAGGGCCGGGTGCTCCCGGCGCAGCCGGTTGAGCAGCGTGAGGAGGCCGGTGAGGGTCTCGCCGGAGGCCTCGGCCGCGGCCCAGTCGCGGGGGCGGTACTGGTACTTCTCCGAGTCGAGGTACTCCTCGCTGCCCGGCCCGGCGGGGGTGTTCTCGCACAGTTCGAAGCCGGAGTAGACACCCCAGGTGGGGGAGAGCAGGGCCGCCAGCACGGCGCGGACGGCGAACGCGGGCCGACCGCCGTGCTGGAGGTAGGCGTGCAGGATGTCCGGGGTGTTGACGAAGAAGTTGGGGCGCAGGTAGTGGGCGCTCTCCCGGCTCAGCTCGGTGAGGTAGTCGGTCAGCTCGTCCTTGCCGTTGCGCCAGGTGAAGTAGGTGTAGGACTGGTGGAAGCCGACCTTGGCCAGCGTGCGCATCATGGCGGGGCGGGTGAAGGCCTCGGCGAGGAACAGCACGTCGGGGTGCCTGTCGGCGACGTCGGCGAGCAGCTTCTGCCAGAACGCGACCGGCTTGGTGTGCGGGTTGTCGACGCGGAAGATGCGTACGCCGTGCGCGATCCAGTGCTCGACCACCCGCAGGACCTCCGCGTACAGGCCCTCGAAGTCGCGGTCGAAGTTGAGCGGGTAGATGTCCTGGTACTTCTTGGGCGGGTTCTCGGCGTAGGCGATGGAGCCGTCGGCCCGGGCGGTGAACCACTCGGGGTGCTCGGTCACCCAGGGGTGGTCGGGGGAGCACTGCAGGGCCAGGTCCAGGGCGATCTCCATGCCGTGCTCGCGGGCCTCGGCGACGAAGGCGTCGAAGTCGGCGAGGGTGCCCAGGTCGGGGTGGACCGCGTCGTGGCCGCCGTCGGCCGACCCGATGGCCCACACCGATCCGGGGTCGCCGGGACCGGCGGTCAGCGCGTTGTTGGCGCCCTTGCGGTGGGTGGTGCCGACCGGGTGGATGGGCGGCAGGTAGACCACGTCGAAGCCCATGTCGGCGATGGCGGGCAGGCGCTTGGCCGCGGTGGCGAGGGTGCCCGAGAGCTCCTGGCCGGGCGCGGTGTCGACTTGGGCGCCCTCCGAGCGCGGGAAGAACTCGTACCAGGAGCCGAACAGCGCGCGCTCGCGGTGGACGACGACGCTGGTGCGTTTGGACCTGGTGACCAGCTCGCGCAGGGGCGAGCGCTCCATCTCGGCCAGGACCTCGGGGGTGAGCGCCGCCTCGAAGCGCTCCACCGGGGTCATCGAGGTGTCGCGCAGCGTCTTGGCGGCGGCGTTCAGGAAGGGGCGGCGCGGGACCCGTCGCCCGGCGCGGGCGAGCAGACGGGCCCCCTCCTCCAGGACGAGGTCGGTGTCCTGGCCCAGCGGGAGCTTGACGCCCGCGACGTGGTGCCAGGTGGCGAAGGGGTCGGTCCACGACTCGACGGCGAAGGACCACGTCCCCTCCGTGGGGAGGCTGACGCAGGCCTCGTAGCGGTCGGTGCCGGGGGCGTGCTCGCGCATGGGGACGAGCTGTTCGCGGCGTCCCTCGGGGGAGTAGACGACGACGCCCGCGGCGAGGGAGTCGTGGCCCTCGCGGATCACCGTCGCTCCCACGGTGAAGCGTTCGCCCGGAACGGCTTTCACCGGTCCGAGGTCGTTCTCTGGAGAGATATCGAGGATGGGCAGGCGTCCGATCACTGGCTACACCGTAATTGTCGTGGTTCGACGTTCGGAACCGTGCTGTTTTTCGGCAGGCGGAAATAACCGGGAGTTAATCCGGGGCAAGACGGAGTTCACGGAGCATCCGGAACAGAAACTGTCCGGATTAAGGCTTCGGTGCCCTCCGCTGTCTATCGTCTGCCCTCTTGTGGTGTTTGGCGGAGTGCCAGGGCCGGATAATTTCTGTGATCCTTGTCACACCAGGTGTGTGTGCTAAGAGCCGGTGTTTGTCGGGTTTCTGCTGAGTAAACCTCTCAAGGCGGTCATAAGGACGCAGCAGATTCAGGTGTCTCTGTGGTTGTTTTCCGATGCATTCTGTGGAAATGACGGAAAACTGATCGGTCATGTTGGGCGGTGTGCTGCGGTGGGTAGGGATGACCGAATGCGCGCGCGAGCTGTATGGCCGTATTCCGGACATCCGCGCGTGGCCGAATGGTCGCCTAAGGAACTTTTTCCCCGGATTCGGTCACCCGTGGCCCGGGTGGTCTCCTCGGTGCTCGCTCCCCCTCCCGGGTCCGGGTGTGTGACGCGCCTGTTTCGTGGTGATTGACGAAATATGTTCGTTCTGCGGTGCTTTGCTTGGCATTGAGGAAGTTTTTCGCTGACGCGCCCGTTAACCCGGCCTGCCCTTTGCGTCCGCCCTGAGACCGTGGTCGATGGAGTTGCCTGCCCGCGCGTCCCGCGGGCGGGGCGGCACACGGCCGTAGGGGGCGACGTGACGGAGTCCAACCAGCGCCCGCCGCGTGGGCGGCGGCACGAGGCCCCGCGCCGGAACTGGCGCGGGGCCCTCTCCCGTGCGGTACCGGCCGCCGCGGGTCCGCGTGTGCGGCGGTGGGCCGAGGCCCTGCGCCGGAAGGTGTCGGAGCCGACCCCGGCGGGGGACCGCCGGGAGACGGTCCAGCGCCTGGCCGGAACCGGCGCGGTCGCCGGGCTGCTCACGGCGGCGCTGGTCATGCCCTGGGTCGGCGGCCTCGGCCTGGTGGCCAGGGACTCCGCGGCGGCCTTCATGGCCCTGCCCAGCGACCTGGCCGTGCCGCACCCCGCCGAGCGCGTGCTGCTGACCGACGTCGACGGGGAACCGATCGCCGAGGTCGCCGAGCGCGAGCGCGACGTGGTGCCGCTGGACGAGATCAGCCCCTGGGTGCCCGCCGCCCTCATGGCGATCGAGGACGACCGCTTCTACGAGCACGCCGGACTGGACCTGCGCGGCACGCTGCGCGCCGCCGTCCGCACCGTCCTGGGCAACACCCAGGGCGGGTCCACCATCACCCAGCAGTACGTGAAGAACCTCCTCATGGAACAGGCCGACACCGAGGAGGAGCTGGCGAGCGCCAACGCGCGCACCCTGACCCGCAAGGTGCTGGAGCTGCGCTACGCCGTCGAGCTGGAGGAGAAGCTCACCAAGGACGAGATCATGGAGGGCTACCTCAACCTCGCCTACTTCGGCCAGAACGCGTACGGCATCGAGGTAGCCGCCGAGCGCTACTTCTCCGTCCCGGCCTCCGAGCTCGACCCCGCTCAGGCCGCCACGATCGTGGCACTGGTGCGCGCGCCCTCGTACTACGACCCGCTCACCAACCCCGAGGCCTCCGTCGAGCGCCGCAACCTGGTGCTGGACCGGATGGCCGCCACCGGACACCTGGAGAGCGCGCAGGCGCGGGAGTACAAGAGCCGGGGCCTGGAGGTGGACGAGACCCCGCGAGCGGGCAGCTGCTTCAGCAGCGAGCAGCCCTTCTTCTGCGACTACGTCATGCGGTGGCTGGGCGGCTCCGACGCGCTCGCCGGGACCCAGGAGGAGCGCGACCGGATACTGGAGCGGGGCGGCATCACCGTGCGCACCACCCTGGACCTGGACATGCAGGAGGCCGCCGAGCAGGCGATCGAGCGCTACGTCCCCGCTGGCGACTCCCACAAGTTCGCCGCCGAGGTCCTCGTGGAGCCCGGTACCGGCCGGGTGCGGGTGATGGCCCAGAACATGCGCTACGGCTTCGACGACGAGCCGGGCACCACCTCGATCAACCTGTCCGTGGACCACGAGGACGGCGGGTCGCTGGGCTACCAGGCGGGTTCGACGTTCAAGCCGTTCACCCTGGCCGCCGCCCTGGACGCCGGGCTCAAGTACGACACCAGCTTCTCCTCGCCCGAGTCCACGACGGTGAGCGGCCTGGAGAACTGCGAGGGCGGCAGGATGGCGCCCTGGGACGTGCGCAACGCCGGGGAGAGCGACGGCGGCAGGCACAACATGATCAGCGGGACGAAGGGCTCGGTGAACACCTACTTCGCCCAGCTCCAGGAGCGCGTCGGCCTGTGCGAGACGGCGGAGATGGCCCAGAGCCTGGGCATCCACCGCGCGGACGGCGAGGACCTGCAGGTGTGGAGCTCCTTCACCCTGGGCGACCAGGAGGTCTCCCCGCTCACCATGGCCAGCGCCTACGCCGTCTTCGCCTCCCGGGGCACCTACTGCGAGCCGGTCCCCGTGGCCTCGGTCCTCTTCGAGGGCGAGGACGGCGAGGAGGTCGAGATGGGCACCGAGTGCGAGGAGGGCGCGCTGGACACCGAGGTCGCCGACGGCGTCAACCACCTGCTCCAGCAGACCTTCGAGGGCGGTACCGCCAACGGCCTGGAGATCGGACGCCCGGTGGCGGGCAAGACCGGCACCACCGACAGCGCGGCCTACGCGTGGTTCGCGGGCTACACCCCGAACCTGGCCGGGACCGTGGTGGTCGGCGACATCCGGGGCGGGGAGCAGCACACGCTCCAGGGCGTGACCATCGGCGACCGCTACTACGGCATCGTCTACGGGGCCACGCTGCCCGGCCCGATCTGGCAGGCCACCATGCGCGAGGCCGTGGCGGACCTGCCGAAGGAGGAGTTCGCCCCCTCGCCGAAGGTCTACGGCAAGGCCTCGGACAAGCCGTCGGGCGGCGGTGGCGACAACGGTGACAGTGACGACAGCGACACCGGTGGAGACGATGGAGGCACGGCTGGCGGTGACGGTGGCGTCGCGGCCGGTGGTGGTGGCGGAGGCGCTGGCGGTGGCGGCGGCGCCGGGGGTGACGATGGCTCGACCGGTGGCGGTGGCACCGGTGACGGCGGTGGGGGAGCCACCGGTGGTGGTGGCGGGGGTTCGACCGGCGGCGGTGGCGGTACCGGAGGCGGCGGGGGCTCGACCGGCGGCGGTGGAGGCACCGGTGACGGCGACGGCGGGGGTTCAACCGGTGGCGGCGGCGGTACCGGTGGAGGCGGCGGCGGTGGAGACGGCAGCGGTACCGGCGGAGGCGGCGGCGGTACCGGCGGAGGCGGCGGCGGTACCGGTGGCGGCGAGTCCCCGGGCGGGGACGGCGGCGCGCCCTGGGGCGGCGCGACCCCGGGACCGCAGGTGCCCGAGGGCGGCGCCAGTCCCGGGGGCTGAGGCCCCGACGTGCGCTGACGCGACCCGGGAACACCCCGGCGTTCCCCCTTGTTCATAATGGACGAAACCGACAGGGGAGCGCGCGAGCGCTGAGAGTGCGGCACCAGGCCGCAGACCCTTACACACCTGATCTGGGTCATGCCAGCGAAGGAAGTCGTAGGAACCGTCACCGGTGGCGTGCTCCCGCGCACCGGGGACGTCCCGGCGCGCACGGAACGCGTTCCGGCGCCGCTCTCGGCCGCACGGGCCCCTCGCATCCCCCGGCGAAGGGACACCATATGAAGAGGAACACCACCCCCCAGGGCGTCGGCTTCCGGCGCGACCTCCTCGGCCGACTGCGGAGCTGGCGCACCGTCGACATCGTCGTGGCCTCCGTGATCGGCGTCGCGGTCGGCGTGGTCTTCTGGCTCTGGAACATCGTCTGGTCGGTCACGACCCCGCTGTTCGTCGGCTTCCCGCCCGCGCAGGCCGTCGTCTACGGCATGTGGCTGATCTCCGGCGTACTGGGCGGCCTGATCATCCGCAAGCCCGGTGCGGCCCTGCTCACCGCCATCGCCGCCGCCTCGGTCTCGGCGCTCCTGGGCACCCAGTGGGGGATCATGGTCATCCTCGACGGCGCCCTCCAGGGCATCCTGCCCGAACTCGTCTTCCTCGCCTTCGGCTACCGCCGCTGGGGCATGGGCGTGGCCGTCCTCGCGGCGGCGGTCGCGGGCGTCTCCCCCGCCATCCGCGACAACCTCGCCTACAACGTGACCTGGCCGCTGTCCTACCAGGTCACCTACGGCGTCATCGTGGTGGTCAGCGCCGCCCTCATCGCGGGCGTGGGCTCCCGCCTGCTCACCACCGCCCTGGCCCGCTCCGGGGCGCTGGCCCCCTTCCCGTCCGCGAGGGGCTGACCGTGGCCTCCGTGAACGGGCGCCGGACGGCGGCAGGGGGCCCCGGCGCGCGCGTGGAGCTCTCCGGCTGGGGCTGGCGGCACTCGGGCCGCGGGTCCCACGCGCTGCGCGGCGTGGACCTGGTGATCGAGCCGGGCGAGCGCGTGCTGCTGCTGGGCGCCTCCGGCGCGGGCAAGTCCACCCTGCTGCACTCACTGGCCGGTCTGACCGGTGAGGACGCCGCCATCAGCGGCGACCACGAGGGCACCCTGCTCCTGGACGGCGAGCCCGCCGACCGGAGCCGGGGCTCGGTCGGCCTGGTCAGCCAGGACCCCGAGACGCAGCTGGTGATGGCGCGCGCGGGCGACGACGTCGCCTTCGGCCCGGAGAACCTGGGCGTGGCCCCCGACCTCATCTGGCCCCGGGTCCACGAGGCACTGGAGGCCGTGGGCTTCCCGTACGGACCGCGCCACCCCACCGGGGCGCTGTCGGGCGGTGAGAAGCAGCGCCTGGTGATCGCCGGGGCCCTGGCGATGCGCCCCCGCCTGCTGCTGCTGGACGAGCCTACCGCCAACCTCGACCCCGCCGGGGCCGCGCTGGTGCGCGGCGTGCTGGCCCGCCTGCTCGCCGAGACCGAGGCGACCCTGGTGCTGGTCGAGCACCGCGTGGCCGACGTCGTGGACCTGGTGGACCGGGTCGTGGTCGTGGCGCCCGGCGGCGGGGTCGTCGCCGACGGGCCGCCGGGAACGGTGTTCGCCGAGCACGGGCGCTCGCTGGCCGCGCAGGGCGTGTGGGTACCCGGGCACGAGCCCGCGCCCGTCCTCGAGCCCGCGCCGGGCGGGGAGCCCCTGCTGGAGGCCGTGGGCGTCACGGCGCGCACCCCGAGCCAGCTCGGCGTGCGCGCGGCGCCCCGGCGCACGGTGTTCGAGGGGGTGGACGCCACCGTCCGAGCCGGAACCGCGACCGCCCTGACCGGCCCCAACGGCGCGGGCAAGTCCACGCTGCTGACCCTGCTCGCCGGACTGTCCAGGCCCCACCGGGGGGCGGTGCTGCCGCGCGGGCCGCTGGCCGGGGCCGACCCGCGCCCGCTCGTGCGCTGGCCCGCCCGCAGGCTGGCCCGGCACGTGGGCACGGTCTTCCAGCACGCCGAGGACCAGTTCGTCACCGCCACCGTGCGCGACGAGCTGCGCTTCGCCCCGCTGCGCGCCGGGATGGGCGAGGCCGAGACCGAGGCCTGGGTGGGCGAGCTGATGGAGCGCCTGCGCCTGTCCGCGCTGGCCGACGTGCACCCCTACACGCTCTCGGGCGGGGAGAAGCGGCGGCTTTCGGTGGCCACGGCGCTCAGCTCGGGCCCCGCGCACGCGCCCGACGCGCTCGTCCTCGACGAGCCCACCTTCGGCCAGGACACCCGGACCTGGACCGAACTCGTGGAGCTGCTCGCCACCCTGCGGTCCGCGGGCCGCGCGGTGGTCATGGCCACCCACGACGACCTGCTGTTGCGCAGTCTGGCCGACGCGCGGGTGCGCGTGGCCGGGGGCCGGGCCGTCCAGGAGGCCGCCGCACCGGACGCGGGCGCCGGGGCGGAGCCGCCCGGCCCGCCGGAGCCGACCGGGCCCGCGGGGCACGCGGCGGCGGGAAGGGGGAGCCGTGGCTGACCGGAGGCTGTCGGACACATCCGGGAAGGGGACCCGTACGCCGGACGGGATCCGGGAGACGGACGAGGTCCGTCGTGCACCGGGCGAGGTTCGTGCACCGGAGGGGGTGCGAGAACAGGACGAGGTCGGCGCCTCGGCCGGGGTCCGGGGATCTGGCGGGGTTCGTGTGTCGGAGGCGATCCGGGAAGCGGATGAGGTCCGTGTGCTGGAAGGGGTTCGAGAACAGGGCGAGGCCGGTGTCCCGGCTGGGGCCCGGGGGACTGGCGTGGCCAGCGCCCCGGCAGGGGACGCGCTCACCCTGGAGGCCCCCGAGGACGGCGGGGCGCGCTTCTGGCTGGTCGGGCTCAACCCGGCGGCCAAACTGCTCGCCGCCCTGCTGCTGGGCGTGGGACTGGTCCCGGCCGTGGACGCCGTCACCGGCGGAACCGTGCTGGCGGGCGTCCTGCTGCTCCTGCCGTTCAGCGGGATCGACCGGCGCACCCTGCTCGTCCTGGGCGGGCCCTTCCTGCTCATGGGACTCTCCAGCGGACTGGTCAACTACCTGTACGGGGAGCACGGCGCGGAGGGCGCGCTGGGCGCCGCGGTGCGCCTGCTGGCCATCGCCCTGCCCGGACTGCTCGCCGCCGTGAGCAGCGACCCCACGGAGACCGCCGACGGCCTGGTGCAGCGGCTCCGGGTCCCCGAGCGGCCCGCCATGGGCGTGCTGGCGGCGCTGCGGCTCGTCCCGCTGCTCGCCGACCAGTGGCGCACGATCACGCTGGCGCGGAGGGCGCGCGGCCTGGAGGCCGGGCGCAACCCGGTCAGGGCGGTCACGCTGTTCTTCGGCCGCCTGTTCGCCCTGCTGGTGCGCTCCATCCGCACCGGGACGCTGCTGGCCGCGGCGATGGACGCGCGCGCCTTCGGGACCGGGCCGCGCACCCGAGCCCGGGAGAGCCGCTGGCGGACCGCGGACACGCTGCTGCTGGCGGGGGCCGCCCTGCTCCTGGCGGCGGCCTACACCCTGTCCGCTCGGCTGGGCACCCTGGTGCTGCTCTTCTCCTGAACCGGGTGGTAAGCAGTTCGGAGACAGTGACGTCCGAGTAGTGAGGGGCAGTGGACCGTGGGCGAGTTCGTGCGTGTGGAGACCGATCCGGACCACCCGGCCGTGGCCGTGATCCGGCTGGACAGGCCGAAGGTGAACGCGCTCAACGCCGCGCTCACCGCGGAGATCGCCGAGGCCGCGACCCGGGTCGCCAAGGACCCGGACGTGCGCGCCGTGGTCGTCTACGGCGGCGAGCGGGTGTTCGTCGCGGGCGCCGACATCAAGGAGATGGCCGACCTCACCGCCGCGCGGATGCTGGGCTACGCGCGCGACCTCCAAAGCGCCCTGAACCTGGTGGCCCGCATCCCCAAGCCGGTCGTGGCGGCGGTCACCGGGTACGCGCTCGGCGGCGGCCTGGAGCTGGCCCTGGCCGCGGACTTCCGCGTGGCGGGGGCCGGGGCCAGGCTGGGCGTGCCCGAGATCCAGCTCGGCGTCATCCCCGGCGCGGGCGGGACCCAGCGCCTGCCCCGCCTGATCGGTCCCTCCCGGGCCAAGGAGATGATCTTCAGCGGCCGCCACGTGAAGGCGGACGAGGCCCGGGAGATCGGTCTGGTGGACCAGGTCGTCCCGGACGAGGAGGTCTACCGGGCCGCCGTGGCGCTGGTCGCCCGGTACGCCGAGGGACCGGCCGTCGCGCTGGCCGCGGCCAAGGAGGCGGTGGACCGGGGCCTGGAGACGGACCTGGACACCGGTCTGGAGATCGAGCGCCTGCACTTCGCGGGTCTGTTCTCGACCGAGGACCAGAAGGACGGCATGCGCAGCTTCGTCGAGCAGGGACCCGGCAAGGCCGTTTTCAAGGGGCGCTGAGGAGGCGCCGCGCAGAGCTGATCGGGCACCGGAACAGCAGGTCGGGGCGGCGGCACGCGGTGCCGTGCCGTCCGCTCCGCCGCCGTTTCGGTGGATTCGAGAACTTTTCGCCCCGCTCGTTGGATCGAACGGTGTCACGGGGGGTTCGGCCGAACGTCCGCATCCGGCCGGTCCGGACGGGAGGGAGGGAACCGCCCACGCCAGTTTTCCGTCATACTCGTGAGGGTCGCCCCCGGACGGACGCGCCGCCTGAACCCCGGACGCCCGGCGGTGCGGAAGCGACCACACGGGCCCGAGACGGGACGAACAAGCCAATGGTGACCCATCCCCCGGCCGTTAAGCTGGACGCGGTGGTATGTGGTCTTTTGAGGGGATGAGTTCTCGATGGCAATGTCGGCAGGTTTCCCCATGGGTGAGGAGCTGCCGGAGCGCATCGGCCACTACGTCATCCGCCGCCGCATCGGGCAGGGCGGCATGGGCGTGGTGTACCAGGCCGAGGACCCCCGGACCGAGCAGTTCGTCGCGGTGAAGGTCCTCAAGCCGGAGGTCGCGGGCGACCAGATCGCCCGGGCCCGCCTCGCCCGCGAGGTCGAGACCATGCGCCGCGTGCACAGCCCCAACGTGGCCGAGGTCATCGAAGCCGACACCCAGGCCGAGCTGCCGTGGGTGGTCACCGAGCACATCCCCGGCCCGACCCTGGACGCCACGGTCACCAACCACGGCCCGCTGCGCGGCCGGGCCCTGACCCGCTTCGTCACCGGCATGGCCCGCGCGATCCGCGACATCCACGCGGTGGACGTGATCCACCGCGACCTCAAGCCCGGCAACGTGATCATCTCCAACGGCGAGCCGATCGTCATCGACTTCGGCATCGCGCACGCGGTGGACGGCGCCAAGCTGACCCAGACCGGCACGTTCGTGGGCACGCCCAGCTACCTGTCCCCGGAGGTCATCGAGGGCACCGACCTGGGTCCGGCCACCGACATCCACGCCTGGGGCGGCACCGTCGCCTTCGCCTCCACCGGCCGCCCGCCCTACGGCGCGGGCACCTTCGAGGTCATCTTCTTCCGCATCCTCAACGGCGAGATCGACATGGACGGGATGCACGAGGCGCTGCGGCCGCTGGTCAACCGCGCCGTCTCCCGCGACATGCGCAGCCGCCCCACGGCGGAGGAACTGCTGGAGGAGGCCAGCCGCCTCAACCTCGACCTGCCCTGGACCGAGGACGCGGGAGGCCGTCCCAGCGGGCTCACCGGCAGCCACACCGTGTACCACCCGACCACGGCCGGGGGCACGGGGGAGGAGCCGGGCAGCGGCGGTCCGGGCGGCGCCGCCGCTGCGGGCGCGGCCGGAGCCGCGCTCGGCGGTGCGGCGGGCTACCTGGCCGGTCGCGCGGCCCAGGGAGACCAGGGCTGGGGTCCCCCGCACACGGGCGGCGGCCCCGCCTCCAGCGCCTGGTCCCCGTCCGGGGACCCCGCGCGCCCGGCCTCCGCCGCGCACTCCGGCGGTCTGCTCGACGACCCCGGGTCCACCGACGACCTCTCGGGCGCGGCGAACGGCCGCCGCGCCGGCGACCCGGAGTCCACCGACGACCTCTCGGGCGCCCGGCGCGGCTGGGGCGACGAGGACGACGGGCTCCCGGGCACCGAGCGCATCGCCCCGCGCGACGCCGAGGACCCGGACGACCCGCAGGGAACGATGCGGATCAGCCCGGTCCGCGACGAACCGGACGACGCGCTGGGCACGCGGCACATCCAGCCCGACGAGTTCTCCCGCGAGGACCCGCAGGGCACGATGATGATGGACCCGGTGGACCGCGACGGGTACGCCCGGCGCCCCGTCGACGAGCGCGAGGACGAGGGCTACCAGGCCCCGCACACGCAGTTCTTCAACACCCCGCTGCACAAGGGCGACTTCGCCGACATCCTCACCCCGGTGGACGACGGCCGGGGCAGCAACCAGACGCAGGAGTTCGACGAGGACGGGTACGAGGAGCGGCGCGGCGGCCTGCTGGGCCGGTTCCGGCGCGGCGGCAACGACCGGGTGAGCGACTACTTCCAGGACGACTCCGACGAGGAGGGCGAGGAGTACGAGGAGCGGTCGTGGCGGATGCACCCGCTGACGATCCTGCCCATGCTGGTCTCCGTGGCCGGTGTGTCGCTGCTCTTCCCCTGGTTCGGGCTGATCCTGGGCGTCGTGCTCATCGCCGCGCTGGGCGCCCTGGACGTGGTCAAGGCCGAGCACGCCCGCCGCCTCCAGACGCGCGGCCCGCGCAGCTCCGACAACATGGTGGTGGCGCTCAGCTTCCCGTGGGCCTTCGGGCGCATGGCGCTGCGCACGCTCGGCTTCGGGCTGGTCTACCTGCTGGCGGGCATCCTGGTCGGCATGATCTACGCGCGGATCGCGGACGTGCCGGGTCAGGGCGCCAACTACACCGGCGCCTTCGCGATCTTCGTGATGATCCTGCTCAGCTACGTCATGCCGAGCGGGCGCGAGGCGCGGCACCAGGCGGTGTGGCTGGTGCGCCGGGTCCACTACCGCAACCTCTACGTCTACGTCGGCGTGTGCATCGGCCTCGTGCTGCTGACCATGCTCATCCTGTCGTTCGGCCTGTCGGCGGCCCCGGACTGGGTGCCGATCGGCGGTCCCTCGGACTGGTTCAACGGACAGTGACCCCCGCCCGGCGGCCGTACGGCTCGCCGGGCACCGCGAAGGCCCCGGGCCCCGGCCCGGGGCCTTCGGCGTCCCCGCCGGGCGGGGGAGGCCCCCGCCTGTTACCGGTGGTGTGACCGGTTCCGGCGGGATCGGCGGCGACTAGGGTGGGAGCGGGAGGCGGGCGCCCACGACCGGTGTCCGGCGCCGGCGGTCCGACCCGGGTCGGAGCATCAGCGGCGGACCGGCGGTACAGCGGTGGTTAGGGTTGCCTCAGTCACACCGGGGGCCAGGGGTTGGCCTCCAAGCTACTAGCCAGTAACATCTGGGCTATGAGCACATCGCGGGACCTGCCTGGACGTGAAGGCGGCCCCGCCGTCGGATGACCGAACGGCATTCGGCATTGTTGGCAGTAGGGGGCGCGCCAGCGTCCGGCCGCCGCACGGCGGATCATGGAGTGCAGGGAGGTCGGCCACCGGCCATGAATATTGTCGTTTTGGTCAAGCAGGTCCCGGACACGGCGACCGAACGGAAGCTCAACCCCGATGACAAGACGCTGGACCGCGCCGCGTCCGACGGTGTCATCAACGAGCTCGACGAGTACGCGATCGAAGAGGCGCTCCAGCTCAAGGAGAAGCACGGCGGCGAGGTCACCATCCTGACGATGGGACCGGACCAGGCCACGGACTCCATCCGCAAGGCCCTGTCGATGGGCGCGGACAAGGCCGTCTTCGTCAACGACGACGCCCTCCACGGCTCGGACTCGCTCCAGACCGCCTACGCCCTCGCGCAGGCCCTGGGCACCATCGAGTTCGACGTGGTCGTCCTGGGCTCGGAGTCCACCGACGCGCGCACCGGCGTGGTCGGGGCCGCGCTCGCCGAGTACCTCGGCCTGCCGCAGCTCACGTTCGCCCGCAAGGTCGACATCGACGGCAGCACCATCAGGATCCAGCGCCAGACCGACTACGGCTACGACCTCGTCGAGGCCCAGCTCCCGGCGGTCGTCTCCGTGGTCGAGAAGATCAACGAGCCGCGCTACCCGTCCTTCAAGCTCATCATGCAGGCGAAGAAGAAGCCGGTGGACAAGAAGTCCGCCGCCGACGCGGGCATCGACACGGCCAGGGTGGGTCTGGCCAACGCCACCACGGAGACCGTCGACTTCGACGCCGCGCCGCCGCGCGCCGCGGGCACGGTGGTCAAGGACGAGGGCGACGGCGCCGCGAAGATCGCCGAGTTCCTCGTCGAGAAGAAGTTCGTCTAGGTCGAACGAGAGACTCAGGGAAGGTTCAAGGGATATGGCTGAGGTCCTCGTCCTCGTCGACCACGTCGACGGACAGGTCAAGAAGGTCACCACCGAGCTGCTGACCGCCGCCCGCCGCATCGGCGAGCCCGCGGCCGTGTGGATCGGTGACGGCGCCGAGTCGGGCAGGGCCGTCCTGGCCGAGTACGGCGCCGAGAAGGTCTACGTGGCTTCGGCCGAGCTGAACGACCACGTCGTGGCCCCCAAGGCCGAGCTGCTCGCCAAGCTCGCCCAGGACAAGGGCGCCGCCGCCGTCCTGGTCTCGGCCACCGCCGAGAACAAGGAGATCGCGGGCCGCACCGCGGTCAAGCTGGGCTCGGGCGTGCTCACCGACGTCGTGGACGTCAACGCCGAGGTCGTCGCCGAGCACAGCGTCTTCGGCGGCACCACCATCACCCACGCCCGCGTGCGCACCGGCGTGCCGGTCGTCGCGGTCCGCCCGAACTCCGTCCCGGCCGAGGCCGCCTCCGGCGCCGCCGCCGAGGAGCAGGTGTCGGTGGAGGTCTCCGACGCCGCGAAGACGGCCAAGGTCGTCGAGCGCGTCCACGAGGAGCAGGGCGAGCGTCCCGAGCTCACCGAGGCCGCCATCGTGGTCTCCGGCGGGCGCGGCGTGGGCTCCGACGACTTCTCGGTCGTGGAGAATCTGGCCGACTCGCTGGGCGCGGCCGTGGGCGCCTCCCGCGCCGCCGTCGACTCCGGCTGGTACCCGAACCAGTTCCAGGTCGGCCAGACCGGTAAGACGGTCAGCCCGAACCTGTACGTGGCCCTGGGCATCTCCGGCGCGATCCAGCACCGCGCGGGCATGCAGACCGCCAAGAACATCGTGGCGATCAACAAGGACCCCGAGGCCCCGATCTTCGAGCTGGCCGACTTCGGCGTCGTGGGCGACCTGCACGCGGTCACCCCGCAGCTGACCGAGGAGATCAACAAGCGCAAGTAGCAGCGCGCTTCGACACGCGAACGCCCGGCCGGGGACCTCACCGGCCGGGCGTTCGCGTGCCCGGGGGCCGTTTCCGGGACCGCCGCCCGGGTAGGCGGGCCGCACGGCGGCGAACGGGGAGGCCATGGCGACGGAGACCGCGAAGGTGCGCGCGGGACGGCGGGTGGTGGAGGTGCGCAGACCCGGCAAGCCGCTGTTCGGCGAGGGCGGGGCGACCAAGGAGGACCTGGCGCGGTACCACGCCCGGATCGCCCCCCTGATGCTGCCGCACGTGCGCGACCGGCCGGTGGCCCTGGCGAGGTTCCCCGACGGTATCGACGCGCAGGGGTTCTTCGTCAAGCACCCGTCGGTTCCGGACTGGGTGGCCACCGTGGAGACCAGCGGCGGCCGGATGATGCTGTGCCAGGACGCGGCCGCGCTGGTCTGGTGCGCCGACCAGGCGGCGGTCACCCTGCACGCCTGGCAGTCCCGGCAGCCGAACCTGGGCCTGCCCGACCGGATGGTGATCGACCTCGACCCCGCCGGGGACGGCCCGGAGGACTTCGCCGCCTGCCGCGCCGCGGCGCGGGACGTGCGGGAGGTGCTCGACGGCCTGGGCCTGGCCGCCTACGTGATGACCAGCGGCTCCCGGGGGCTGCACGTGCGCTCGCCGCTGCGGCCCGAGGCCGACGACCAGGAGGTCCGCGTGCTGGCGGAGGCGGTCGCGGACCGGGTGGCGGCCCGGCGGCCGGACGAGCTGACCACCGAGGTGCGCAAGGCCGCGCGCGGGGACCGGTTGTTCGTGGACTACCTGCGCAACGGCCGCGAACAGCTCGCGGTGGTGCCGTACTCGGTGCGGGCCAGGCCGGGCGCGCCCATCGCGGCACCCCTGACCTGGGAGGACCTGGAGAAGGTGGAGACTGCCCGGGACCTCACGATCGACCTGGAGCGCGAGGAGTGCCCGTTCGCGGGGATGGGCGGGCACGCCCGTTCCCCGCGCCGGGCCCTGGAGCGCCTGGGCTGAGACTCGCCGGAGGGCGTCAGGAGTCCGGGGCGCCCTCGGGCCAGACGCAGGGGGACGAGGCGCCGATGGAGAGGTGTCCCTCGACGCTGGCTTGGACCGACATCCTGAATGCGTCCTCCTGGTTCTCCACGGAGACGAACACGTCGTCCGGGCGGGAGTCGGTCAGCACGCGGTAGCCGTTGGCGGCCCAGTACTCGGTCAGGAGGTCGATGTTGGCCTCGTTGTCCTCGACGGGCAGGCCGTCCAACCAGTAGGAACGGCCCACCGTGACGCGGCCCTCGGGTCCGCCGTCGGTGGGGTCATCGCAAGCGGCGACGTTGACCCCGCCCACCGGTTGAAGTTCCAGGGTCTCGGGCAGCACGTTCACCGCTTTGTCGATGTGCTCCTGGACGTTCTCCGCTGCCTCGTCCTGGTTCATGGTCTCTCCCCCTCCGGTCTCCTCCGGTGCGTTGGAACCGCAACCGGCCACCACCCCCGTGAGAACGGCGGCGCACACCCAGTGTCGTGCTCGGCTCATCAGGTAGATCGTCCCTACTCTCGTCCCGCGATGACGGAGCCCATGTGCCTCAGCGAACTCGTGTTCTCGTCGAAGTACTCCGAATGGGCGTCACCGAGGGGCCACGTGCCGCCCTCACTGCCAGGGTCGGACTCGAACACGTTCGCTCCGAATTCCGGATCGGTCGGGTCCATGCCGTGCGTGAGGCCCGTCAAGTTGGTGATGCCGTCGTTCTCCGCCGTTGAGACGTGCACGTCCTCGGCGGGAAGATTCAGGTCGGTCACGTGGTCGGCGTTGGTTCCGGGGCTGCCCACGAGTATCACTTCGTCCGTGTCGAGCCCGGCGTCGCTCTGCGCGGTGTGCCCGACCACCGTGGAACCGTAACTGTGGCCTATGACGGTGTTGTGGGACGGCGGTCCCTGGTGGGTGGAGCGCAGTCCGTCCTGGAAACTGCTCAGCTCGCTGACCGCGTCCTCCGCCCGTCCTTCGAAGGCCGCCTCGGGAACGTTGGGGGCGTCGTAGCCGATCCAGCTGATGACGGAGTGGTCCTCGTCGCGGCTGACCCGGTTCGCGGAGTCCGCCAATGCGTCCGCGCGTCCCATCTGGTCGTTGATGCTCTCCCAGGTCGTCGTGGTGCCCGGCACCAGGGTCGCCACGTTGTCGGCGGTGTCGGGGTTGCCGTTGGCCACGATCGCCCGTCCGTCGCCCTCGGTGTCCAGAGCCAGCAGGTACCTGTCAGCGCTTTCGTCCTCCAGGCTCTCCCGCAGCTCCTTCAGCTCCTGGAGTTGGCTGTCGAGCGTGTCGTCGTTCGCCATGGCCAGAGCGATCGCGTCGGACCCGTTGCTGCCCCGGGCGGCCGCCTCCCCGATCTCCTCGTCCCGTTCGGCGATCTCCTCCTCGAACCGCTCGATCTCGTCGTCGAGATGGTCGCGGTTCAGCCGGTCGCGCACGGCCGCCGGGATGCCGTCGAGCTCGCGCAGGAGCTCGGGATGGTCCCGCACGGCCTGCTCCTGCTCCTCCTCGGTCATCGAGGTCCACCACAGGTTGACGACGGACGGGTGCTCGTCACCGCTCAGTTCGTCCGGGACCATGCCGGGGACCGCGTCACCGAAGTAGGTCAGCTGGCTGCCGGTGAGCAGGGACGACTCGACCAGGCGTTCCAGGGACTCCTGGCTCGGGCCGTCGCGCAGGTCCCTCTCGGTCTGCTCGGCCTGCTCCATCAGGGTTTCCCAGTGTCCGGAGTGCTCGGAGAGCAGTTCCTCGCGCAGGCTCTCCAGCTGGGCGACCTTCATCCCCTCACGGGTTCCCTCACCGAGGATGGAACCGCTCCCCTCGGAGGCGCCGACGGCCGCTTCGGCGTCGGCCTTCTCCTCCTCCCAGCGGGTCTCCAGCTTGGCGCGCTCGGCACGGTAGGTCTCGATGTCGAGCCCCCACTGGCGCAGGACCGCCGCGCCGTAGGTCAGGGAGGCGGCGGCCTCCTGCCAGGAGGACAGTTCCTGGGAGGAGCTGGAGACGATGTTCCAGGCGACGAGGTCGGTGAACTCTCCGGCGGAGGACCGGAACCGGCTGTGGGTGCCCTCGGACTGGCCGAGCATGTTCTGGCGAACGGTGTCGAGCTGGTCGGCGCCCGACTCGATGGCGCCGACGTCGGCGTCGATGTCCTCGGGCAGGCCGAGGGACATGGAGGAGAGGTCGCTCACGGCAGGGGTCTCCGCGGTCGGTGGGGACGGGGGACAGGGATCAGAAGTTGATCCGGATGTCGAGGGACTCCAGGCCCTCCTGGTACTCCTCGGCGTTCTCGTGGTCGGTGTCGGTGATGGCCAGGTCAGCGCCCTGCACGTTCTGCGCGAGGTTGATGCCGTTCTGGGCGACCCTCCGGATGTGCTCCATGGTGTCGAGGTCGTAGTCGTCCAGACCGCCCGTCACGTGCTCGGACACGGCTCCCGTCAGGCCTTCGACGGCTGCCTCGAAGTCGGTGCCGAGGAAGACCATCGCCTCGGCCAGGGCTTCGGCCTCCTGGGCCTCGGACATGGCGTCGACGGGGTTGACGCCGGTCGAACCGGACACGGGAACTCCAGAGGGTGAAAGAGGGGTATCGGAGAGGAAGGTTACAACAGGTGCGTAAGAGCCTCCTGGAGGGGGCGACCGCCCTTCGCGGTGACCCCTGTGCGTTCCTACCTGCGGTAACAGCGCTGAAATGAACGAGAGGCCATTCGGACTCGTCTTTGTCCGCATGTGGTCAGGCCGTGCCGCGGGCGGGGCCCGGGCGGTGCGTGGACCACGGCCCCTGGTGGTGTGGCCCCCGGGTTTCGGGGAAGGAATCCCAGCTCCAGACACCGACAGTCGACCGCGGGGGAGTCCCATGGAGGGCATCGGGGCCCAGATCGGCCTCGTCCTGGTCCTGGTCGTGGTGAACGCCGTGTTCGCGGGCAGCGAGATCGCCCTGATCACGCTGCGGGAGGGGCAGATCAGGCGGCTGGAGGAGCGCGGCCCGGGCGGGCGCGCGGTGGCCCGGCTGGCCCGCGACCCCAACCGGTTCCTGGCCACCATCCAGATCGGCATCACCCTCGCGGGCTTCCTCGCCTCCGCCACCGCCGCCGTCTCCCTGGCCCGCCCGCTGGTGGAGCCGCTGGGCTTCCTCGGCTCCTACGCGGCCCCGGTGTCGGTCGTTCTGGTCACCGTCGTGCTCACCTTCGTCACCCTGGTCCTGGGCGAACTCGCTCCCAAGCGCATCGCCATGCAGCGCGCCGAGCCCTGGGCACTGCTCGTGGCCCGCCCGCTCAACGCGCTGGCGCTGCTCTCGCGCCCCGCGATCTGGCTGCTCAGCGCCTCCACCGACCTGGTCGTCCGGCTCGGCGGGGTCGACCCGCACGGCGCCAGGGAGGAGGCCACCGAGGAGGAGCTGCGCGACATGATCGAGGCCCAGGGCCAGATGACCCCCGAACAGCGCACCATCCTCTCCGGGGCCTTCGACATCACCGGGCGGACGCTGCGCCAGGTCCTGGTCCCGCGCCCCGACGTGGACACCGTCCCGGCCGACCTGCCCGCGCGCGAGGCGGCCCTGCTCCTGGCCGAGCACGGCCACTCGCGCGCCCCGGTGGTCGGCCGGGACGACGTGGACGACGTCGTCGGCGTGGTGCACTGGTCCGACCTCCTGCGGGGCGAGGGCACGGCCCGGGAGCTGGCCCGCGAACCGCTGCTGCTGCCCGACTCGCTGACGGTCTCCGCCGCCCTGCACCGGCTCACCGTCGAACGCCAGCAGCTGGCCGTCGTGATCGGTGAGAGCGGCGAGGTCAGCGGCATCGTGAGCCTGGAGGACCTGCTGGAGGAGGTCGTCGGCGAGATCTACGACGAGACCGACACCGACGAGCGCGCCCCCGCCCGGCTGGACGGCGGCGCCCTGCGCCTGCCCGGCGTGTACCCCGTCCACGAGTTGGAGGACCTCGGCGTCGTCCTCACCGACCGGCCCCGGGGCAGTTACGTGACCGTCGCCGGGATGGTCCTGGTCCTGCTCGGCCACATCCCCGACGAGCCCGGGGAGAGCGTGGACCTGGGCGGCTGGACGGCCACGGTCACCGAGGCCGACGGCCGCGTCGTCAGCGAACTCCTGCTCACCCCCGCCCGCTGAGGACACCGGGCGACAAGGGCGGTCGCGGAGTCGCTGAACAGTTGGCCAAGAGGCGGCAAGTCCCGTTGCCCGCGCCCCGGGCAGGGGCGACCGTGGCACCAGTGACGCCGAAGCAGGGGAGGGCCGATGCACGCGGATCGCAGGCCGGACGCCTACACGGGACTGGACCGGATGCCGATCGGGGACCAGTGGCGGCACGGGTCGTCCGGGAGCGTCGTCCAGGACGTGGACCCCTACGACGACACGGTCCTGACCGAGTTCCGCCTGGCCGACGAGGGCGACGTGGACCTGGCCTACCGCGAGGCGCAGCGGGCGTGGCCGGGCTGGGCCGCGACCCCCGCCGCCGAGCGCGCCGAGGTCTTCGTCCGCGCCCTGCGCGTCCTGGACGCGCGCCGCGAGGAGATCGTCGACTGGCTGGTCCACGAGGCCGGGGCGATCCGCGAGCGCGCCGAGTTCGAGTGGGGGCTGGTGCGCAGCGGCATGGTCGAGGTGATCTCCTACCCCACGCGGGTCATGGGCCGGATCCTGCCCGGCATCACCCCGGGCAAGGAGAACCGCGTCTACCGCGAACCCCTCGGCGTGGTCACGGTGATCAGCCCGTGGAACTTCCCGTTCCAGCTCTCCCACCGCTCCCTCGCGCCCGCCGTCGCCCTCGGCAACACCGTGGTCCTCAAACCCGCCGAGAACACCCCGGTCACGGGCGGGCTGCTGCTCGCCCGGATCTACGAGGAGGCCGGGCTGCCGCCCGGGGTGGTCAACGTGGTCGTCGGCAGGGGCGGCGAGATCGGTGACGCCCTGGCCACCCACGAGCTCTGCCGGATGATCTCGTTCACCGGCTCCACCGAGGTCGGCCGCCACATCGCCCGGCAGGCCCCGCTCACCAGGCGCGCGCTCGAACTGGGCGGCAACGGGCCGCTGGTGGTGCTGGAGGACGCCGACCTCGACCTGGCCGCGGACGCCGCCGTGTTCGGCTCCTACTACCACCAGGGCCAGATCTGCATGGCCACGAACCGGGTCGTGGCCACCGCCGCCGTCCACGACGAGCTGGTCGAGCGGATGCTCGTGCGCGCCCGGGCGCTGCGGGTGGGCGACCCCTCCGACCCCGCCACCCGGATCGGCCCCGTCATCGACGACGAGCACTGCGCGGGCGTGCGGGACGTGGTGGAGCGCTCCGTCGAGCAGGGCGCACGGCTCCTGCTGTCCGGCGAACCGACCGGACCGGCGGGCAGGGTCCTGCCGCCCCACCTGCTGCTGGCCGACAACAGCGCGCCGAGCGCGGCCGAGGAGGTGTTCGGCCCGGTGGCCACGGTCATCCGCGCCGAGGGGGAGGAGGACGCGCTGCGCATCGCCAACGACACCGAGTACGGGCTGTCCAGCGCGGTGTACACCCGCGACGCCGAGCGGGGGGTGCGCTTCGCCCGCCGCCTGAGGGTAGGCATGACGCACGTCAACGACTCCACGCTCAACGACGAGGCCAACACCGCCTTCGGCGGCGAGAACCACTCCGGGATCGGCCGGTTCGGCGGCGAGTGGGCGATGGAGGAGTTCACCGCCGACCACTGGGTCAGCCTCCAGCACACGCGCCGCAGGATGCCGTTCGGCCTGGAGTGAGCGGGCCCGGACCCCCGGCTTCCTTCGCCGCGACCCCGTGCCCGTGGCGGGTTCCGACCGTCCTGCCCCGCCATGGGTACGGGACCGTCGCGGGTCGGAGCCTCATCCGCCCCACCGGCCAGGACCCGGGCCCGCCGGTCAGCGCCTGCGCAGGACCAGCAGCAGGTTCCAGGTGACGACCTCGCGCAGCAGCGGCACCCGCACGACCGGCCTGGCCCATCCGGGCAGGTAGCGGGGGCGCACGTCCACCACGTCCACGTCGGTGCGCCCGCGCGTCCAGCGCAGCATCTCCCCGGCGTGCGCGGCGTACATGGTGCGGCCGAAGTCGTTCTTGGGCCGACGGCCGTGGCGCCGCGCGAACCTCTCCGCCGCGTACGCGCCGCCCAGGTAGTGCCACGGCGAGGTCTCGTGCCCGCCCCACGGGGACAGCCACAGCGTGTACGACAGGTACACCAGCCCTCCCGGCCTGGTCACCCGCACCATCTCGTCGGCCATCCGCGTCCGGTCCGGCACGTGCTCCAGCACGTTGGAGGAGAAGCACACGTCCACCGAACCGCTGCGCAGCGGCAGGTCCAGGGCGCTGCCCTGGACGCCGTACGCGTCGGCGTCGCGCCCGTGCAGCGTCATCTCGTGGGCGTCGGCGTCCACGCACAGGCAGCGGGCCCCGGCCGCCCTCAGCTCGTCGGCGAAGTAGCCCGGGCCGCCGCCCACGTCCACCACGAGCCTGCCGTCCAGGGGCGTGTAGGAGCGCAGCTGGGCGACGGTGTCGCGGGCGAGCGTGCCGTAGAAGAACGCCGGGTCGGTCTGCTCCCTGCGGAAGGCGGTGAACAGCCGCACCGACCGGCCCAGGGTGGCGCGGAAGGGGACGGTGCCCTCGTCGGCGGCGTTCGCGGTCACGTGCCCGCCTCCAGCACCACGAAGTGGCGCAGGTGGCGCCAGTGGTCGCCGCCCCAGTACTCGTCGGAGGCGGCGATCCGGCCGCCCGGGACCAGCTCGGCGATCCGCTCGGTGCGCAGTGTGTGCATCCGCATCGGCGCCGGGTAGCGCAGCAGCACCCGCTGGGCGAGGGCCACCAGCGGCCACGGCGCGTACCGGAACACCAGCCCCTTGAAGGTGCGCCGCTCGGACTCGGGCACGCCCAGCACCATGGCCCCGCCGGGGCGCAGCACCCGCGCGAACTCGCGCACGTAGCCCTCGGCCAGGGCGGGCGGCAGGTGCTGGAGGACCAGGTCGGTGTAGACCAGGTCGAAGGAGGCGTCCCCGAACACCGACAGGTCCGGGCGCTCGTTCAGCACGAACTCGATCCGCCCCCCGGAGCGGTCCAGGCGGCGGGCCTCCTCCAGCATCGGTGCGGAGATGTCCACCCCCACGACCTCGGGGAAGTGCGCGGCCAGGGCGTTGGACAGCCGTCCCGCGCCGCACCCGAAGTCCAGCACCCGGCCTCCCTCGGGGCGGATGCCCAGCTCCTCCAGGCGGGCGACGGACGGGTCGATGTCGGCCCGTCCGGAGGCGAGGAACTCGTCGTCGTCCCAGCCGCCGCCCCTCTTGGCGGGGTCCACGCACACCGCCCACAGGGGTTCGGTGGAACCCAGCCGCGTCCAGTCGCGGCGGACCTGTTCGAGCCCCACCCGCATCACCTCCACGGTGCTCGCGACCCGCCGGAACACGGCACCTGGATCGTGTTCCTGTTCCGGGCATCCAGGCCGGGAAGGCCTGCGACAAGGGTCCAGGGAAAAAGTGGAACGTGTTGTATTCTGGCACCCCTTCTCCGGATCGGCCAACTACGGCGGGAGAGATGCCGATGCCGCCTGTTCCCCCCACCGCGCGCGGGCACGACGGTCCGGGCGCCGAAGCCGCGCGGCCCGGCCCGGTCGGGGCACCCAGGGTACGCCGCCCCGCTGAGGAACCCCCCGGGAAGGGCCCCGGCCCCGGTGGAACGGTCCGCGCCGCGTGGGCTGCCGCCCGCCGCCTGGCCCGCGACCGGCTGGTCCTCGTGGGGTTGGTGGTGGTGCTGGGGGCCGTGGGGCTGCGGGCCTACGTGCTGGGCGAGTCCTACTTCGTGGAGGACGACTACCTCTTCTTCGCCAACGCCCACGCCAGCGACCTGGGGCCGGACTACCTGCTCACCCTGCACAAGGGCCACCTGATGCCCGGGGCGCTGTTCCTCGTCTACCTCCAGACCGCCCTGTGGCCCTACGAGTGGTGGGTCAGCGCGGGCACCATGCTCGCCCTCCAGGCCGCCGCGCTCGTGGGGTTCCTGCGCCTGGTGTGGGAGCTGTTCGGCCGCCGCTGGGCGCTGCTCGTCCCGCTGACCGTGTACGCGCTGGCCCCGCTGACCGTGCCCGTGCTGGGCTGGTGGTCGGCGGCGCTCAACGCGGTCCCCCTTCAGCTGGCCCTGGTGCTCGCCGTGCTGTGGACCGTGCGCTACCTGCGCACGGACGACCACCGCCTGGCCTGGCGGGCGGGCGGCGCGGTCGCGTTCGGCATGCTGTTCACGGTCAAGGCGATGTTCCTGCCACCGGTGCTGTTCGCCGTGGCCGTCGCCCACCTCTACCCCGGCGGGCTCATCGCCGGGGCCCGGCGGGCGTGGGCCCTGCACCGCCCGTTCTGGACGGCGATGGGCGCGCTGCTGGCCGCCTACGCGGTGTTCTACCTGGTGCGGATGCGCGCGGCCGGGGGCGGGGAGGGCGCGGGCGTGCCCCAGAGCGAGCCCGCCCTGACGATGCTGCGCGGACTGCTCACCGAGGTGTTCCCGGTCGGCGCCCTGGGCGGACCCCTGGAGTGGGGTCCGGTCACCCCGACCGGTGGCCTGGTCGACGTGCCGGGCGTGACCGTGCTGGCCGCCTGGGCGGTCTTCGCCGTGATCGTGCTGGTCAGCCTGCGGATGCGGCGCGGGGCGTGGCGGGCCTGGGTGCTGCTGCTTGCCTACCTGGTGGTCGTGGACGTCATCCCGACGATCATCGCGCGCGGCCGGTTCCAGGACGTGGCCGCCGCCGATCCCCGGTACGTGGCGGACGCGGCGCTGGTGTTCGCCCTGTGCCTGGCCCTGGCCTACCTGCCCACCAGGGAGGAGCGGGCGCGCGCCCTGGTCGGCGGCGCCTCGCCGGCCCCGGAGGGCGGGGAGCCCTACCGCGTGCGGCCCCGGCGCGCCGCCCGGGTCGCGGCCGCGCTGGCGACGGCGGTGTACGCGGTGGCGGCGGGCTACTCCACCCACGCCTACGCGCAGACACTGAGCGGCGACCGCCTCCAGTGGTACCTGGACACGGTGCGCACGGCGCTGGCGGACGTCCCGGAGGAGGGCGGCCTGTACGCGCGCCCTGTCCCCGAGGACGTGGTCCTGGAGTGGAACGGCCAGCGCCGCCTGAGCTCGTGGGTGCTGCCGCCGCTGGCGTCGGACGACGTGGCCGAGCGGATGGCCGTGCCCGAGGCGGCCGCCACCGCGTACGTGTTCAACGACGCCGGGTTCCTGGTCCCGGCGCGGCCCTCCGACGACAGCGACATGTTCGCACCCGGGCCCGCGGACGAGTGCCTGGAGCCCTGGGAGGGGCTGGTGTCCTGGCCGGTGGAGGCGCACGGCGGCGTCGCCCAGGTCGTCACGCTCGGCTACACGGCCGAGGAGGACGTCGGCGTGGTGGTGGCGCTGGGCGACGACTGGATCGAGGTCGAGCTGCCCGCCGCGGAGGAGAACGGCACCTGGTACGTGCCCGCGGGCGCCCCCGGCGAGCAGCTGTCGGTGTTCGTGCCCGAAGGCCCCGAGGACCGGGGCGGGCTGTGCCTGAACTGGGTGTCGGTGGGCGGCATGGCGCCGACGGTGGAGGGCAACCCGTGGGCGCCCGAGGAGGACGACCGGGCCGGGGGCTAGGCGGAGGACCGTCCGCGGGAGAGGCGGTGGGACCACCGGCGGCTGGGCTCCTCCACCCACCGGTGGCTCGCGGCGGCCAGCAGCACGGTCCCGATCGTCACCGGCACCGCGTCCAGCCAGAACGACCCGGTGAAGATCTCCTGGCCGGTGAAGTCGCGCCACAGGTAGAGCACCATGAACTGCCACAGGAACACGCCGTAGGAGATCCGCCCCAGGAACTGGCACACCCTGTGCCGCAGCAGCGAGTCCAGCCACCGGCCCCCGCGCCAGGCCCGCGCCTCCCGCAGCGGGAGGGCGGGCCCCGACGGGCGCGGAGCCAGCGCGCACGGGGCGATCAGGAAGAACGCGAACCCGATCCCGGCCAGCGAGTCCACGGCCGAGGTCCAGATGTCGCCGGAGCCGATGAAGCGGCCGCCGGAGGCCTCGGTGGCCTTCAGGGCGAAGAACCCGCCCGCGACCAGCCAGCACACCCCGGGAGAGGAGCTCAGGGTCCGGCACAGGCGGCGCACCGGGCCGTCGGCGCCGGGTTCGCGCCAGGCCCACTCCGAGAGCACGGCCAGCGCCATGCCGGCGGCGAACAGGCCCGCCGCACGGGGCAGCCAGGCGTGCATGTACTCGCGGGGCTCGGGATAGAACTGCGGGACCAGCGCGGCCAGGCCCAGCAGCGCCATGACCCCCAGGCCCGCGAGCAGCCGCCGGCCCCGGGCGTCCACGCTCCGGCCGCCGCGCGCCCACAGGGCCAGGACCAGCCCGAACAGCGGGAGCAGCAGGTAGAAGCTGACCTCCACCGACAGGCTCCACATCTGGCCGAGGCCGTAGGGGCCGGTGCCCACCCACGGCGGGTCGGTGTTGAAGGGGAAGGTGAGGGTCAGGACCTCCCACCAGTACCGGAGCGAGCCGAGTTCGTCCCGGGAGTAGACGAGCAGCGCCGTCACGGCCACCAGCCAGTAGGCGGGCAGGACGCGCACGGCGCGGCGCCACAGGTAGGGGCGGGCGCGCGGCCCGCGCACCCCGTCCAGGGCCGCGCGGGCCCAGGGGCGGTACAGCAGCACGCCCGAGAGCGCGAAGAACAGCGGCACGGCCACGTCGAAGGCGGACAGCAGGCCGCCCAGCACCCCCGGCGCCAGGGAGTCGCCGGTCTCGGTGGCCACGTGGAACACCAGGACCATCAGGGCGGCCACGGCGCGGACACCGTCGAGGGACTCGTGGCGGCCGTCGACCTGCGGCAGCACCAGCGAGGGGTCGGGGGTGCGCGCGCTGGCGAAGTGGGCACCGGCGGCGGGGTCCCCGGGCGCGGAGGAGGAGGTGGGCGCCATGGGCCTTCCCGGACTGGGTGGAGGGAGGAACGAGTAACACTAGAACGCGTTATAAAAATTTCGACACGCCCTGGTGACGTCGTTCGCTACTGGGCAGTACTCTACCCGGAACTGAACCTAGTTCCACTAGACCCAGTTCCAGATCTGGACTCTCATACGCCCAGGAGGGCACATGCGCCGTACTGTTGCGGTCGTTCTCGTCGCGTTTGGGGTCTTCTTCCTCGCCTTTGCCCCCATGATGCGCACGTGGCTGTCGAGCTCCCTGATGAAGACCCCTCTGGACTACTACAGCGAAACGGTCCTCGAGGCGGACGGGGCCACCTACTTCAACATCGAGGATGTCGAGCTCGTCGAGGACGCCACCCTGGAGGCGCGTTCGACCATCCGGGCCGACGTGGCCTCCAGCACCGACGAGACGGTGGTGTGGGACCAGTTCACCTGGGTCAGGGACGCCGAGACCGACTTCGGCATCACCTCCAGCAGCCGCCGCGCCGGGCACGACCGCGTCACCGGGGAGGCGGTCGACTGCTGCGACTCCATGGTCAACGACGAGTCCGTCGCCCAGAGCGGCCAGGCCTGGAAGTTCCCCTTCTTCACCGAGCAGCGCGACTACGACTTCTACGAGACCACCGCGCGGGAGGTCGTCCCCATGGAGTTCCAGGGGATCGAGGAGGTCGGGGGCGTCGAGGCCTACAGGTTCGTCCAGGAGGTCGAGGACGAGGTCATCGGCGAGCGCACCCTGCCCCGCTCGGTGGCCGGGATGGAGGGCGAGGGCGACGTCACCGGCGACGAGGTCTTCTCCATCACCCGCACCTACTGGATCGAGCCCGTCACCGGCTCCCCCCTCAAGATCGGCGAGGACCAGAACCGCGTCGTCGTCGTGGACGGCGAGGAGGTCCTGACGCTGTTCGACGCCGAACTCGTCTCCAACGACGAGTCCGTCCAGAACGCGGTCGCCAACTCCGAGCAGGGACGCACCGTGCTGCCCCTCCTCCAGACCACCCTGCCCGTCGTCTGCCTCGTCGTCGGTGTCGGATTCATCGGCGTCGCGGTCGTCCTGTTCGTCACGGGCCGCCGTCGTGACCACCACCACTGACCCCCGCGCCCGTCCCTCGCCGACGCGCCCGACCGGGCGCGTCGGCGTGCGTCACCGCGCCCCCCGGCCGCGGTGACGGAGAGGACGCGGGCCACGGGACCGGCGGCGGCCGGGGCTCCGCGCGGCGACGGGGGGACGATCGGCGCGCTCGTCCGCGCGTGCCGCCCCCGGCAGTGGCTCAAGAACCTCCTCGTCCTGGCCGCGCCCGCCGCGGCCGGGGCCCTGACGCAGGCCGGGGCGCTGCTGACCAGCGCGGCGGTGTTCGCCCTGTTCTGCGCGGCCGCCAGCGGCACCTACCTGCTCAACGACGTCCACGACGCACGACGCGACCGCGCGCACCCGCGCAAGCGCCACCGCCCGGTGGCCTCCGGCGCGCTCCCCGCCCCCGTGGCCGTCGCGGTCGGGACCGCTCTCAGCGCCGCCGCGCCGCTGGCCTCCCTGGCGCTGGGCGACCCCGTGCTGTCCGCGCTGGTCGCCGGGTACGTGCTGCTCACGCTCGTCTACACCCGCTACCTGCGGGACCTGGTGGTGTGCGACCTGGTCGCGGTCGCCGCCTGCCACGTGCTGCGCGCGGTGGCGGGCGGGGTGGCCGTCGGCGTGCCGCTGACCTCGTGGTTCGTGATCGTGGTGTCGCTGGCCGCGCTCCTGGTGGTGGTCGGCAAGCGCGAGGCCGAACTGCGCGCGTCCGGCGCCGCGTCCGCTGCGAACGGCGACGCCCCCGCGGGAGCGGCCGCCGCGGCGGCCGCGGTCCGGCCCGCCCTGCGCGGCTACAGCACCGCCTACCTCTCCCAGACCCGCACCATGGCCTCGGGCGCCATGATCGTCACCTACTGCCTGTGGGCGCTGGAACCGGGCGACGGGCCCAGGACGGTCTTCCACGCGCTGAGTATCGTGCCGTTCATCATGTTCGTCCTGCGCTACAACCTGCTCGTGGACCGGGGAGTGGGGGAGGAACCCGAGGAGATCGCCCTGCGCGACCGGCCCCTCCAGCTCATCCTCTGCGGACTCGCGGTCCTGGTCGCAGCGGGGATCCACCTGTGAACCCGCAGCCGGACCGGCCGGTCCTCCTGCGCGGGTGGGGACGCACCGCGCCCACGGCCGCCCGCGTCGTGCGCCCCCGCACGCCCGCCCAGGTCGCCGAGGCGCTCGCCCGGGCGGGGGAGCGCGGGGCGCTGCCGCGCGGGCTCGGGCGCTCCTACGGCGACGCCGCCCAAGACGCCGGGGGCCTGGTGCTGGACTGCACCGGGCTCACCGGCCCCGTGCGCGTGGACGCCGAACGCGGCGAGGTCACCGCCCCCGCGGGCACCAGCGTGGACGCCCTGCTCGCACACCTGCTGCCCCGCGGCCTCTTCGTCCCCGTCACCCCCGGGACCCGCCGCGTCACCCTGGGCGGGGCGGTCGCCGCCGACGTCCACGGCAAGAACCACCACACCGACTCCTCCCTGGGCGCGCACCTGCGCTCCCTCACCCTGGTCACCCCGGACGGGCGCACGCGCCGCCTGGGACCGGAACCCGGCGGCGACCCCGACCTGTTCTGGGCGACCGTCGGCGGCATGGGCCTGACCGGGGCGGTCACCGAGGCCACCCTGGGCGTGCTCCCCGTCCGGACCGCGTACATGCGGGTGGACACCGACCGGACGCCGGACCTGGAGGCCACCCTGGAGCTGATGGCGCGCCCCGGCCACCGGTACTCGGTGGCCTGGCTGGACCTGTTCGCCCGCGGGGACGGTCTGGGCCGGGGCGTGGTCACCCGCGCCCACCACGCCGAGCCCGGCGACCTCCCGGAACCGCTGCGCCGCGACCCGCTGCGGTACCGGAACACGAGCCTGACCGTGCCGCCCCTGACCCCGCCGACGGCGACCCTGAACCGGTGGACCGTCGGCGCGTTCAACGCCCTCGAACACGGCCGGGCGCCCAGGAGGCGGCGCGGCCGGATCCAGCCGGTGGGCGGCTACTTCCACCCGCTGGACGCGCTCGACGGGTGGAACCGGCTGTACGGCAGGCACGGTGCCGTGCAGTACCAGTTCGTGGTGCCCTTCGGCGCGCAGGACGTCCTGGAGTGGATCGCCGGGGAGCTGTCGCGCACGCGCGCGCCCTCGTTCCTGGCGGTCCTCAAGCGGATGGGGCGGCCCACACCGGGACCGCTCTCCTTCCCCCGGCCGGGGTGGTCGCTGGCCGTGGACCTGCCCGCCGACCTGCCCGGTCTAGGCCCCCTGCTGCACCGCTTCGACGAGCGCGTGGCCGACGCGGGGGGCCGCCTGTACCTGGCCAAGGACAGCCGGGCCAGCCCCGAGGCCGTGCACGCCATGTACCCCGGCCTGCCCGCCTGGCGCCGGGTGCGCGGGCGGGCCGACCCGGACGGGGTCCTGGTCTCGGACCTGGCCCGCCGACTGCGGCTGCTGTGACAGCGCGGCCCTTCGGTGGCACGATGACGGCCGTCCCCGGACCTCTTCTTCGAACGAGCTCAGCGCGAGAGGAGTTGTCCGGGCGCCCACGGGGTTCTGGACGTGGCGGAGGCGAGACTGCGAGGGACGGGCCGTCTCACCGGAGGCACCGAAGGTTCCCGCATCGGAGGACGCCCGAACAGGACAAGTGCTGCGCGTAGCGTCCGTTGAGGGTGGTAGCCCGCCTCGGCGCGGAGCGCCCCCCGGCGGGCGGTGGTGGGCGACGGGCGGGCCGAAGCGGAGCGGAGGCCCAAAAGAAACACGAACTTCCGGAAAGGCAGGGACAGCCGTGCGCGACTCGGTGGGAGCGGTGCGGAGCGTGCTGCTGCTCGGCGGCCGCAGCGAGATCGGCCTGGCCATCGTCGAACGGCTGGTCCGCGAGGGCGCCCGCGAGGTGGTGCTGGCCGCCCGGGGCGGGGTGCCCTCGCCGCCGGGCGCGCTCACCGCTCTCGGGGCGCGGACGCACTCGGTGGACTTCGACGCCGGTCTGCCCGACACCCACACCGGTACCGTGGCGGCCGCGGTGGAGCTGGTGGGCGATCTGGACGTGGTGGTGGACGCGTTCGGGGTGCTGGGCGAGCAGTCCGAGTACGAGGCCGACCCGGCCGCCGCCGCCCGCGCCGCCGCCGTCAACTACACCGGGCACGTGTCCGCCGACCTGGCCGTGGCCGCCCGCCTGCGCGAGCAGGGCCACGGGACGCTCGTGGTGCTCTCCTCCGTGGCGGGGGTGCGGGTGCGCAGGTTCAACTTCGTGTACGGGTCGGCCAAGGCGGGCCTGGACGGCTTCGCGCAGGGCCTGGCCGACTCCCTGCACGGGTCCGGCGCGCGGGTGCTGGTGGTGCGGCCGGGCTACGTGCCGACGCGGATGTCGGCGCACGTGGCGCCCGCACCCTTCCCGGCCACGCCTGGCCAGGTCGCGGACGCGATGTCGGCCGGGCTGCGCTCGGGGGCCACCACCGTGTGGGCGCCGCGCGTGCTCCAGCCGCTCTTCGCGGGGATGCGGCTGCTCCCGCGCCCGCTGTGGCGCCGCCTGGGCCGCTGAGGCGGGGACCCTTCGGGGGTGGTCGTTCCGGAACGACCACCCCGTGGTGCCCTGTGCCGGTCACCGCTCCGGGAGGCGGCCCGGGGCGGACCGGAGGCGGGGACCCCGCGCCGCTCACCGCTCCGGGGCGGCCCGTGCCCACCGGGAGCCGGCCCCCGGTCACGGGCGCGGCAGGATCGTCCTGCTCCCCTGAGGGGGTGGCGGAACGCTCGTGCGTCCCGCCACCGAGGCCCGTCGGGCCGCTGGAGGCGGCGACCCCGGGTGCCGCGCCAGCCACACCTCCGGTCAGCGCGGGGCCGCCTCCTCGGCGGTCAGCCGGTAGAAAGCCAGCGGCACCAGGCAGCACAGCATCACCGCGGCGGGCACCAGCGTGCTGCCGACCAGCATGCCGCGCAGCGCCTCGTCGCTCTGCCGGACCGCCTCCCCGGCCCCGGACTCCACGTAGCCGCTCACCGCCAGGGCCAGCGACAGCAGCCCGGTTCCCACCGACTGCGCCATGGCCTCCCCGGCGGTCCACACGCCCGAGAGCACGCCGCCCTGCCGCCGCCCGGAGGCGTCGGCGGTGGCCAGGCAGTCGGCCAGCATCGACCACGGCAGCAGCGTCGTCCCCGACAGGCCCACGCCCACCAGCACGGAGGACAGCACGGCGCCGGGGAGGCCCCAGATCGGGATGAGCAGCAGGCCCAGACCGCCCAGGGCGAACACCGCCGCCGCGTACCCGGCGGCGCGGCGCTTGTCCACCCGCAGGGACAGCCGCCGCCACAGCGGGGCCGACGCGATCAGCGGCACCAGCACGCACACCATGAGCACGCTCGTGTAGCCCGGCTCGCCCATGACGTTGGCCGTCACGTACGGCACGCCCGCGACCATGGTGCCGCCCGCCGTGGCCATCAGGAGGTTGGCGGGGAAGAGCACCCGGAAGTGCCGGTGGGCGAAGGCCACCCGCAGTTGGGCCGCCAGACCCTCCGTGCGGTGCGCGAACACCGGGCGCGGCGCCCGGCGCGTGCCCACCACCGAGCCCAGCATCGACACCAGCACCACGCAGCCCATGAGCAGGCCCATCAGCCGGTATCCGGCCACGGGGTCCGCGGGGGCCGACTGGACGACCGGCGCCAGGGCGCCGCCCAGCATCAGGGCGAGCCCGACGAACGCGGTCCGCCACGTGTTGAACGTGGACCGCTCGTGGTAGTCGGAGGTGATCTCCCCGGGCATGGCCGTGTGCGGCACCTGGAACACCGACGAGGCCAGAGCGGCGGCCACGAACACGGCCGCCACGTACACCGCGGCGGAGCCGCCCTCCAGCGGCGGCCCGGCGAACATCGCGGCGAACAGCACCGGCAGGGTCAGCGCCCCCGCCAGCATCCACGGGCGCCGCGGCCCCCACGGCGAGCGCGTCCTATCCGACCAGATCCCGATATACGGACTGACCAGAAGGTCGACCACCTTGGGCAGGAGCACCACCGCCCCGGCCAGGGCGGGGCTCACCGCGAGCGTGTCGGTCAGGTAGATGAGGAGCAGCAGCCCGGGCACCGTGTTGAAGATCCCCGTGGCCACCGCGCCGCTGCCGTACCAGGCGTGCACGGAACGGGGCAGCGGAGCACCCGGCCCGCCGACCGTGCTCCGGGCGGCGGCCTCCGGAGCGGCCGCCCCGGACGCGGTCCCTCCCAGCGCGGCGCCCCCGGGCCTGGTGCCCCCGGACGCCGCGGGGTCGGCCGCGGCGGTCACGCGCGCCCGTCCGTGGAGGCCGCGGCCTCCGGAGCCTCCCGGGTCCGCGCGGCGGGGGAGGCCTCCGCGGCCTCCGGCGCCGCGGCGGACGGTGCCGTCCTCGGTGCCTCCCGGCCCTCGGGAGCCGCGCCGCCCTCCCCACCGCCGTACAGCTCCTCGTGCCCCACCGGGTCCACGTCGTGCGCCACGGGGCAGCCCGCCGGGAAGGTGCCGATCCGGTTGACGTCGTACCCCTTCGGGTAGCTGCGGATGTTCGGGTTGTCCTCCGCCCACAGCGGCTCCTCGCGCGGCTTCATCCGGCGCACCACCAGGGCCCGCAGCCTCAGCGCCAGGTCCGCCGCCCGCCGCCACGCCCTGCTGGGCGGCTCGTAGCGGAAGGTCTCGATGAGCGACTCGTCCAGGATCGCCATGGAGAACTTCCGGGCCAGCCCGGACACGCGCCGCGGGTAGAAGGACACCATCAGGTCGAGGGTGGCGTCGGAGACGGCCCGGCCGCCCTCGGTGTAGGCGAAGTGCTCGCGCTCGTAGGAGTCGAGGAGCTCCCGGAACTGTTCGTAGGTCTCGGGGACGTCCTTGATCCCCATGTACCGGCCGAGCCTGCGGTAGTAGTGCGTGATCGCCGAGATCTCGTGCTGGCTCAGCCTGCGCCAGCCGTAGCCGTGGTCGTTGATCCAGCGCACCGGCATGACCACGAACGTGCTGAGCACGTAGCGGTAGTCGTCGTTGCTGATGTCGTAGGAGCGGTGCATCTGGTTCATCCGGCGCAGCGCGTCGCGGCCCTGACCGGGCTCGAACCCGTACCGCATCATGTTGTTGAGGATCAGCGCGGTGTCGTCGTAGCGCTTCTGGGTGCTGCCGGTGAACTCGTCGGTGCGGCCCAGGAGTTCGCCGATGCTGGGCACGGCGTAGGTGCGGTACAGGGCGATGCCCAGCGCCCGGCCCATGTCCCAGGGGAACTCCTGGGAGTTGAGGATCTGCATGATCCGTACGCAGTCGGCCTCGTGGTCCAGGTGGTGGATCTCGTCTCTGAGGTCGAAACGCTTCATCGGCGGTTCCTTCGGGGAGAGGGGGTCGGTCCGGGGGGATCGGGGTCGGGAGGACGCTACCTCTGCGCGTCCTCCTAGGAGGCCGGCGCGGACGCCTCCCCGTCAGACCCCGCGGACGCCTCCCCGCCCGCCGGTGCGACCGCCTGGTCCGGCGCGGGCACGCGGGCGCCCGTGGCGGCGACCTCGCGGGTCACCATGCCGTGCGGGACCGGGCAGCCCTGGGGGAAGGTGCCGATCCGGGACGGGTCGTAGCCCCGGGGGTAGCTGCGGATGTTGGGGCTCATCCTGGCCCAGCGCGGCTCCCGGCGCGGCGGCATCAGGCGCACCACCCGGGCCCGCAGCCTCAGCGCGCCCGCGCTCAGCCGCCGCCAGGCGACCGAGGGCTCGGGGTAGCCGAAGGCGCGGATGAGCCGGTCGTCGAGCAGGGCCTTGGTGAAGGGGCGCACCAGGGGCCGCTGCCAGGCCGGGTAGAGGTCCACCATCAGCCCCAGGGTGGCGTCGGAGACGGCCCGGCCGCCCTCGGTGTAGGCGAAGTGCTCGCGCTCGTAGGAGTCGAAGAGTTCGAGGAACCCGGCGTAGGTCTCGGGGATGTCCTTGATCCCCATGTGCCTGCCGAGCTTGCGGTAGTAGTTGGTGTTGGCGGCGATCTCGTGGTCGCTCAGCCTGCGCCAGCCGTAGCCGTGGTCGTTGATCCAGCGCACCGGCATGACCACGAAGGTGCTCAGGACGTAGCGGTAGTCGTCGTTGCTGATGTCGTAGGAGCGGTGCATCTGGTTCATCCGGCGCAGCGCGTCGCGGCCGCGGCCCGGACCGAATCCGTGCTCCATGATGTCGTTGAGGATCAGCGCCGTGTCGTCGTAGCGGTGCTGCGTGCGCTCGGTGAACTCGCGCGTGTGCGCCAGCAGCTCGCCGATGCTGGGCACGGCGTAGGTGCGGTACAGGGCCAGGCCCAGGGCCTGTTCGATGTCCCACGGGAACTCGTGGCTGCCGAGGATGCGCACGATCTGCTCACAGTCGTCCTCGGCGTCCAGGGTATGGATCCGGTCGCGCCACTCGAACCGCTTCATGGGCAACTCCAGTCACCTTCGTGCGGGCCCGCTCGGACGGGGCCATGGTCTGCGGGTGTGGCGCGCCCGCGGCGCTCCACGGGGCGCACTTTACCTGGAAGCCCCTTGTGTACACCGGTTCCGGGGGGTCGAACGTGTCCGCAAACCCGGCAGGACGTCCGAAACCCCGAAGTCCGTCCCCGGCGGGCCACGCGAAAGGGGCGGGGGACCGGCCCCCGCCCCTTCCGTGGAGCGGACTCAGGCGGCCATCCGCTCGGCCACCCGGTTCACCAGCGTCACCAGCACCGCCTTGGCCGACTCGCGCTCACGCGCGTCGCACAGCACGACCGGGATCGCGGGGTCCAGGCTCAGCGCGGCGCGGACCTCCTCGGGCTCGTACTGGTGGGCGCCCTCGAAGCAGTTCACCGCCACCACGAACGGCACGCCGCGCCGCTCGAAGAAGTCCACCGCGGCGAAGCACGTCTCCAGACGGCGGGTGTCGGCGATGACCACCGCGCCCAGCGCCCCCTCGGACAGCTCCTCCCACATGAACCAGAACCGCTCCTGGCCCGGGGTCCCGAACAGGTACAGCACCAGGTGGTCGTTGATGGTGATGCGGCCGAAGTCCAGCGCCACGGTCGTGGTCGTCTTGGCCTCCACGCCCGACAGGTCGTCGATCCCGTAGCTGGCCTCGGTCATCACCTCCTCGGTGCTCAGCGGCGCGATCTCGCTGACCGATCCGACCATCGTGGTCTTACCGGCTCCGAAACCCCCCGCCACGAGGATCTTGAGCGCCGCCGGAACGGGCGCCTGCGTGTCGTCAGAGTCGCTGGATGCCATCGAGAACCGCCTGGAGTACGTCCCGGCTGACCGGGCTCTTCGCTGTGTAGGGGGCGCGGGCCAAGGCGAGGCCGCGGTTGAGCAGGTCGCTGAGCAGGACCTTGACCACGGCCACCGGGATGTCCAGGTGCGCGGACACCTCGGCGACCGACTGGGGCCGTCGGCACAGCTCCAGGATGCGTATCTGCTCGGGCTCCAGCGCCATCTCGTCGACCTCGGCCCGCTTGGCCGCGATCACGACGCTGATCATGTCCAGCTGCACGGTGTCGGCGTGCTCGCGCCCCTGCGCGATCACGTACGGCCGTACCAACGGTCCGGCGTCCTGCTGTCCGACCGCCGCGCCCTCGTCGAACCCGCCGACCGCGTCCCTCTGGGGCAGGCCGTGCGGATCCTCCTCGGGCGGCAACTCGTTGTGCGCTTGCATGGCGTCCCCTATCGCGTGGCTTCCCCGGAAGCGCCCTCGCGTCTGGGCGCGGCGTCCAGATAACGGCCCACCTGCTCGACCAGCACGTTCATCTCGTAGGCGATGAGGCCGACGTCGGCGCTCTCCTCGGCCAGGACCGCCAGGCACGCCCCCCGGCCGGCACCGGTGACGAACAGGTACGCGCTCTCCATCTCCACGACGGTCTGGAGCACCTCGCCCCCGCCGAAGTGGCGGCCGGTGCCCCGGGCCAGGCTCTGGAACGCGGACGCCACCGCGGACAGGTGCTCGGCGTCCTCCTTGACCAGCTCGCGGGAGCGGCCGATCAGCAGCCCGTCGGCGGAGAGCACGATCGCGTGGCGGGAGCCCACCGCACGGTCGAGCAGCTCGTCCAGCAGCCAGTCGATGTCCTTCTTGCCCGCGCCGCTTCCACTGTCACGCTGGGCGCTTTCGGGAGTACTCGTCACGGTTACGCGTCCTTGTCGGTGTCGTTGGTCTGCTGCTTGCCTTCGCGCCGTCCGCGGTCCGTACCCTTCTGGAACGCGGACATGTTCCGGCGCAGGCGCGCCAGACGCTCCTGGCCGTCCTGGGCCGCGTTCGAGGAGGACCCGCCCGCCGTCGCGGGGCCGCTCTGGGTGTCGGCCGCGGGGTCGGCGGCCAGCTGCGGAGCCAGGTTCTCCTGGGGCCGCCGCTTGGGCAGCGGCGGCCGTCCCCCGCCCGCCTCGACCATGGCGGGCGGTTCGGCGGCGGAGGGGTCGGGGTCGGGGACCGCGCTGACGGCCGGGGTCCGGGTGGGCAGCGGCGTCCGGGTGGGCAGCGGGGGGCGGTCGCCGTCCGCGTCGAGGAGGTCCGCGCCGCCCGCCGGGGCCTCGGCGGCCTCGGCGGTCACGGTGTCGTCCCCATCGCCCCCGGCGGAGTCCGCGGGGTCCTCGTCCTTGCGGGCGGGGGCCTCCTCCTTCGGCGCGGACACCGAGGTCAGCACGGGCTTGACGCGCCTGCCGGACGACAGCTCGCCGCCGGGCGTGCGGTCCAGGATCTCGCGCACGTCCCACACGTGCTCGCCGCTCTCGTCGGAGGGCAGCGGGGAGCGGTCGCCGGAGATCAGCTCGTGCGGCAGCAGGACGATGGCCTGCACGCCCCCGTACGGCGACGGGCGCAGGTGCACGCGGATGCCGTGGCGGTGGGCCAGGTGCGAGACCACGAACAGGCCGAGGCGCATCTTCTCGTTCAGGCGCATCACGTCGAACTCGGGCGGGCTGGACAGCAGCGCGTTCGCCGAGGCGAACTCGCTCTCGGTCATGCCCAGGCCCCGGTCCTCGATCTCGACCGTCACGCCGTTGGGCACGTCCTCGCTGCTCAGGCGCACGTGCGTGTGCGGCGGGGAGAACATCGCGGCGTTGTCGACCAGTTCGGCGACCAGGTGGATGACGTCGGCCACGGCCGGGCCGTTGAGGTGCACGCGGGCGATCCGCTCGCGCTTGACGCGGGTGTAGTCGCCCGACTCGGAGATGGCGCCGCGCAGCACGTCGATCAGCGGCATGGGGCGGTGCCAGGTGCGGCCGGGCGCCTCTCCGCCCAGGATGAGCAGGTTCTCGGCGTTGCGGCGGGAGCGGGTGGCCAGGTGGTCGAGCTTGAACAGCTGGGCCAGCTGCTCGGGGTCCTCCTGCTCGCGCTCCATCCGGTCCAGCAGGCGCAGCTGGCGGTGGACCAGCGTCTGGCTGCGGTGCGCGATGTTGAGGAACACGCGGTTGACGCCCTGGCGCAGTTCGGTCTGCTGCACCGCCGCGTTGACGGCCGCGCGCTGGGCGGTGTTGAACGCCCTGGCCACGTCGCCGAGTTCGTCGTCGTCGGCGGCCAGCGCGGGCAGGGCCGCCTCGGTGTCCACGCGCTCGCCCTCGTGCAGGCGGCGCATGAGGTCGGGCAGGCGGTTCTCCGACAGGTCGTTGGAGTCGTCGCGCAGGCGCAGCAGGCGCTCGGTGAGCGCGTTGGAGGAGCGGCGGGCCAGCACGAAGGCGAACGCGATGACGGCGGCGACGCCGAGGCTGCCCGCCACGGCGAAGACCAGGGCCTGGTTGGCCTCGGCGCGGGTGACCTCCGCGGCGTACAGGGCCTCGTCGGCGCCGATCGCGGTGAGCTCGGACAGGACGTGGTCGTAGGCCTCGTCCCACGCGGCGTAGTCCACCGGCATGGACAGGTCCTGGACCTCGCTGGGCACCAGGGTCACCGGGTCGGTGACCGTCTCGGTGGTCACCTGGCGGTCGATGATCTCGTCCTGCATGCGCTGGAGGTCGGCGTACTCCTGGCTCGCCAGAAGGTTCTCCAGCCGGGCCTCCTGGCCCTCGCCCTCCAGGTAGTGGCCGTTGGCGGCGAGCATGCTCTCGTAGGAGCCGACCAGCTCGGTGAACTGGCGCTGCTCCTCCAGGGTCAGCTCGTCGGTGGCGAAGGCGTGGGCGATCTGGGCGTCGGACCGCGCGAAAAGGTCCACCGTGCGGAACATGTAGGTCGCGGTGAAGCTCGGGTTGACCGCTCCGTTCCCGTCGCTGCCCGCGCGGGTCTGGCTGTCGAAGCTGTCGGCGCCGTGCAGGATCAGCTCGTTGTAGTAGTCCAGGACGTCGGTGCGGGAGGCCTCTCCCGAGTCCACCGCCGCGCGGATGGCGTCGATCTCGCCGTACTGCGCGTGCAGCATCTCGATGTGGTGGCCGCTCTCTCCGGGGGCGATGTCGGCGAAGCCGATGAGCTCGCCCACGACCGCGCCCAGGGATTCGTCGGTGCTCTCGCGGGCCTCGGCCAGCTGGTCCTCGATCTGAGTGTCCCCCGGGTTCTCGATGTGGGCGATCGTCTGCGTCCGCTCCCGCATCACGTCCACGAGGCCGATCGCCGCCGGGGCGACCAGGTCGTCGGTGGCGTCGGCGCGGAGGCGCTGGACGACCGCGTCCCCGGCCAGGGCCACGGTGAGGACCAGCCAGAGCACCACCAGGGCGGTGGTGGGGATCATGACCATTGCGCGGATGCGGGAGGTGATGCTCCGACCGCGTCGCTCGGGTACTGCCTGCACGGTTCTCCTGTCGATCCGCGTCCGGGGTCTTGTGGGGGTGGGGGCCGCCGGGGGGAGTCGGCGCGTCCCGGTCCGCCTGTGCGCGGCCTCGTGCCCCGCGGGTTGCGTCCGTGGGGGGCTCTCGACACGGGACGTACCGCAGGGTAACCACAAACGCGGCATTTCGGCGTGGGGGATCGTACCTCGCCGGTGAAACGCTGAAATATCCGGGTGGTGGAGGCAGTCTGCCATGGGAGGCGAGAATGTCCACCTCTCGGGTGGGCGGTAGGGGTGTTTCCTCCTGTGAAGCCTTGTGACAATAGGGCAAAGGTCACATATGGCGGAGAGTATGGCAAGTCCTGCTCCGGGTGACCGAACCCACCCTCCCCGGGCCCGGTCGCCGCCGCGAATGTCCGCGTTCGCCCCTCGCCCCGGCGCCGCGCGTACTAGCGTTGCGTGTCGAAGGGGGAACACCACGTGACGGGGGGACGCGCATGGGCCAGCCGACGGGCGGGGGATCGCTCGCCGTGGAGGCCGCGGTCGCGGGGGTCCCGCTGCTGGTGGTCTGCGCGGCGGCGCTCTACCTGAGCCTTCAGTACCGCCGCTACGGCCGCCCGCACGGCTGGCCGGGCCTGTGCACCGCGGCCGCCCTGGCCGCGGGCGCCGGTCTGGCGGCGTACGCGGTCTGGCCGCTGCCCGCCTCCGTCGACGGCCTGTGCGCGGACCCCCTCGGCGGCCGGTCCGGCCGGGAACTCCTGCCCGCGCCCGGGGAGGCCGGGCTCCTCGCCCTGTTCCTGGCGGTCGGACTGCTGGCCAGGCACCGCTTCCGCCGCGGCGCCGCGTTCACCGTGCTGCTGGGGGCGGCCCTGGCCGCTGCCGTGGTCGCCGTCCGCGCCACCGGCCTCCTGGGCCTGTACCCGTGCGCCTACGCCGAGGCCCCGCCGGGGCTCGTGGCCTGGGGCGCGGCCGCGACCCTGCTCGGCTGGCTGCTCGCCCGGTGGGCGCTCCCGGCCGGGTACGCCCGTGGCTGGCCCGCGGCCGTCGCGGACCGCGCTGTGCCCGGACCGGTGCGCAGGCTCACCGGCGCCCTGCTCGACCTGGGCCTGTGGTGGTTCGGCGCGGCCGCCCTCGCCGTCTCGGCGCACGCGCTCGGCGCCGCGGGACCGGGAACCGGGACGCGTACGACCGCCCTGCTGTGCCTGGGCGGGGCCCTCGCCCTGGTTCCCGCGCTGACGCGTCGCGACCGCGCCACCCCGGGCGCCGCCTCGGTGCGGCTGGCGTTGCGTGACCGCGGGTACCCGGCCCCGGCGGCCCGCTGGCGGGTCCTGACGCGCACCTGCCTGCTCCAGGGGCCCGTCGTCGTCCTCCTGGCCCTGGGCCTGCCCTGGTACGCGCTCGCCGTGGCCGCGGTGCACGTCAGCAGCGCTCTGGTCCGGCCCGACGGCGCGGGCGTGGCCGATCTGCTGTGCGGGGTGCGCGTGTGCGCCCGCGCCACCCTGGACGGCGCCCTGCCCTCACGCCTGGTCCGCTACTCCGCCCCGCGCGGGGAGCCCCTCAGCGCCAGGCCAGGTAGCCCAGCAGCAGCCCCGTGAACACCAGGATCGCGCCCAGGCCCCCGAACAGCACCCGCACGTAGTGCGACAGCCAGGGCGCGGACACGATCCGGGCCCGCTCGGGCGTGTCGGGGTCGTAGGCGACGGTCACGATCTCCCCGGCACGGGAGGCCGTCCATCCGGTGTTCTCGTGCTCGGCGTGCACCTCGTGCCCGTCCTCGGTACGGAACTGCACGATCATCCGGGAGGCCGTGGAGGTCTCGTGGTAGCCGATCACACGCGCCTTGGCGCGCATCCCGTGTCGGCGCAGCCGCAGTTCCAGGCGCGTGTCACGTGTGACCGCCCAGAGCATGACCACCCCGGCCAGGAGCGGGATCAGGGGATAGAGGGTGGCCATCGCGCAGTACGTCCTCTCAGGTGTCCGGGGTGCTCGTGCGGTCGGGGGAGTCGGAGGGGTCGACCAGGCCGCCGACCATGCGGGCCAGCGTCGCGTGGACCTCCTCGACGGGGCGCCCGGGCTGGAGCGTGCGCCAGTCCAGGGCCACCGTCACCACCATGCCGAACAGGGCGGACCCGGCCAGGCCGGTGTCCAGGTCCGGTCGCAGCGACCCCTCCGCGGCCAGGTCGTCCAGCAGGCCGGTGATGACCCCGATCGCCTCGGTGCGGATCTGGAGGATCGTCGCGTACCAGGCCCGGTTGGTCCGCCAGGCCTCCGCCATGAGCAGGCGGGCCAGGGACTCGTGCTCGCCGATGAACACCACCCCGGCGCGCAGTACGGCGGCGAGCGCGTCGCGGGGGGCGGCGCCGGCCCCGGGCGGGGGCACCGCGTCCTTGAGTGTGTCGGCCAGCCGGGTCACGCCCCACTCCATCAGGGCCGCGTACAGCTCGCCCTTGCCGCCGAAGTTGTAGTAGACGGTGCCCTTGGCCACCCCGGCGCGCTCGGCGATCTCGTCGACGGTCGTGGCGCCGTACCCCTGCTCGGAGATCAGCGTGACCGCGGCCTCGAACAGGCGGCGCCGGGTGGCCTCGCGGCGGCCGCTCACGGGGTGGTCGGACGTGCTCGCACTCATCCGGTCCATTCTCGCCCATACTCGTACAGGTCGCGCCATGTCCGTCACCCTGGCGCACGTCACAGCTTCAGCGCCGGGTGGAGCGCGCCCATCGTCCACACGCGCTTGCGTTCCACCGTCCACCACGTGAGCAGCAAGGGCACCACCAGCCACAGCGCCATTACCCCGAACGCCGCCCGGACCAGGTCCGGGTCGCCGCCGCCGATCATGTGGCGCAGCGCGGTCACACCCCAGTGCAGCGGCAGGAACGGCCCCACGGCCTGGAAGAAGGCCGGGCTGGTCTCGATCGGGTACGTTCCGCCCGCCGAGGTGAGCTGGAGCACCAGCAGCGCCAGCGCCACCACCCGTCCCGCCGCGCCGAAGGCCACGTTCAGGTACTGCACCGTCGCGGCGAACGCGGCGGCGGTCAGCACCAGGAAGGCGATCAGCAGCGGCCAGTTCCCCGCCTCCAGGCCCAGCAGCAGGTGCAGGGCGGCCATCATGACCAGCACCTGGCCGACGCCGAGCAGGAGCGGGGCGACCCGCCCGGCCAGCGCCACCCGCCAGGAGGGGGCCGAGGAGGCCAGGGCCCGCGAGGACAGCGCGGGCAGCACCATGAACACCACCATCGCGCCCACCCACAGCGACAGCGGCACGAAGAACGGCGTGAACCCCGTCCCGTAGTCGGGCGCCTCGTTGGAGACGGCGCTGTCCAGCCGCACCGGACGGCTCATCGTCGAGGAGGCGTCGTCGCGCCCCTGTTCGGAGTAGGTGGGAACCTGGTCCGCGCCCTCGTCGAGCCCCTCGGCCAGCTCGTCGGAGCCCGAGGCCAGCTCCTCCAGGCCCGAGTGCAGCTCGTCGGCTCCGCCGCTGAGCTCGCCCAGCCCCTCGTCGAGGTCACCGGCGCCGTCGGCGGACTCAGCCAGCCCGTCGCGCAGCTGCGCGGACCCCTCGGCCAGCTCGGCCAGGCCCTCGTCCAGCTCGTCGGCCCGCTCCCGTGCGTCCTCCGCCCTCTCCACCATCGCGGGCAGGTCCTCCGAGAGCGCGGCGGCCTCCGCGCTCAGCGCGGCGGCGTCCTCGGCGGTCGCGGTGATCGCGTCGCGGTTGTCCTCGACGAACCCGGCCGCCGACCCGGCGACATCCAGGGCCTCCTGGAGGTCGCACAGCAGGGTGTACAGGTCGGGGTCCTCGGTCTCCAGCTCGGGGTGCTCCTCCAGGTAGGCCGCCAGGCGTCCGTCCACCTCCTCCAGGGCCCCGGTGTCGACCTCCGGCAGCTCCTCCAGGGCCGCGGACAGGGCCGCGGTGACCTCGGCGGCGTTCCCGGCGTGCTCCTGGAGGGAGGGGATGTCCTCCTCCAGCTGCGGGAGCCACTCGTCGGCCAGCGCGTCGAGCTTGTCCACCTGGGCCGAGACCTCCTCGGAGGCGGTCGCGGCGCCGCTGGCCAGGTCCTGCGAACCGGCGTACAGCTGGTCGAGGCCGCCGCTGAGCTCCCCGGCGCCCGTGTGCGCCTCGCCGACGCCCCCGGACAGCTCCGAGGACCCCTCCTCGGCCTCGCCCGCGCCGCCGGAGAGCTCGTCGGCCCCCTCCGCGGCCTCCTCGGTCCTGCCGTGGATCTCGTTGAACCCGAGGAAGATCTGGTCCAGGTAGCCGTTGATCGCCGACGCCGCGGCGGCCTCCTGGATCTCGCGGAACGCGCTTCCGGCCAGCTGGCGGACGATGAAGCTGTTGGAGTCGTTGTAGTGCGCCTCCAGGGTCGCCGGGGTGGGGGACTCCCGGTCTCGGGAGGGGGAGGTCAGGTCGGCGCTGAAGTCGGAGGGGATGGTCAGGGAGACGTAGTAGGTGCCGTCGGCGACACCGCGCGCGGCCTCCCGGGCGCTCACCAGGTGCCAGTCCAGGTCCCCCCGCTCCAGGAGGGTGTCGGTGAGCTCGCCCCCGGCGTCGACCTCGCGGCCCCCGACCTCAACCGGCTCGTCCTCGTTGACGAGGGCGACCGGTAGGCGTTCCATCCGGCCGAAGGGGTCCCAGAACGACCACAGGTACATCCCCGAGTAGAGCAGCGGGATGAGCAGGAGGGCGGCCAGCGCGGCGGCGGGCAGCGGCGAGCGCAGGAAGGAGCGCACGGTCAGCAGCCCGAGCCGGGGTACCGCGAGGGGGCGCACGAGCGGGCGCGAACGCCTACGCCCGGCCACGGTCCCCGCCCTCCTCCCGGCCGCCGCGCAGGATGTCCAGGCCGACGTGGCGGCGGTGCCGCCCGCGGCGTCCGCCGGTACCCGGCCCCGCGGCGGACGCGCCACCGGGGGAGCCCGCGCCTCCGGTGCCGGTCGCGGAGGCGGACGGGGACCCGGCGCCGGAACCGGAGCCGGACGGGTCGCCCGCGTCCTGGCGCAGCGGGATCGGCCCCTGGGTGTCCGGTCCCGCAACCTCGGCCAGTTCGCCGGAGTCGGCGCAGGTGGCGACCACCGTCAGCCCCTCGTCCGACAGCGCCTTGAGGGTGCGCCACAGGTCGGCCTGGTGCCCGGGTTCCAGGCCGCCGTCGACGTCGTCCACGGCCAGCAGCCGGGGTTCGGCCAGCAGGGCCAGGGCCAGCCCGAGGCGGCGCCGCTCGACCATGGACAGCTCCCGCACCAGCGACCGGCGGTCCAGCCCGCCCAGCCCCGCGGCCTCCATGGCCTCGTCGGCCAGGCTCCGCGCGGCGGGGCGCATGCGCAGCAGCAGCCCCTCGGACAGGTGCTCGCGGACCCGGAGCCGCTCGTCCAGGGGGTTGACCTCGTCCATTAGCCCGAGCGAGCTGATCCGGCGGACCCGGCGCGCGTGCCGGGGCAGGGCGTGGCCGTCCACGTACAGGGTTCCCTCGGAAGGGCGCATCCGGCCGGTCAGGGTGAGGAGCAGGGCGCTGCGCCCGCCCCCGGAGTCGGCCCGGAAGACGGTGAGCGTGCCCGGCCGGGCCGTGAACCCCACGTCGGTGTACACGGGGCCCTCCCGGGTGGCGAGCCCGACGCCCTCGGCCTGTACACGAGCTCCGGTCGCCCGTCGCATCCCTCGGCCCCCTCCGGTTTTTGAACTGACCAGTCAGTGCAAAACTGCGGAAACCACCGTACAGCGCGCATACGCCTCCTCCGGGCACCGGGAGCTGTGGAGTGTCGCACAGCGCCGCCGCCCGCTCCCGTGCGCCGCGCGCGAACGGGTAATGGGATTGGATGGGAGGGCGCGTACCACCGAACGAACGGGAGGATCGGGATGTCGGAGATCTCCGAGCGGGTCGCGAGGGTCCTGGACGACCCGGAGAACTGGCCGAGCGACCCCAAGGAGGCCGTCGCGCTCCAGCGCAGGCTCGCCGACCGGGTCCGCGTGGAGCCGTTGGACGTGGACGCGGTGCGGCTGGTGGCCGGGCTGGACGTCAGCTACTCCACGGACAACACGGCGCTCTCCGCGGCGGCCGTGGTCATGGACGTGCGGACCCTGGAGGTGGTCGAGTCCGTCGCCATCTCCTCCGAGCCGTCCTTCCCCTACATCTCGGGCCTGTTCGGGTTCCGCGAGTCCCCGCCGGTCCTGGAGGCGCTGGGGCAGCTCAAGGTGACCCCGGACGTGTACCTGTGCGACGGCTTCGGCCTGGCGCACCCCCGCCGCTTCGGGGTCGCCTGCCACCTGGGGGTGCTGCTGGACCTGCCGGTGGTGGGGTCGGCCAAGTCGGTGCTGTTCGGCAGGCACAGCGTGCCCGGTGAGGAGCGGGGGTCGTGGACGCCCATGGTGGCAGGGCGCTCGGAGGTGGTCCCCGACTCCTTCGCGCTGGCCGACCAGGGCAAGGAGGTCCTCGGACGCGTGCTGCGCACCCGCAGGGGGGTCAAGCCCGTCTACGTGTCCGTCGGCCACCGGGTGGACTTGGAGGGCGCGGCCGAGCTGGTGCTGCGGCTCTCACCCAAGTACCGCGTGCCCGAGCCGGTCCGGCACGCCGACAAGCTCTGCGGCGAGCACCGCAAGGCGGTACTCGCCGCGAAGGAGGGCCGGACCGACTGACCCGGGCGGGGACGACGGACCCCTGGCTCCCGGCGCCCTGAGCCCCGGCCGAGCCCGCGAGGGCGCGGGAACGCGAGGGGCGCGCCGGGGTTGTGCAGGACGAGCCGAGCCGCTGGCGAGGAACGAGCGTCAGGCGTGGGCGAGGACGAAGAACTCCTGGCTCCCGGCGCCCTGAGCCCCGGCCGAGCCCGCGAGGGCGCGGGAACACAGCCCTACCAGCTGGTGGGGACCGGGCGCCCCTCGTTGTACCCGGCGGCGCTCTGCACGCCCACCACGGCGCGCTCGTGGAACTCCGCCAGCGAGGAGGCGCCCGCGTAGGTCATCGAGCTGCGCACACCGGCGACGATCTGGTCGATCAGGTCCTCCACACCGGGGCGCTCCGGGTCCAGGTACATCCGGCCCGTGGAGATGCCCTCCTCGAACAGCGCCTTGCGGGCCCGCTCGAACGGGGAGTCCTCGGCGGTGCGCAGCCGGACCGCGCGGGCCGACGCCATGCCGAAGCTCTCCTTGTACTGCCTGCCCTCGGCGTCGCGCATGACGTCGCCCGGCGACTCGTAGGTACCCGCGAACCACGAGCCCACCATCACGTTGGACGCGCCCGCCGCCAGGGCGAGGGCCACGTCGCGCGGGTGGCGCACGCCGCCGTCCGCCCACACGTGCCCGCCCAGCTCGCGCGCGGCCTCGGCGCACTCCAGCACGGCGGAGAACTGGGGGCGGCCCACGGCGGTCATCATGCGGGTCGTGCACATCGCGCCCGGGCCCACGCCGACCTTGACGATGTCGGCGCCCGCCTCGATCAGCTCGCGCGTGCCCTGGGCGGTGACGATGTTGCCCGCCACGATCGGCACCCGCGGCGACAGCGCGCGCACCTTGGAGACCGCGGTCAGCATCTTCTCCTGGTGGCCGTGCGCGGTGTCGATGACCAGGGTGTCCACCCCGGCCTCCAGCAGTTCGGCGGCCTTGCCCGTCACGTCGCCGTTGATGCCGACGGCGGCGGCCACGCGCAGGCGGCCGTCCGTGTCCACGGCGGGCGTGTACAGGGTGGAGCGCAGCGCGCCCGTGCGGGTCAGCACGCCGACCAGGGCGCCGTTCCCGTCCACGACCGGGGCCAGCCGGTGGCGGAAGTCGTGCAGCATCCCGAACGCCTCGCGCGGCTCGGTGCCCGCCGGGATGGTCATCAGCTCGGCGGACATCACGTCGCGCAGCTGCGCGAAGCGATCCGTTCCGGCGCAGTCGGCCTCGGTGACCACGCCGACGGGCCTGCGGTCCCCGTCCACCACGATCACGGCGTTGTGCGCGCGCTTGGGCAGCAGGTTGAGCGCCTCGCCGACGGTGCTGGACGGGTTGAGCGTGATGGCGGTGTCGTAGACCAGGTGCCGCTTCTTGGTCCAGGAGACGACGTCGGAGACCACGTCGAGGGGGATGTCCTGCGGGATGACCGCGACACCGCCGCGCCTGGCGACGGTCTCGGCCATCCTGCGCCCGGCGACCGCGGTCATGTTCGCCACGACCAGCGGGATCGTGGTGCCGGTGCCGTCCGGCGACGACAGGTCCACGCTGAGCCGGGAGCCCACGGAGCTCCGGTTGGGGACCATGAACACGTCGCTGTAGGTCAGGTCCTGCTGGGGTGCCTGGTCGTTGAGAAAACGCAATGCCTCTACCTCGGTCGAGACCGAAGGGGGTGGACCATCCGCCGCATGCCGCGCGCGGCCGCCTGTTGATCCCCCTCTTACCGGTCAAGTATGCCGTCACGAATTAGGTCGGTCGACATCCGATCTGGCATGATGACCCGGATCCCCGCCGACACAGCCCTTCCCCGCCCCTGTCAGCGCGTCGTCGGGCGCCGGGGCCCGGATGGGCGTTCCTGGAGAGCCCGCATGCCGCGTTTCACTTTCGCGCAAGTCAAGGAAGAGACCTACAAGGCGAAGGACGCCTGGTGGACGGTCTTCCTGGTGGACCCCCTGGCCGGACGCCTCGTCGTCTGGACCGCGAACCGCACCGACATCACGCCCAACCAGCTGACGCTGGGGGCGGGGGTCTTCGGTCTGCTCTCCATGCTGTGCTTCGTCGCGCCGGTCCTCGTGCCTGGCGGTGGGGGATGGAACTGGGCCTGGCTGCTGGCGGGCGGACTGCTCTTCCACCTCAGCTTCGTGCTGGACTGCATGGACGGCAAGATCGCCCGGCTCAAGGGCACCGGCACGGTCTTCGGCAGCTGGGTGGACTTCGTCTTCGACCGCATCCGCTTCTTCGGCTGCGTGATGGCGCTGCTGATCGGCCAGTGGCTGCTCACCGGACACGAGATCTACCTGATCGCGGCGCCGGTGGTGGTCTTCTTCGACCTGCTGCGCTACCTCAACGGCCCGCAGGTCGCCAAGACCCGCCGGACCATGAACCAGACCCTCGCCGAGCTGACCGGGGACACCGACCGGCTCGCCGCCGCCCAGCGCGAGGCCGACCCCGAGGACGAGGACATGGGGGAGGCCCCCGCCCGGCCGGGCGTCCCCGCCCCGACCGGCTTCTACCCGCGCGTGCGCGACCGGCTCCTGCGCCACCGGGTGCGCCCGCACCTGTTCAGCGGCATCGAGTTCGAGATGTTCCTGTGCGTGGTGGCTCCGGTGACCGCGCTGGTCTCCCTCTTCACCCCGCTCAACAGCCTGATCATCCCGGTCGCGGTGTTCTCCGTCCTGGCGCTGGCCTTCTTCGAGGTGGTCCTGGTGCTGCGGCTGTGGAAGGACACGAACAGGTTCGAGGCGCGCCGCCGCCAGCTGCTGGCCTCGGGCGCCGTCCCCGGCACCGCCGCGGCCCCGCACCCGACCAGCGGGAGCTGAGCCGGCCCTCCCCACCGCGGGCGGGAGCGACACGGGAGGGGCGGGTCCGCGCCGAAGCGGACCCGCCCCTCCCGTGTACGCCGCGCCCCTCGCGCGGGGCCGGGTCAGACCCCGGCCTTTTCCTTCTCGCGCCCGCCGTCGCCGTTCCCGCCGCTGCCGGTGTTCCCGTCTGCGTCGGTCTTACCGGCGCCGCTCGGCGCGCGCAGCGCGGAGTCCTGGCGCAGGAACCACGTCAGCTGCGGTTCCACCGCCCAGCGCAGGCCCGCGCGCACCCACGGGGTGCACAGCAGCAGCGTCAGGGCCACGCCCAGCAGGACCGTGACGACCATCTCCGTGGCCCCGGACATCAGGCTGTACCAGGGCGAGGCCTGCAACAGGACGATCACCACCGAGTGCCCCAGGTACACGTACAGCGTGTAGGCCCCCAGGGACGTGAACCACGTGCGCTGCTTGGGCATCAGGGCCAGGACCGCGAAGGACATCACCAGCGCGAGGGCCATGAAGCCGACCCGCACTCCCAGACTCGGCAGGATCGGGTCGATCTCGCGGTCGGTGAGGCTGTTGGTCCAGAAGAGCCAGGAGCGGCTCATCTGCTCGGAGATGGGCACGGCCAGCGCCGCCGTCACCCCCAGCACCAGCACGGACGCGACCCGCACCCAGAGCCGGTCCAGGTAGGCGAAGTGCTCGCGGCGCAGGCTCAGCCCCAGGACGAAGAACGGCAGGAAGCTCACCACGCGGCCCAGGGAGAGCGTCTCCCCGAGGCTCGCCGTGGCCCCGAACACGGAGATGAGCACCGCGACGAGCACGGGCCAGCGCAGCCGCTTCCAGACCGGCACGCTCAGGCGCCACACGAACAGGGCGACCAGGAACCACAGGGCGTAGGTCGGCTGGAGCACCGACATGGTCTCGGGCAGGCCGCCGCGTTCGACCGCGTAGATGGACTGGTGGATGGTCCAGAAGATCAGGTAGGGCACCGCGAGCGTCACGACCAGCTTCTCGACGCGGTTCGACGAGGCGTCGAAGGACCGCGAGAGGTAGCCGCTGATCATGATGAACGCGGGCATGTGGAAGAAGTAGATCCAGTAGTAGAGGGCACTGGCGGGCCCGTACTCGCGTAGTGGGCCGATCGCGTGGCCGACGACGACCAGGGCGATCAGGACGAACTTGGCATTGTCCAGACGGGCGTCACGGCCTGGACCCGGGGCCGCCGTGGTGGGGGCGACCGCGCCGTGCCCCGGTTCCTGACGCTGGGATGCCGGACTGGTCATGGATGAGGCCACGAGTGGACTCCGAGATCATCTGCTTCTGGGACGTGTGTGCTCTCCTCCGGCCGTGCACGCGGCCCGCGGGCCGGCCGCGGGGCCGGAACGCGGGTGGCGCGGTGCCGCGCGGGGCGCGAGGGGGACACCGTAAGGTCGGATGAATGAACATGTGCTGCGTTACCTTACTGTGATGTAGCAAAGTATGCCAGCGGTTCTCCGGAGATCGGTGGAAAGTCGCCGGAGTCCTGCCTCGGTTGAGGTGGGGTTGGGGCTCGTGAAACATGTGTGGCACGAGCGGCTCGGCCGGGGGTAGCTTTCCGTGTGCAGACCCTAACCCATCAGCGCCACCGCCTTCTACAGAGGGTGACGGGCCAGGTCTGCTCCGGACCCGGCCCGCGGAGGTCACGCCGCTGACTGTGTGGCCGCGGCGGGCGCGCCGCTAGGCTGCTCTCGTCAGACGGGCGGTTCCGACCCGGTCGAGATACGGAAGAAGGCGGTGGAAGCCGTGCCGCACGCGGTGGACCCCAACCGTGCCGCTCAGCACGGGAACGTGGTCATGCGACTCCTCGACGAGCTCTTCCCGCTCGTGGAGGGGTTCTACGTCGACCTGCACAAGAACCCCGAGCTCTCCCACGCGGAGCACCGCACCGCCAGCGGTGTCGCCGAGTGGCTCACCCGGACCGGTTACGAGGTCCACAAGGGTGTCGGGGGGACCGGTGTGGTCGGCATCCTGCGCAACGGACCGGGGCCCACGGTGATGCTGCGCGCCGACATGGACGCGCTCCCGCTGGAGGAGCGGACCGGGCTGCCCTACGCCAGCACCGCCCGCGCCGCCAACGACGAGGGCGCCGAGGTCCCCGTCATGCACGCCTGCGGGCACGACGCCCACACCGCCTGCCTGGTGGGCGCCGCCGACCTGCTCTCGGAGACCCGCGACGAGTGGGCCGGAACCGTGATGGTCGTCGCCCAGCCGGGCGAGGAGACCCTCGACGGGGCGCAGGCCATGCTGGAGGACGGGCTGTTCGACCGCTTCGGCCGCCCCGACGTCATCCTCGGCCAGCACCTGGGCCCGCAGCCCGCCGGACTGATCTCCCACCGCGCCGGGGTCATCCTCGGCGCCTCCAACTCCTACCGCGTGCGCGTGTACGGGGAGGGGGGCCACGCCTCCCAGCCGAACACGACCGTGGACCCGGTGCTCATCGCGGCGAGCATCGTCACCCGCCTCCAGGGCGTGGTCTCCCGCGAGGTCAGCCCGAGCGAGATGGCGGTGCTCACCGTCGGCAGGATCCAGGCGGGGACCAAGGCCAACATCATCCCCGACGAGGCCTACCTGGAGATCAACACCCGGGCCCTCAACGACAACGTGTCCGCCCAGCTCGAAGCGGCCATCGAACGGATCGTGCGCGCCGAGGCCGCCGCCTCCGGAGCCGCCCGCGAGCCGGAGATCGAGCGCTTCCAGGGCGCGGGGGTCACCCGCAACGACCCCCAGAGCACCGCCGACGTGGCCGCCGCGCACCACGCCTACTTCGGCGACGAGTACGTCATCCACCTGCCCGACCCGTTCCCGGCGACCGAGGACTTCAGCTACTTCGGCCTGCCCGGCGACCCGCAGCCGATCCCGTACGTGTTCTGGTTCGTCGGCGCCACCCCCCACGACGTGTGGGAGGCCGCCCCCGGCGACACCCCGTACGAGAAGATGGGCAACGTCCCCAGCACCCACTCGCCGTTCTTCGCGCCCGCCCGGGAACCCACCCTGCGCGCCGGGCTGGCCGCGATCACCGTGGCCGCGCTGTCCTACCTGGGTGACGACAGCCCGAAGGCGTCGGCCGAGGACACGCCCAACGACGCCTACGACAGCGCCTACCTCGCCTCGTCCTGGCCCGCCCCGGAGGAGGACCGGGCCCAGACCGGATGGCCCGCCCCGGAGGAGGACCGGGCCCAGAGCGCATGGCCCGCTCCGGAGGAGGACCGGCCCCAGTCCCCCTGGCCCGCCCCCGACGAGGACCGGGCGCGGTCCCCCTGGTCCGCCCCGGACGACGACCGGGCCAAGTCCACCCACGAGGCCGACATGGACTCCGTGATGGAGGCCCAGGACGAGGAGCACCGCCAGGAGTGGCGCGACGGCAAGACCGAGGAGTCCACGCTGTCCGCGGACATGGCCGCGCTGCTGGAGGACGACGACCGGCCGCGCCCGCCGTCCGGCCCCTCCTACGGGGGCCCGCCCCCGCCCCCCGACGACGACCGCCCCGGCTCCGAGTACCGCCTCTGACCACGGATGGCCGAACGCCGGCTGCGCCATCCCCGGGAGATCCCCCTTCTGGTCGTGTGCGTGGGGGTGACCCTGCTCGCCGTGGTGGGCGCGGTCAGCCGCGCCTACTCGGGTGAGCCCAACCAGCCGCTGCTCCTGCTGAGCATCCCCGCGCTCGTGTACTTCGTGCGCGGGCAGCAGTACGCGCGCCAGCGGGTCAACGGGGTGCGCATCACCGAGAACCAGTTCCCCGAGGCCCACCGGATGGTCACCGAGGCCGCCGCCGCGTTCCGCATGAAGCAGGTGCCCGAGGCCTACGTCGTGCTGGGCAACGGCGAGCTCAACGCGTTCGCCTCCGGGCACGGCTTCCGGCGCTACGTGGCCGTCACCAGCGACCTGTTCGAGGTGGGCGACCGGCTGGCCGACGCCGACACGCTGCGGTTCGTGATCGGCCACGAGGTCGGCCACATCGCGGCGGGCCACACGTCGTTCTGGCGCCAGTTCGGGATCTCGGTGGCCAACGTGATCCCCGGCGTGGGCACCAGCCTGAACCGCGCGCAGGAGTACACCGCGGACAACCACGCCCACGCGTTCTGCCCCGAGGGCATGCAGGGGCTGCGGGTGCTCGCCGCGGGCAAGTACCTGTACCCGGCCGTGGACTTCCACGACATCGCCGCCCGCGCACGCACCGACACGGGCTTCTTCGTGCTGCTGGTCAACCTCCTGTCCAGCCACCCCGTGAACACGTTCCGCTTCGCCGCCCTGGCCGACCGCACCAGGCCGGGAAGGGTCTTCTAGAGGCGGGGTCCGCCCCGTGCGGGACGGGGTCGTTCCGGGCACGGGGACCGGTCCTTCCAGGTTCCGCACGGTCCGCCCGTGCGGGACGGGGCCGTCCTTCCGCCCTAGCCCTGCCCGCCCCGCCCGGCCAGCCGCGCCGCCGCCTGCGCGGGCAGCGGCTCGTGGCGCGCGTACTCCCGGCTGAACACGCCCGTGCCGTGCGAGATCGACCGTAGTTCCACCGCGTACCGGACGATCTCCAGCTCCGGCACCTCGGCGCGCACCACCGCCCGACCGCCCCGCACCGACTCGGTCCCCACCACCCGGCCGCGCCGGGCCGACAGGTCGCTCAGCACCGCGCCCAGGTAGGCGTCGTCCACCTCCACGGACACCTCGTCCACCGGTTCCAGCACCGCTAGACGCGCCGCGGCCGCCGCGTCCCTGAGCGCCAGCCGACCCGCCTTCTGGAAGGCCATGTCCGAGGAGTCCACCGAGTGCGCCTTGCCGTCGTAGAGCGTCACCCGGATGTCCACCAGCGGATACCCCGCCCCGGAGCCCGCTCCGTCCCCCGACCCCGCGCCGCCCTTCGCGCCGGTCCCCGTCCCGACGCCGTCCGCCATCTGCGCGCGCACGCCCTTCTCCACGGACAGCACGAACTGGCGGGGCACCACCCCGCCCACGATCTCGTCGACGAACTCCAGGCCCGCGCCCGACTCCAACGGCTCCACGCGGATCCGGCAGACACCGAACTCCCCGTGCCCGCCGCTCTGCTTCACGTTCCTCCCGGTGCCCTGCGCCGGGACCGCGAAGGTCTCCCGCAGCGGCACGCGCACCTCCCCGGTGCCGACCCGCACCCCGTGGCGGTGCTCCAAGCGGTCCAGCGCGGCGTCCAGGTGCGCCTCGCCCAGGCTCCACAGCACCATCTGGTGGGTTTCGGCGTTCACCTCCACCCGCAGCGACGGGTCCTCCGCCACCAGCCGGGCCACCGCCTGCGACAGCTTGTCCTCGTCCCCCGAGGACTCCGCGCTCACCGCCACCGGCAACAGCGGACGCGGGAAGCGCCACGGCGCCACGCGCACCGGCCGCTCCGGCTCGGAGAGGGTGTCGCCGGTGCGGGCGTCGGGAAGCCTCGCCACCAGGCACAGGTCTCCGGCGACCACCTGGCCCACCGGCCGGTTCTCGCGGCCCAGCGGCACGGACAGCGGTCCCGTGCGCTCGTCGTTGCCGGTCCGGTCCAGCTCGTCCTGGCCGGTCAGTCCGCACGGGACCCCGTGGCCGTGCAGGTGGACACGGGTGTCGGGGCGCAGGGTCCCCGAGAAGACGCGCACCAGGCTCACCCGGCCCACGTACGGGTCCCCGGCGGTGCTGAGGACCTGCGCGACCAGGGGTCCGTCCGGATCGCAGGACAGCCCCGCCACCGGTTCGCCCTCCGGTGTGGAGGTCTCGGGAAACGGGCGCCGGGTCGGGTCCGGGCACGAGAGCGGCAGTTCGCGCAGCAGTTCGCGCACACCCACCCCGGTCGTGGTGCTGATCGCCAGGACGGGATGGAAGCCGCCCGCGGCGACCGCCTTCTGGAGGTCGTCGATGAGCAGGTCGGGGTCGAGTTCGCCGCCCTCCATGTAGCGCTCCATGAGGGCCTCGTCCTCGCTCTCGGTGATGACCTCCTCGACGAGGGTCTCCCGGAGCGGTCCGGCCGCCTCGCGCAGCCAGTCCGGCACCGGACGCGCCGAGGGGGCGGACCCGGGCCCGCCCCCTCCGGCGCGGCCGGAACGCTTCGCGCGCTCGGAGCCGTCGGAGCCGCCGGCGCCGGCGGCTCCGACGGAGTAGTCGTAGTACCGCTCGGAGACCAGCCCCCACACGCCGACCACGCGGCGGTCGTCCCCCGTGCCCTCCACGGCCGGGACGTAGGCGGGGTGCACGCCCGGGCCGAACGCCTCCCGGCACTGGGCGACCACCTCGTCGTAGTCCGCGCGCGGGTGGTCGATCCTGGTGACGGCCACCGCCCGGGGCATGCCGACGGCGGCGCACTCCTCCCACAGCACGCGGGTGCGGCCGTCCACGCCCTCCAGGGCGGACACGACGAACAGGGCGGCGTCGGCCCCGCGCAGCCCGGCGCGCATCGCCCCGATGAAGTCCGCGTATCCGGGGGTGTCCAGAAGGTTGACCTTGACGTCGCCGACCATGACCGGGTTGACGGTGAGGTCGACCGACCGCCCCTGCCGGATCTCGACCTCGTCGTGGTCGCTGACGGTCGTGCCCTCCTCCACGCTGCCGGGGCGGCTGACCTCCCCGGCGGCGGCGAGCAGCGCCTCGACCAGGCTCGTCTTACCGGCGCCGGACGGCCCGACCAGCGCGATGTTGCGGATGTTGCGGGGCCCGTCGGCCCTCGGTACGGCTCCGGCTGAGGCTCCGGTTCCGTTGACGTTGCGATCTGCCATCCCTGCTACCCAGCCCTTCGTGGTCCGAGCGGTGGCCGCACGGAACGGGCGGACCCGCTCATGCTGTGACCTGTGTCACTTCTACGGTCGCCCTTCTCGGGCCGCACGGCAAGAGGTGGTCAGGAGCGGGAGCAGCCGTGGATGAAATACAGCATGTGCACTATGACTCGTTTCGGACCCCTACTATTGCCCCGTGCCATGGTCGGAGTCTCTCCCTCAGTTCAGCCTCGCCGGGACCGTCCTGACGGTCCTGCTGCTCCTCTTCGCGGCGTTCGGCGAACCCCTCCTCGGCAGGAAGGCGTTCACGTGGCTGTCCCGTAGGCGCGACGGCGACGCGCGCGCCCTCACCCTCCTGCACGCCGTCACCATGGGGATCCACGTGCTGTGGGGCCTGGTGGTCTTCGGGGTGCTGCTGCTCTCGCCGAACCTGGTCGCCGCGGACCTGGGCCTGCGCCTGCCCGACGCGTGGGGGCCGATCGCGGGCGGCGCCGTCGGCGGCCTGCTCGCCCTCACGGTGTTCTGGCTGCTGGTCAACGGGCTTCCGAAGGGACCGGGACGCTCCGGCCGCGGTCACGGCCGCGGCGGGAGGCCGGCGCGCGGCAGGCGCGCCCAGGGCGCGAGCGCCCGAGGGCGGCGCTCCTCCGCGCCGCTCAGCCTCCCCCAACCCGAGCGCGACCGGGGGCTGCTCGCACCGCGCACCAACGCCGAACGGGCGATGGCCGCCGGGGTGGCCGTCACCGGGGGCGTGTTCGGGGAACTGCTCTACCGGGGCCTGTTCATCCTCCTGGTCGCCAGCATGGGCGTGCCGCTGTGGATCGCCGCCGCGCTGTCGGTGCTGCTGTTCTCCGTCGCGCACCTCTACCAGGGCTGGTGGGGCCTGGTCAGCGCCGGCGCCTCCGGCACCCTCTTCACCGTCCTGTACCTGGGGACCGGAAGCGTCTGGGTGCCGGTCCTGGTCCACGTGGCGCTCAACCTGCGCTCCCTCGTCTTCCCGCCCGCCGACGTCCGCGAGGCGGGGGAGCGGGAGTACCGCGAGGACGAGGGGGACCCCGAGGCCTACGAGGAGTACGACGACTACGACGAGTACGAGCACCACGGCCACGGGTACGAGGACGGACCCGTCACCGGGGAACAGCCGCTGACCGACGCCGAGGAGGGCGGGAGCGCGGACACGGCGGTGGCGCCCGCACGGCCGGGCACGGGGACTCCCGCGCACGGGACCCCGTCCCACGGAGCCGGGTCGGGCTACGGCGGCACCCCTGGTCATGGCGGCCCCCCGGTCTACGGGGGCCTCCCGGACCAGGGACGAAACCTCGGCCACGGCGACCCCCACGGGCACGGCGGCGACCCCGGACACGGCGGGCACTCCGCTTACGGGGACCTCCCGGCCCGGAGCGGGGACTCCGGCCCCGGCGCCCCCCGCACCGACAGCGGTCCCCACGCCCACGGCGGCGCCTTCCAACAGGACCAGCGGGACCTGTACAGCGGCCTGTCCACCTCCGGGCCCTCCTCCGGGCACGGCGACCCCCTCGGCGACGGCGGCCTGCCCGGCTACGGTGACCGTTTCGGCGGCGGTGACCAGGGCGGTCACGTCGGTCAGCCCGGTTACGGCGGCCACCGCTCGGACGGCACGTCCCACCCCGCCCCGCCCCACCCCGGCCCCTCTCACGGCGGTCCGCCCCCCAACGCCCCGCTGTACCCCGGCGCCTCCCGCCCCGGCCCCCTCCCTCCCCACGGGGCACCGGCGGACCCCTCCCACGACGACCTCCTGGGCGATCACCGCCGGGACGAAGGCCGCGGAGAACGCCGCCTGTACCCCGACGAGTGGATCGACCGCCGCTACGGTGACGCGAACACCACACCGGGGTCCGACCCCGACCGCTGGAGCTGATCGGGCACGATGGTGGGGTGTCCGACGCCATTGACCACCCGCGCGCCCAACCCCGTGAGCACCGCTACCGGCTGACCACCTCCGACGGGGTCGGCATCGACGCCGTGCTCCTGCGCGGCGCCGGGTCCCGCACCACCGCCGTGATCCTCGCCAACGGGTTCACCGGTACCCACCGCAACCCGAGCACGCGTGCCGTCGCCGAAGCACTGCTCCCGTTCGGCGACGTGATGACCTTCGACTTCCGCGGCCACCACGGCTCCGGCGGGCTCAGCACCGTCGGCAACGCGGAGATCCACGACCTGGAGGCGGTCGCCGTCCGCCTGCGCGAACTCGGCTACACCTCCCTCTCCACCGTGGGGTTCTCGATGGGCGCGGCCGTCGCGATCCGGCACGCGGCCATCTACGGCGGAATGGACGCGGTGGTCTCGGTCAGCGGACCCAGCCGCTGGTACTACAGGGGAACGCGCGCCATGCGGCTGCTCCACCTGGGCATCGGCCGCAGGGCGGGACGCCTGTTCCTGCGCGGCTTCCGCAAGGTCAGGGTCATCGACAAGGAATGGGACCCCGTACCCGCCGAACCCCGGGAGATCGCCGGGGAGGTCTCCCCGACTCCCCTGCTGGTCGTGCACGGCGACTCCGACGCCTACTTCCCCGTCTCCCACGCCACCGCCATCCACGACGCCGCCCGGGAACCGCGCGACCTGTGGATCATCCCGGGGATGGGGCACGCCGAACGCGCCGTGACCCCCGAGCTGACCGCGCGCATCCGCGACTGGCTCGTGGGGAAGGTCGGCGGCGAGAACGCCTGAGCGGGCGGCTGAACAGGGCGGATCGGCACCGCGTCGACAGGTGTGCGCGTGTCGGCTACAAAGGACGGATGATCCGATCTCGTTCGTCCTCACCCGGGAACGGAACACCCTCGGAGACGGCCCCGCCCGGCGCGGCCGACGACAGCGGCACCACCGACACCACCCCGCCCGCCCTCCCCGGTCTGCGCGGACGGGGCTTCGCCCTGCTCATCGCGGCGACCGCGGTCGGCCTCTGCGGCTTCGCCGCCGTCCTGCCCCTGGTCCCCCTGTGGGCCAGCCGGGGCGGCGCGGGCGAGTTCGGCGCCGGGAGCACCACCGCCGTCTTCATGCTCACCACCGTGCTCACCCAGCTCGCCATGCCCTGGCTGCTGGAGAGGGGCGGTTACCGCTGGGCCTTCCCGGTGGGCGCCCTGGTGATGGGGCTGCCCACCCCGCTGTTCGCCCTGACCGCCGACCTGGGGCCGCTGCTGGCCGTCTCGGCGGTGCGCGGGGTCGGCTTCGGCATGGTCAGCGTCTCCGGAACCGTGCTCGCCGCCCGCCTGGTCCCGCACCACCAGGTCGGCCGGGCCACCGGTTACTACGGGCTGGCGGTCGGCCTGCCGCAGGTGCTCATCCTGCCCGGCGGCGTGGCGCTGGCCCTCAACATCGGCTTCGACACCGCGTTCTGGCTCACCGGTCTGTGCTCGGTCCTGGGCGGGGCCCTGGCCTGGGGCATCTGGTACGCCGACGGCGGCCGCAACCGTGCGGCGCTGCGGAGCACGGTCCGGGCCGCCGCCCCCGAACCCGGCCCAGCCCCGGACGCGTCCGCGGGCCGTCCGCTGCTGCGGGCGCTGGCGGCGCCGCTGGTGCTCATGCTGCTGACCGCCTCGTCGGCCAGCGCGATCATCACCTTCCTGGCCATCCCCCTGGAGCAGGCGGCGTGGCTGGTGGGCGGCGCCCTGGCCGCCTACGCGCTGGCGGTGGTGGCGGGCCGCTGGACCGCCGGGATGCTGCACGACCGCCACCGGCGCGCCCTCCTGCTGCTGCCGGGCATGGTCGGCGCGGTCGCGGGGATGGCCCTGGTCACCGTCGCGCTGTGGTCGGTCGGGGACGCGCCGGGCGCGGGGACGGCGCTGCTGGTGCTCCTGGGGTCGGCCGTGTTCGGCCTCGGCTTCGGCGCGGTCCAGAACGAGACCGTCACCCTCATGCTGAACCGCGCCGGTCCGGCCGGGTACGGCCGGGCCAGCGCGGTGTGGAACATCGGCTACGACGCGGGTTCGGGAGCCGGGGCGATGGTCCTGGGACTGCTGATCCAGCTGACGGGGTACGGGCCCGCGTTCGCGGTCACGGCCGTGGCGCTGCTGGCCTCGGTGCCGCTCGCCCTCGGCGGGCGCGCGGGGCGCGGGGCCCGCGCGCGCGGCTGATCCCGCCGGTCCGGCAGGGCCCGTCCGGGCCGGGGACGACCGGCCTACGGACGACTAGGGTCTGTTTTTTGAACCGGTCTCAGCTTGTGGGGGTTGGTTCGGGCGCCCACGGGGTTCTGGAGGTGGAGGAGGCGGGTTCGTGAGGAACGAGCGAACCCGCCGTAGGCGCCGAAGGTTCCCGTTCTCCGGGCGCCCGAACACAAGCAGGACCGCGCCGTAGGCGTCCGTTGAGGGTGGTGGCGGGCGACGGGTGGGACGAAGCGAAGCGGAGGTCCAAAAAACACTGACTAGTACGACGAGATGTGCACGTGGTCGTAGTGGTTCTGGGTGTTGTCGCCCCGGTCCTCCATCCACTTCCACTGGCGGGAAGCGGAGTGCCAGATCTGCTGCTCCCAGATGATGTACTTGATGCCCAGCCGGTCGGCGTTGTCGATCCCGAACTGGGAGATCTGCGAACCCAGGGACTGGTTGGCCGCCGAGGGCAGCGCACCGCCCGCGCTCATCATGAAGTCGCAGGCCTGGCCCGTGCCGTGGTCGTCGGCGCTGGAGCGCAGGCAGCCGACCGGGTAGGGCGCGCCGAACGTCTGCACGATCTCGTCGCGGATCGCCGCCATGCGCGGAGTGGCCCCGTCCCAGCCCCAGCCCCGCGCGCTGGCCGGGATGCTGCCGTCGCCCGGGGTCTCGGGGATCTGCTCCGCCTCGTACTCCTCGATCCTGGCCTCGACCTCCTCGCGCTCCTCCTCCAGCGTCTCGACGAGCTCCTCGGCCTCGGCCAGCTCGGTCTGGAGCTCCTCGTTGACCAGGGCAGCCTCGTCCCGCGTCTGGATGAGGTCGTAGATCTGCTCGGACTGGCTCTGCCCGAGGTAGTTCAGCGTCGCGGCGTCGGCGAACATGCTCTCCGGGTCGCTGGAGAAGATCACCTGGAACGCGGGGTCGAGGCCGCCGCCGCTCTTGTACTGGGTGGAGGCGATGGTGGACACACCGGTCCGGGAGGCCTCCAGACGCCCCTCGACCTCCTCCAGGTCCTCCTCGGCCTTCTCCACGCGGTCCTTGATCTCGTTGAACTGGAGGAGCTCGCCGTCGTAGCTCTCCTCCAGCTCCTCGGCCCGCCGGTTCAGTTCGTCGATGTCCACCTCGTCGTTGTCCGGCTCCGCCAGAGCCGTTCCGGGCAGGGCGACCAGCAGGGCCGCCGCCAGGGCGCTGAGGGACAGGGCGGCACGCCTGCCGCGCGCGAATGAGGGAGGAGTGGGTGTCATGTCTGCTCCGAGGATGGTCCGAGCGCATCCGGTCGGCCTGCGGCGTGTGACGGGGGGAGCCGCGGCGGTGGGAGATACTCAGCAGACCATACGAGATCTTGGCGTTACATGCCTAGTGCGTTACTCACGTGACTTGGGAGACTGCGCGGGGATGTGTCCGAAGATACCCGGAGCCGGGGACCGGACCGGACCCCGGTCGGCTGTTCCGGGTCCGGGCCCGCCGGAAGGAGGCCGGGACCCTCAGCTCGCGCCGCCGAAGGCGCTGGGCAGCTGTACGCCCGCGGGCTCGGGGGGCTCGGCGGGCATGAACCAGTCCGAGCGGCGGATGTCGCGCAGGGCCCGTTTGCGCGTCTGCGGGTCCAGGCGCTCGATGTAGACCATGCCGTCGAGGTGGTCGGTCTCGTGCTGGAGGCAGCGGGCCATCAGCCCCGTGCCCTCCACGGTGACCGGCTCGTTGCGCAGGTCCACCCCGGTGACGACGGCGCGCTCGGCCCGGGTCGCGGGGTACCACAGCCGGGGGACCGACAGGCAGCCCTCGTCGCCCTCCTGGACCTCCTCCGACAGCTCGGCGATCCTCGGGTTGATCACGTAGCCGATCCGGCCCTCGACGTTGTAGCTGAACACGCGCAGGCCCACGCCGATCTGGTTGGCGGCCAGACCCGCCCGCCCGGGGGCCTCGACCGTCTCCAGGAGGTCGTCCACCAGCGCCCTGGTGTGCTTGTCGAACCGGGTGACGGGTGTGGTGGGCGTGACGAGGACGGGGTCGCCGAAACGGACGATAGGGCGCATGGTCATGTGCCCCAGGGTAGTCGGAAGCGTGCTCCCGGCGGTACGGAAGCGGAGAATCCGGACTCGGGGCCCGGAGGCGGCTCCGGACGGCTCAGGCCGCGGCCAGGCCGGGGCGCAGGGAGTCGTCCAGCACCATCTCGATGTAGTCCAGGGCGGCCCTGCGCCGGGCCAGCGCACTCTCGTACAGGGAGGGGGCGCTGACGTTGCGCCGCACGCGCAGGCACTCGTTGACGATGCGCTGCCACCGGTCGGGGAAGGCGTGCAGGGCGTAGGCGCCCGCGCCGCTCTTGGAGGTGATCTCCCCGGTCTTGAGGGTGAAGTGCAGGCGGCTGACGCTCAGCACGCTCCAGGAGGGCGCCAGGGAGCCCAGGGCGGCCAGGCCGCGCGGCGTGACCAGGCGGCCCGCCTTCTCTCGCCAGCGCCGCCACTGCTCGTCCAGGGAGCCCAGTGACCAGGCGCGCAGGCTCTCGGGCTCGTCCCACACGTCCAGTTCGAGCGGGTGCGGGCCGCGCACGGTCACGCCGTGCTCGGCGAGGATGTGCCACGTGACGGGGTTGACGTCGGCGCTTGCCCGGTTGCGGAACCGGCCGCCGATCACCGAGGCGACCGGGCCGCAGGCCGTGGGGTCGCGGGTGAGGTCGTCCCAGGTGACGTGGATGCCGTTGAACTGGGGTCCGGTGGCGGCGGCGCGGGTGCGCGCGTGGACGCGTCGCAGCAGCTCCAGTTCGCGCCTGCCGGGCGTGTGACCGGTGACGATCACGAAGTCGACGTCGCTGGTGTGCGGGCGGAAGTCGCCGAGGGCGACCGAACCGGTCAGGTAGAGGCCTTCGACCAGGCCGGGGGCCTCCTGGTCGGCGTACGCGAGAAAGGTCTGGGCCAGCGTCTGCACCCGAGGGTGGACGGCCATGCTCACTCCAGTCTGGATGGTTCGGTGCGGATCTGGGGGCGCGGTCCGTCCGGAGGTGGGGAGTCCGGTCGGGCGGCGGCCCGGAGCGTTCCCGCGGCGTGTGCCGCCTGCGGGTACGCGCTCCATCGGTACCAAGTGTGAGCGGGTCGAGGGGGTCATGGCAAGTGATCGCGCCGGACCCGCATCCTGTCTCCCCACGTCAGGTGGTGTGCGGCTATGGGGGCTTGGGGGAGTACGCACCCTTGACAGAGAACGGCGTGATGTGCAAGGGGGGCCTCGCGCGCGTGCGAGGAGGTCCGGACCGGCCGGAGCGGGGCGCGGCGCTCCGGCCGGTCCGGAGGCGGCCGGGCGGGAACGGACACCGGCGAAAAGCGGCGCGCTCCGAAGACGGCCGAGAATCCGCGTCCTCTCAGGCAGGAAGGCTGCCGCACATTCCGCAGCACGTGCATCCGCACCTGGCGAATGCATGAGAAAAGCTTTGCTGGGTATTTCTCTAGAGAGGTCGGGGGCGAAAGCGGTTATTCGTCCGCCGGAGAATGGGTGTGGTGTCCGCCATGCCCCGCCGGGGACCGGTTCCGGGGCGGGAGGGAAGGGGCGGTTCGTCGGAGCAGGTGGGGGCGGCTTCCTCTCTCGGCGTCAAGGATAGCCCCCTTCGTCCTCCGGAAGCCGTGAGTCCTACACCACTCTCTCCAGAAGTGGACATGCCCTGTTTTTTCGGCGATTGTTATGGTTCACGCAGACCCCCGGTGGTCATAACCACCACAGCCATTGTTCGCTTTTTTCCTCCGCGTAACACCGCACAACCCCCGTGAAACTGAGCCGCTTTACGCTCGGCGGGCAAGGCAGTTCCCCCCGCAGATGTACCGAAGGAGACGTGCATGGTCCCGACGATGGTCCTCGTAGCCGACGACTCACGTGACACCCACCGCCGGGACGCCCTGTGGGGCCTGGCCGAGGCGGTGGCGAGCAGGGGAGAGGTGCCGGTGACCCCGGCCTTCGGCAGCCCCGACGACGTCGCCGCCACCGTCCACTCCGTCCGGGGGCCCAAGGTGGTCGTCCCCGCCTTCGTCGCGGGCGGCGACGTCGCCAGCGCCCGCCTGCTCTCCCGGCTCGGCCTCGGCCGTATGAGCGACTCCTGCCAGACCCCGCCCCTGGGAGCGGTTCCGTCGATCGTGGCCGACCTCGCCGGGCGGCTGGCCGACTCCGGCTGGGGTCCGTCCGACGGCGTGGTCCTGGCCGCCGACGGCACCACCGGCACCGAGGAGCACCAGGTCGTCATGGACGTGGCGCGCATGCTCAGCCGCCGCCTCGACTCCCCGGTCCAGGTGGGCTACCTGCGCACCTGGGCGCCCTCGGTGGTCGACGCCGTCGACCGGCTGCGCCGCCACGGCCAGGACAACGTCGCCGTCGCCGCGTGGAGGCTCGTGGACGGCCCCGACTTCGACCTGCTGCGCGGTCTGGACGTCACCGCGATCACCGAGCCCCTGTGGCCCTCCGAGCTGGTCGTGGACACCCTCCTCGCCCAGCACCGGGCGGTCAGGGGGCGCCTGGCCTGAGAACGCGGTCCCCGACGGGCCGACACCCACGGTGACACCGTCCGCCGCACGGGTGACCGCAGGAGTTCGGGGCGCCGCGCCACCGTTACCGGGAGCGCGCGGATGGGTAGGGGGCAAACGGGCGGGAACCCCCCGCACCCACAAACACGGCATCCGCACCGCGCCGCCTCCCACACGGCGCGGTGGCGACCGGACGCGACTCCTCCGGCGGCCCCCGCCTCCCCCCGCCGGCGCGGAGGTTTCCCCGCGACCGGTCCGGGACCCGAACAGAGCCAGTGCGCCGCGGACCGTGCGGTCCGCGGCTCCACCGACCCGCGAGGGGCCACCCCGAACCGTCATCGACGCGAGCGAACCTAAGGTGGATGTATGAACGACGTCACAGCGCAGTTCGTCGATGACCGGCAGCGTCGGCGTCTGGAACGGCGCTTCGGCAGCCACGTCGGCGAGTGGCTGACCGAACTCCCGGGGATCGTCTCCGGGATCGCCTCCGACTGGGGGCTGACCGTCGAGGGCCCGGCCCCCCACGGCCGGACCTCCGTCGTCGTCTGCGTCGTGCGCCCGGACGGCGACCGCGCGGTCCTCAAGCTCTCACCGGACACCGGCCTGGCCGCGTCCGAGGCACGGGTGCTGCGGATGTGGGAGACCTCCGGGCGCGTGCCCCGCGTGTGGGAGGTCGACAACGCGCGGGGGGCCATCCTCATGGAGTGGATCAGCGGCGACACCGTCGCGGCGGGCGGGCGGGTGCCGCCGATGGAGACCGTCGGCGCGCTCATCTCCCAGCTGCACTCCGTCGAGGTGCCCCGGCACGAACTGCTCGAACTGCGCCCGCTGACCTCGCGGGTGCAGTTCATCTTCGACCTGTGGAACCGCGAGCGCGCCGAGGGGCCCGCCGCCGAGGTGGTGTCCGCGTCCGCCATGCACCAGGGCTTCTGCCGGGCCCGCGACCTGGCCAACGGCACTGTGGACGTCGTGCCCGTCCACGGCGACCTGCACCCGGGCAACGTCATCGACGGCGGCCGGCGCGGCCTGGTGGCCGTCGACCCGCGCGCCTGCCTGGGAGACGCGGCGGTCGACGCCGTGGACTGGGCCCTGTGGAAGGCCACCAGCCTGCCCGAGGTGGTGCAGCGCGTGGACGTGCTCTCCGGCGTCCTGGGCGTGGACGGCGACCGGATGATGGCGTGGGCGCGCGCGTTCGCGCCCTGCCTGGCGGTGGCCAAGGCCAACCGCGGCCACGGCGGCACCGACGAGTTCGACATGCTCGTCGAACTCTCGGAGGGGGAGGCCTTCGTCCTGTGACCCGTGCCGGGCGGCCCCGGCGGCCGACCGCCCCGGCACGCGCCGACGGGTTCAGTCCCCGGGCTGGGCCGAGCCCGCCCTCTCGAAGCGGTAGCCCCGGCCCGCCTCCGTGATCAGGTAGCGCGGGCACGCCGGGTCGGGCTCCAGCTTGCGGCGCAACTGCGCCATGTACACCCGCAGGTAGTTGGTCTCGCTCTGGTAGGCCGGGCCCCACACGTCGTGCAGCAGCTGGCGCTGGCTGACCAGCTGGCCCGCGTGCCGGGCCAGGATCTCCAGGATGTGCCACTCCGTCGGGGTGAGCCGGACCTCCTCGCCCTCCCGCAGCACCCGCTTGGCGCCCAGGTCCACGGTGAAGGAGGGCGTGCGCACCACCGGGGCCTCGTCCACGCGCACCGACCGCCGCTCCGCCGCGCGCATGCGCGCCAGCAGCTCGTCCATCCCGAACGGCTTGGTGACGTAGTCGTCGGCACCCGAGTCCAGGCAGCGCACCTTCTCCCCGGCCGAGTGCCGCGCCGACAGCACGATGATCGGCACCTGCGACCACCCGCGCAGCCGCTGTATGACCTCCATGCCCTCCATGTCGGGCAGCCCCAGGTCGAGCAGGACCACGTCGGGGTGGTTGTCCGCGGCCAGCCGCAGCGCGGACGCCCCGTCGGCCGCGGTGTCCACGTCGTGCCCGCGCGCCCTCAGGTTGATCCGCATGGCCCGGATGATCTGCATGTCGTCGTCAACGACCAGGACCCGCATCGGTCCCCTCCCCGTCTCCGGTGTCCGTCTCGCTCTTCTCCACAGCACGGAGCGTGAACACCATGGTCAGACCGCCGCCGGGCGTGTCCTCGGGGTCGAGCCTGCCGTGCATCGCCTCAACGAAACCACGCGCGACCGCCAGTCCCAGACCCACCCCCGTGCCCTGGGGGGCGTCGCCCAGGCGCTGGAAGGCCTCGAACATGCGCTGTTTGCCCTCGTCGGAGACTCCGGGCCCGCGGTCCACCACGCGCAGCTGCACGCTGTCGCCGTGCGCGCTCGCCGAGACCAGCACCGGCAGGCGCGGGTCCGGGTTGTACCGGACCGCGTTGGAGACCACGTTGGCCACCGCCCGCTCCAGCAGCCCGGCGTCGGCGCGGACGCGGGGCAGGCGGTCGGGCACGTCCACCACGACCGCCTCGTGCGGCAGGCCCAGCAGGGTGATGGGCACGACCTCCTCCAGCCCCACCGCGCGGAGTTTGGGGCGCACGTTGTCGGTGTGCACCCGGCTCATGTCCAGCAGGTTGTCGATCAGCCGGTTGAGCCGGTCGGTGGACTCCTCCACCGTCTCCAGCAGGTCCTCGCGGTCCTCCTCGGTGAGGGTGATGTCGGTGGCGCGCAGACTCGACAGGCTCGCCTTGATCGAGGTCAGCGGGGTGCGCAGGTCGTGCGAGACCGCGGCCAGCAGAGCCGTGCGGATGCGGTTGCCCGCCACCTGGCCACGCGCCTCGGCCGCGTCCCACTCCAGCCTCTGGTGCTCCAGGGCGATGCCGATGTGCGCGGCGAAGGCCCGCAGCACGCCCCGGTCGGCGGCGGGCAGCACCCGGCCGCGCAGCGCCAGCGCCAGGTTGTCGGAGATCGAGACCAGGACGTCGGCCTCCTCGGGGGACTCGCACGCCGGGGCGCCCACGCTGTGCGCCGCGCGCCAGCGCTCGTCGTCCAGCCGCTCCAGCAGGGTCGCCGACCGCTGCCCGAAGGTCTCCCGGATCCGCCGCAGCAGGGCCTGGAGGGGCTCCTTGCCCGCCAGGACGCTGCTGGCCAGCAGCGTCACCGCGTCGGCCTCGGCCCGGGCGCGCGCTGCCTGCGCCGACCGGCGCGCCGCCATCTCCACCACGATCGCCACCAACGCCCCCACCAGGGCGAACGCGGTCAGCGCCAGCATGTTGTCCAGCGACACCGAGGGCCGCCCGTGCAACGGGGACAGCAGCACGGTGAGCAGCACCGCGCTCCACAGCGCCGACACCAGGGCGGGGCGCAGGCCGCCCACCGCCGCCGTGGCCACGGTGGCCAGCAGCAGGAGCATCGCGTCCGAGGCGGCGCCCACGTCCTCGAACAGGGGCAGCGCCATCACCAGCGACAGCAGGGTGGGCGCCAGCAGCGCCAGCGACCAGCCGGTCACCCGGCGGTGCTCGCCCAGCCCCCGGCCGGGCGGCGGCAGCGGCCACCGGCCGCTGCCCACCCGCTCGTGGGTGACGATGTGCACGTCGATGTCCCCGGAGTCGCGCGCCACGATCGCCCCGACCCCGGGGCCGAACACGTACTGCCAGGTGCGGCGGCGCGAGGACCCCAGCACGATCTGGGTGGCCTGGACGCCCCGCGCGAACTCCAGCAGCCCGGTCGGCACGTCGTTGCCGACCACCTGGTGGTAGGTGCCGCCCAGCTCCACGAGCAGCCTGCGCTGCCGCAGCAGGTCGTCTGTGGGCGCCTGCGCCATGCCGTTGGGCGGCACCACGTGCACCGCCAGCAGGTGGCTGGGCTGGGGGTGTCCGCCCCGCGAGCGTGCGGCCACGCGGGCGGCCCGCCGGATCAGCGTCTCTCCCTCGGGGCCGCCGGTGAGCGCCACCACGACCCGCTCCCGGGCCTCCCAGGTCCGCCGGATCTCGTGCTCGCCGCGGTAGCGGGCCAGGCTCTCCTCCACACGGTCGGCGGTCCACAGCAGCGCCAGCTCGCGCAGCGCCGCCAGGTTGCCCTCCCGGTAGTAGTCGGCCAGGGCCGCGTCCACGCTCTCGGCCGGGTGGATGTCGCCGCGCGCCATCCTGCGGCGAAGCTCCTGGGGGGTGACGTCCACGAGTTCGACCTCCGCGGCGCGGCGCACCACGTGGTCGGGGACGGTCTGCCGGGGGCGCGCGCCGGTGATCTGGTGGACCACGTCGTTGAGGGACTCCAGGTGGTGGATGCCCACGGTGGACAGCACGTCCACGCCCGCCTCCAGCAGCTCCTCCACGTCCTGCCAGCGGGTGGCGTTGGGCGAGCCGGGCGGGTTGGCGCGGGCGAGGTCGTCGACCAGCGCCGTCCCCGGAGCGCGCGCGATCACGGCCGCGGTGTCCACGGAACCGGACGGCAGCGGCGGGACCCGCTCCAGCCCCTCCAGGAGCGCGGAGGTCCGTGCCCGGCGGTGGGTGTGGGCGGCGGCGACCACGACGTCGGTGCCGCGCTCGGCCCGGCTGCGGGCCTCGGCCAGGGCGTTGTGCGTGGTGCCGACGCCGGGGGCCGATCCCAGGTAGATGCGGAGCTTTCCTCGTGCCACGGCATCCATTGTCGGGGCAGGGGAGGGCCGCCGCGGACGGTTCGGACCGCGGCGCGGGCCGGTCGCGGCCACGGGCATGACGCGGCGGCCCCGGTTGGCGATACTGGGGGGACATACCGACGCATACGCCCGGGCGCCCCTCGCGCGGCGGGCGGTGCCCGGCCGCCGCGCGCGGCCGACGAGCATTGGTGAGGAGGCGCGGCGTCCGCCCGCCGGACGGGGCGGCGCCGCGGAGCCGATGACCTATCCCCCCGACGACGGTTCGTTCCCCGGTCCCCCCGGCGGGGAGCCCTTCCCCGGACAGCCGGGACAGCCCCATCCGGGCCCACGGCCCCAGCCGGGCTCCCCCGGGCAGCCGCACCCCGGCCCGGGGACTGCCGGGGGTTTCCCCGGACGGCCGGGGCAGCCGCCCGGCGGGCCCGGCCACCCCCACGTCCCGCCCGCCCGGCCCGGGTACGGCGCGCACGGGGGCACGCCGCCTCTGCCGCCGGTTGCCGGCCACCCGGCACAGCCCGGTCCGCGCCGGCGTCCCCGCAGGGGCCTGGTCGTTGGCGGCGGCGCCGCGGCCGTCCTGCTGGCGGCCTCCCTGGGCGTCGTGGTGTGGAACATCGCCGACGGCCGCCCCTACGCGGAACTTCCCGACTGCGGACGGCTGCTGCCGGCCGAGGTGGTGGACTCCGTGCCCGGCACCGAGAGCCCACGCGCCGAGGGCGAGTACACCACCGTCGAGGACGACGAGACGGAGTACCTGGCCGAGGCGGGCGTGCTCGGCTACCTCAACTGCAGTGTCGGGAACGTCGACGGCTTCCCCCTGCACGTCACCGCCTCCCTCTTCGAGTACGAGGACGGCGGGGAGGCCGTCGAGAAGTTCCACGCGGAGCTTGAGGACCAGCTCCGCGACCGCGAGCGGGGACGTCACGAGGAGGAGCAGGACCAGACGACGGTGCTCCTGGACTGGCGCCCCGTGTCCGCGGGCGACACCGGGTACGCGGTGCTCTTCGAGGGCGACGGGCACACCGACGGCGACGCCTACGGCTCGGCGGTCTTCGTCACCGTCAACGTCGGTGTGACGGTCTCCTACACCGTCGGCGGAGACGACGGCGTCGGCGAGGCCGAGGCCCTGGACTTCCTCGCCGACTTCGCCGGACGGGTGGAGCGCCAGCTCTCCCGGGAGGGGGAGCGGGCCTGAGGTCCTCCCGGGGGCGGACGTCCGCCCCCGGGGCCCGGCCGGACGCCGCCCTACGGGGCGGGGATGAGCTTGCCCGGGTTCAGGATCCCCTCCGGATCCAGCGCGGCCTTGACCGCGCGCAGCACCTCCCCGCCCAGGGGGCCGATCTCCGCGGCCATCCACGGCAGGTGGTCGGTCCCCACCGCGTGGTGGTGGGTGATCGTCCCGCCGTTGGCGGCGATCGCCTCCGAGGCGGCCCGCTTGGCCCGGCCCCAGCGCTCCAGCGGCGCGGCCCCGGCCGCCGTCACCACCGTGAAGTACAGCGAGGCGCCCGTGGGGTAGGTGTGCGACACGTGGCACATCACCACGGCGCCGCCCTCCCCGTCCTCCAGCGCCCCGGTGAGCGCGCCGGAGACCGCCGCGTACAGCGGGAGCAGGCCGCTCCAGGGGGCCGCGGTCTCCAGGGTCTCGGCCAGTACCCCGGCCGACAGCAGGGAGTCGCGCAGGTAGGGCGCGGAGAACCGGTTGTCGCGCCAGTGCGCCACCGGCTCGGGGCCCAGCGGGGTGCCGCCCGCCCCGGCCATGGCCTCCCGCGCCGCGGCCGCGCGGACCTCCACCTCTGCGCCGGTGCCCTCGAAGCCCAGGACCGCCTGGCAGCCGGGCGCGGACTCGCGCCCTCCCACGGCCGCTCCCACGAAGGTCTCCGCCTCGTCCAGGACCCGCGCCATGGTCGGCCGGATCCCGGACTGGGCCAGGGTCCGCAGCGCGTCCACGCCCGCCGCGAAGTCGGGGAAGGACCACGCCTCGTCCAGCACGCGCTCGGGGCGGCGGCGGATCCGCAGGCCCACCTCGGTGATCACGCCCAGCGTCCCCTCCGAGCCCAGCAGCAGGCGGCCCAGGTCCGGACCGGCGGCCGAGGCGGGCGGGCCGCCCGTGTCCAGGGTGCCGCGCGGGGTGGCCGCGCGCAGCGAGACCACCATGTCCTCGAAGCGGCCGTACCCGGAGGAGGCCTGCCCGCTGGAGCGGGTGGCCGCGTAGCCGCCGACGCTCGCGTACTCGTAGCTCTGCGGCAGGTGCCCGAGCGTGCACCCGTGCTCGGCCAGCAGCGCCTCGGCGCGCGGGGTGCGCACGCCCGCGCCCAGGACGGCGGTCATGGAGGCGGTGTCCACCGACACCAGCCGGTCCAGGCGGCGCAGGTCCAGGCAGACCACGGCGCGCAGACCGCCGCGCAGGGGCGCGACCCCGCCCACCACGCTGGTGCCGCCGCCGAAGGGCACCACGGCCACGCGCTCGGCCGAGCACACCTCCAGGACGCGCCGGACCTGGTCGTGGTCGGCGGGGTACAGGACGGCGTCCGGCGCGGGGTCGGCCCTGCCCGCGCGGCGCAGCAGCAGGTCGGGGGTGCTCTTGCCGCCGCTGTGGCGGAGCCGGGCGGCGTCCCCGTCGTCCACGTGGCCGGGCCCGACCGCACCGGCGAGCAGTCCGCGCAGCCGCTCGTCCAGCCGCGAGGGGGGCAGCTCCACCCGCTCCTCGGGGACGGGGGGCAGGTCCGCCAGAGGGGCCCGCAGCACCTGGGAGACCAGGTCGCGCAGGCCGGGGTCCAGCGCGCGCGCCCGGGCGGGGTCACCCCACCCGAACCAGCTCATCTCGGGCGCCGCCTCCGAGGAAGTGTCGTCAGTCATGCTCTACAGTTTTACATATGGCGTCAATACGTAACGTTGAAGACCGCATCCTGGACGCGGCCCGCGCCTGCGTCGAGGCCTTCGGGGTGCGCCGCACCACCCTGACCGACGTGGCGCGCCGCGCCGGGGTCAGTCGGCCCACCGTGTACCGGCGCTGGCCCGACGCGACCGCGCTCGTGGCCGACCTGCTCACCCGGGAGCTGCGGCGGATCCTCGCCGACCAGGGCGACGGCCCCGGCGGGCCCGCCGGAGAGGACGTGCGCGCCCGGCTGGTCCGGCACGCGGCCGGGGTCGCCCGCGCGCTGCTCGCCCACCCGCTGTTCGTCCGGATCGTGGACACCGAGCCCGAACTCCTGGCCACCTACACCTTCCAGCGGCTGGGCACCAGCCACCGGGCGGCCCTCGAACTGGTGGAACCGGTCGTGGCCGAGGGCCAGCGCGACGGGTCGGTGCGCGCGGGCGACCCCGCGGTGCTGGCCCGCCTCGTACTGGTCACGGTCCAGGGCACGGTCACCTCCCGCCGCCTGTTCGCCGACGTCACCGACGAGTCCGGCCTCGTCGACGAGCTCGCCGCCCTCCTGGACGGCTACCTCCGCCCGCCGAACCAGGAGAGCCCATGAGCCCCGCGGTCCCCGCCTCCTCCTCCCTCAACACCGCCCGGCGCGCGGCCGACCTCGCCGCGCTGGAGCACGACCCACGGATCGATCTCCTGGTCGTCGGCGGGGGAGTGACGGGCGCCGGAGTCGCGCTCGACGCCGCCGCGCGCGGTCTGTCCACCGTCCTGGTCGAACGCCACGACCTGGCCTTCGGCACCAGCCGCTGGAGCTCCAAGCTGGTCCACGGCGGCCTGCGCTACCTGGCCAGGGGTCAGGTCGCCATCGCCTACGAGAGCGCCCGCGAGCGCGACGTCCTCATGCGGGTCACCGCGCCGCACCTGGTGCGGCCCCTGCCCATGGTCGTCCCCGTCCACCGGGGGACCGGACTCGCACGCGCCCTGTTCGTCCGCGCCGGGGCGGGGGCGGGCGACCTGCTGCGGATCATGGCCGGGACCCCCGGCGGCGTGCTGCCCCGGCCCCGCCTGGTCGGCCCGCGCCAGACCCTGCGCCTGCTCCCGGGCGTCGCACGGCGGGGACTCCTCGGCGGCGTCGTGTCCTTCGACGGCCAGCTCGTCGACGACGCCCGCCTCGTGGTGGCCCTGGCCCGCACCGCCGCCCGTGAGGGCGCCCGGATCCTCACCCGCTGCTCGGCCGAGAGCCTGGCCGCCGACGGCGCCGTGCTGCGCGACGGGGTGACGGGCCGGATCGTCCCCGTGCGCCCGCGCGCGATCGTCAACGCCACCGGGGTCCACGCCGACCTGCTCGACCCCCACGTGCGGTTGAGCCCCAGCCGGGGCAGCCACCTGGTGCTCGACGGCGCCGCCCTGGGCCGTCCCCGGGCCGCGCTCACCGTGCCGATCGACGGCAGCGCCAGCCGCTTCGTGTTCGCCCTGCCCCAGCCGGACGGCCGGGTCCTGGCCGGGCTCACCGACGAGCCCGTGGACGGCACCGTGCCGGACGTGCCCGAGGTGCCCGACAGCGACGTGGACTTCCTGCTGGACCGGTTCAACCGGGCCCTGGAGACCCGCCTGGAGCGCTCCGACGTCCTGGGCGCCTTCGCCGGGCTGCGCCCGCTGGTGCACGGGGTCGGGGACAGCGCCGACCTGTCCCGCGAGCACGCCGTCACGGTCGCCCCGAACGGCACCGTCACCGTGGTCGGCGGCAAGCTCACCACCTACCGCGCCATGGCCGAGCAGGCCGTCGACACCGCCGTGCGCTCCCGCGGGCTGTCCGCGGGCCCCTGCCGGACCCGCGCGCTGCCCCTGGTCGGCGCCGCCCCGCGCGAGGCGCTCGACGCCGTGGCCGCCCCGCGCCGCCTGGTGGCCAGGTACGGCACCGAGGCGGTCGCCGTGCTGGCCGAGGCCGACGCCGACCCGGAGCTGCTCGCCCCCCTCGTCCGCGGGGTCACCGGGGCCGAACTCCGCTTCGGGGTGCGCCACGAGGGAGCCATGGACGCCGCTGACCTGCTGGACCGCCGCACCCGGGTCGGGCTCGTCCCCGCCGAGCGCTCCGCGGCCGAGGCCGCCGCCGAGGAGGCGCTCGGGGCCGTGGACTGAACGGCGGGACGGGTCGGGGGGAGACGGGCCGGAGAACGCGCGGGATTTCGGGGACTCACCACACCCGCATCCCCTGTCCCACAGGGTTCTGATCGCGTAAGGTCGTAGCCGTTCCCGCCGCCCCTCCCCCGAAGGCGGTTCCAGGACGCTCCCGCAGCCGCCCCCTTCCCCCGGTTCGCCTGCCCACTGAACCGCCCCGCCGAAGGAGTCCTCCCATGCCCACGCTCGTCTCCGTGCCGGCTCTGGCCAAGGCCGAGGACACCGTCCTCAAGGGTGTACCGGACGAGTACCGGCACTACTTCAGCGGACGGCCGCCGGTCCCCTTCACCAAACGCCACTGGGAGTTCCCCGGGGAGCCCGCCAGCGTGCCGCTGGCCCGCGCCTTCCTGGACACCTGCGCGGCCGCCCGGGACAGCGACTACCGCTACGTCTTCTCGCTGCTGGGCACCGAGCTGGCCACCAACGCCATCCGGCACAGCCGCTCCGGCGAGGAGGGCCAGACCTTCGTGCTGCGGGTGACCCGGGCGCCCAACGGGCTCACGCTGGTCTGCCGGGACAACGGCAGGCCCACGCGCTCCCAGCCGGGAGAGGACCGCCCGCTGAGCGCCGGACCGCTGGAGGGCGACCGGCTCACCGCGGAGAACGGACGGGGCCTGGCCCTGGTCGACAGCTTCGCCACCGCCTGGGGCGACAACGGCCACCCCAGCATCCGCAAGGTGTGGTTCCACCTGGCCTACGACCTCACCGGCAGCTCCTGGCCCGCCGCCTGATCCCTGCGAGGGCGGGGAGGGCCGGGCGGGGCGCATGAGCGCCTGATCCCTCCAGGGGAGGGGAGACGCGGGAGGCGCGTGCGCGTTCTGGACGCGTCCGGTCCCCGCCGCGCGGACGCGCCCGCGGCCACCCGGGCACGGCGGGCCGGGCGTGCGCTCTTGCCACCCGGGCACGGGCGTGTCAGCATACTGACCAGTAGCCACATGTGGCGCGGATCACGGGACGGCGCGATCCCCGGTCCGCACGGGCCCGCGGGCCCCGTACCACCGCACGCGGCGCCCCAGGCCGACGCCCTCACCTCCGCGGTCCGCGACGGTCGGCCACTCCCCCCGACCGCCCGATCGCGCCCCCCCGCGCGGCTCGCCCCGAGGTGTCCGCCCATGGATTCCACCATCGCCACGATCGCGCTCCCGGCGGCACTCGCCGTCATCATGCTCGGGCTCGGCCTGAGCCTGACCGTCGGGGACTTCGTCCGACTGACCAGCATGCCCGGCACGGTCGCGCTCGTTCTGGGCTGCCAGATCCTCGTCCTGCCCCTGGTCTGCCTCGCCCTCGTCCTGCTCTTCGACCCGCCGCCCGCCCTGGCGGTGGGCATGATGCTGCTCGCCGCCTCGCCCGGCGGCACCACCGCCAGCCTGTACAGCTACCTGTTCCGCGGCAACGTCGCGCTCAACATCTCCCTGACGGCGCTCAACTCCCTCACCGCCATGGTGACCCTGCCGCTGATCACCAACCTGGCCATCGCCCGCTTCATGGGCGACGGCGACACCCTCGGCCTCCAGGTCGGCAAGGTCCTCCAGGTGTTCGCGGTCATCCTGGTCCCCGTCGCGGTCGGCATGCTCGTCAGGGCGAGGGCGGACGCCTTCGCCCGGCGCATGGAGAGGCCGGTCAAGATCGCCTCCGTCGCGGTGCTGTTCGGCGTCATCGCCGTCGCGCTCTACCAGGAACTCGACAACATCGGCGACTACATCGTCTCCGTGGGGCTGATGGTGCTGCTGTTCAACATCGCCAGCCTCACCATCGGCTACTGGGCGCCGCGGGTCCTGGGCACCGGCCGCCCCGAGGCGATCGCCTCCTGCATGGAGATCGGCCTGCACAACACCACGCTGTCCCTGGCCATCGCGCTCAGCCCGGCCCTGCTCGGCAGCACCGAGATGGCCGTCCCGTCCGCGGTGTACGGCGTGCTGATGTTCTTCACCGCGGCCGCCACCGGCCTGCTGGTCACCCGCGGGGGAACCCGTGAGGAGGCCCCGGCGTCCGGCCGCTGACCCGCCTCCGCCGGGGGCCGACCCGCCTGGTCCGGCCGGGGCCGCTCACCTGCTGTCGAGGTAGGCGAGCACCGCGCGCACCCGGCGGTGTCCGCTGTCGGAGGGCGACAGCCCCAGCTTCGCGAAGATGTTGCCGACGTGCTTGTGCACCGCGTTCTCGGTGACCACGATCCGTTCGGCGATCTCCCCGTTGTCGAGCCCCTCCGCCATCAGCGCCAGGACCTCGTTCTCGCGGCGGGTGAGCGACTCCAGGGGGTCGCGGACCCGGCGGGCCAGCAGCTGCTGCACCACCGCCGGGTCCATCACCGTGCCGCCCCCGGCCACCCGCCGCAGCGCGTCCACGAACTCGCTGACCCGGCCCACCCGGTCCTTGAGCAGGTAGCCCACCCCGCCGCGGCCGTCGGCCAGCAGCTCCCCGGCGTAGTCCCTCTCCACGTACTGCGAGAGCACCAGCACCGGCAGCGCCTCGTGCCTGCGGCGGGCACCGATCGCCGCGTGGATGCCCTCGTCACGGAAGTTCGGCGGCAGCCGCACGTCCACGATGGCCAGGTCGGGCCGGTGGCGGTCCACGGCGTCGGCGAAGGCCGCCGCGTCCGCGGCCACCTCGGCCACCTCGAAGCCCCTGGTGGAGAGCAGCAGCTCCAGCCCCGCCGACAGCAGCACGTTGTCCTCGGCGATCACGATCCGCACGGCATCTCCACGTCGATCACGGTCGGCCCGCCCGCCGGGCTGTCCACGCGTACCGTACCGTCCAGGGCGGCCACCCGGCGGCGCAGTCCCCGCACACCGCTGCCGCGCTCCTCGTCCACCCCGCCCGAGCCGTCGTCGCGCACCGTCACCCGCAGCACGCCGTCCGCCCGTTCCAGGCGCACGGAGATCTCCTCGGCCCCGCTGTGCTTGACCGCGTTGGTGACCGACTCGGTGACCACGAAGTAGGCCGCGGTCTCCACCGCCACCGGGAGCGCGCCCAGCTCGCCCACGTCCAGGCGGGTGGGGACGGTGGTGCGGGCGGCCAGCGCGGTCAGCGCCCCGGACAGCCCCCGGTCGGCCAGGATCGGCGGGTAGATGCCCTGGATCACCTCGCGCAGCTCGGCCATCGCCTCCTCGGCGCCCTCGTGGGCGTTTCGGAGCAGCGCGGCCACGGCCGGGTTCTCCACGGCCTCCCTCGCCACACCCAGCTGCATCGCGATCGCCACCAGCCGCGCCTGGGTGCCGTCGTGCAGGTCGCGCTCGATCCGGCGCAGCTCCGCGCCGTGCGCGTCCACCACGTCGGCGCGCGTGCGGCTCAGCTCGTCCACCCGGGCCGCCAGCAGCTCCGCCTCGGTGGGGGCCAGCAGCGCCAGGGTCATGCGGGCGTGGGCCCGGGCCGCCGGGACGGCCGCGCCCAGGCCCAGCGCGCACCCGACCACCGTGTAGGCGACCCCGGTGACCAGAGCGGTGCCCCAGTCCAGCACCGGGAGCCACAGGAGCTGCAACGGCTCCTCCCCCGGGATCGCCCACCAGAACAGGTACTGCGGCGCGCTCAGCGGCATCGCGAGGGCCAGCAGCCCCACGAGCCCCAGCACGGTGCTGGCGGGCGCGAACACGGGCAGCCACAGCAGGACGCGGCGGGTGGACGGCCGACCCCACAGCTCCCGGAAACCGGACGCCTCCCGCCCGCCCACGCGCGGGACCGGCACGCCCAGGAAACGGGAGGCCCACCCCTGGTGCCAGGAGGCCCACCGGCCCAGCAGCCCCACCCAGCGCGGGAGCAGCACGAATCCCAGGCCCCCGATCGGGATGGTCAGGGCCACGGCCAGGGTCAGCGGCAGCATCGCCAGCGTCACCAGACCCGAACCCAGAACCACCAGCAGGTACGTGCTGGCCCGCAGCGCCCGCCTCCAGACCGCACCCATGCCCGCCGTCCCTTCCTCTCGCCCGTCGACCAACGACAGTCTGGCCCATCGCGGACACCCCGGGCACTACAGCCAGCCACCCTCTCCGCCCCGCGGCCTCCGCCGACCGCGCGAGCGCGTCGACGGACCCGCCGGACACTGCCATCGTGGACGGGGAACCCCCACCCGCCTCCGGAACGGAGCCCGACCGGTGACCGCAGCGACCGACCCCCCGCCGACCGGTGCGTCCGCCCCCGCGCCGTCCCGACACTGGACGGCGTTGGACGCCCGGCCCGGTCCCACGCGCCGCAGGTTCGCGGTGGACACCGCCGTGGCCCTCCTCCACCTGCTGCTCTCCGGAGGCCTGCCCGACCCGCACACCCTGGGCGCCCAGCCGCTGGACTGGGTGCGCCCGGTCCTGTGCGCCGTCGTCGCGGCCGGGATCGTGCTGCGCTGGAGACGGCCCGCCGCCTCCTTCGGCGCGGTGCTCGCCGCCGGTCTGGCGGCCACCGTCGCGGGATGGGGCCAGATGCCGCTGGCCGCCGCCGCGTGGGCGCTGTACCCGCTCGCGCTGACCGCCGAACGCGGCCCCACCCGGCCGCGGCACGGGTTCTATCTGCTGGCGGGCGTCCTGGCTGTCGTGGCCGTCGGAACCAACGGCGCGGCCCTGGACGGAGTGGTCCGCGACCTCGGCGTCGGCTCGGTGCTCCTCGGCCTGTCCTGGCTGCTGGGCCGCTCAGTCCGGGAACGCAGCGTCCAGGAGGCGCGCGCGGTCGCCGCGGTGGCGCGCGAGGCCCGGGTCCGGGAGCGGCTGCGGGTGGCCCGCGAGGTGCACGACGTGGTGTCCCACACCCTGGGCGCGGTCGGCATGCGCGCCGGGGTGGCCCGCTACACGGGAGGGGACGCCGAGGACCTGCGGGCGGCCCTGGCCGACATCGAGGCCGCCAGTCGCCAGGCCTCGGACGAACTCCGCAGGGTTCTGGTGTCCCTGCGCGGCGACCACGACGCGTCCCTGGGACCACAGCTAGGACCGGCCGACCTGGAGGCCCTCGTCGCCACCGCGGAGAGCACGGGGATCACCTGCCGCCTGCGGACGGAAGGGGCCGGGTCGCTGCCCCCAGCCGTGGCGGACAGCGTCCACCGCGTGGTCCAGGAGGCGCTCACCAACGCCATCCGGCACGCGCCCGGCTCCATCTGCGAGGTCACCGTCCTGGGCGGCGCCGCCGCCGTGGAGGTGGAGGTCATCGACACCGGGCCCGCGCCCGGCCGCGTTCCCGTACCGGGCAGCGGAACCGGCCTGGCCGGGATGGCGGAGCGTGTCGCCGCGCACGGCGGCACCCTCTCCGCAGGGCCCCTCCCCGGCGGCGGTCACCGCCTCCGCGCGCGCATCCCCTTCGGACCCGGGCCCGGGTGAGGCCGTGCGGCGACTGCTAGCGCCCCGTCGCACACGGCGAGCCGCGTTCCAAGGCCCGTCCACCGGGAACGCGCGGCGCGCCCGTGTGCCGGACGACAGCGCCTTGCCGGTGGCCTTGTCGCCCACGGAACACACGGCGCGCCCGTGTGCCGGACGGTGCCCGTGCGCTTCACGGAACCCGTGTACCGGAGGAGCTGTGTGTGACTGATGACTCCTTGGGTGCCGGGTGACATTTGTGTGCTGGACAGTGTCTGAACGTCGGATGACACCCGTGCGCCGAAAGGCGGCAGAACACGGGAACCCACCCGCGGGCGGAGTCCGCCAGACTGTGTCCCGGGGCCCGCACGCCGGCGCGGCGACGCGCCCCGGTATCCGTCCGAGGGCAGGGGGACAGGCATGGGTGAGACGGCGCCGGTGCGGATCGTGGTCGCCGACGACCAGGACCTGCTGCGCGGTTCGCTGCGCATGCTCATGGACAGTGACCCCGGCCTCACCGTGGTCGGCGAGGCGCGCACCGGGCACGAGGCGGTCGACCTGGTCGTGCGCACCCGGCCCGACCTCGTCCTCATGGACGTGCGCATGCCCGGGCTCGACGGACTGGCCGCCACCCGCCGAATCTGCGCGCGGACCACCGCCACCCGTGTGGTCGTCCTGACCATGTTCGACCTCGACGAGTACGTGTACGGGGCGCTGCGCGCCGGGGCCAGCGGGTTCCTGCTCAAGAACACCGCCCCCGAGGAGCTGCTGCGCGCCGTCCGCGTGGTCGCCGACGGCCAGGCGCTCCTGGCCCCCGAGGTCACCGGGCGCCTGATCGCCGAGGTGGTCCGGTCCAGGCAACCCGAGCCGGACGGGTGGGCCGACGTCCCGCTGACCCCGCGCGAGCGCGAGGTCGCCGCCCTGGTCGGCAGGGGGCTGTCCAACGCCGAGATCGCCGACCGCCTCGTCCTGAGCCGCGCCACCGTCAAGACCTACGTGAGCCGCCTGCTCACCAAACTCGACGCCCGCGACCGCGCGCAACTGGTGGTCTTCGCCTACGAGACCGGCCTGGTCCGGGCCGCACGCCGCGACTGACCCGGCCGACCGGGCCCACCGGGAACACGTGCGCCCGCCTCGGACGTCCCCCGGGGTTGACGGTGCGACTGTCCACTCCGGGCCGACGCGCCGGTCCGCCCCCGGGCCCGACGATGGGCGCCATGATCGAGATACGCGGACTCACCAGGCGCTTCGGCGCCCACACGGCGGTGGACGGGCTCACCTTCACCGCCCGCCCCGGCCAGGTCACCGGCTTCCTGGGGCCCAACGGGGCGGGAAAGTCCACCACGCTGCGGACACTGCTCGGGCTGGAACGGCCCGACGGGGGCCGCGCCCTGGTGAACGGGGTGCCCTACACCTCGCTGCGCAGACCCGCAGCCACCGTCGGCGCCCAGCTCGACGTCGGCGGCGCCCACCCTTCCCGCACGGCCCGCGCCCACCTGGGGTGGATCGCCCGCGCCAACGGTCTGCCCGCCTCCCGGGCGGAGGAGGTCCTGGAGTGGGTCGGCCTGGCGCACGCCGCCCGCTCGCGGGTGCGCACGTTCTCGCTGGGCATGGGCCAGCGGCTCAACCTGGCCGCGGCCCTGCTCGGCGACCCGGAGGTGCTCGTGCTGGACGAACCGGTCAACGGGCTCGACCCCGAGGGCATCCGGTGGATTCGCGGGTTCACCCGCGAGCTCGCCGACCGCGGGCGCACCGTCCTGCTCTCCAGCCACCTCATGGGAGAGGTGGCGAGGATCGCCGACCACTTGGTGGTCATCGACAGGGGACGGCTGGTCGCCGAGGGCGGACCCGCGGAGCTGACCGCCGGACACGACTCACTGGAGGAGGCCTTCTTCGCCCTCGTCGGCCGGGGCCACGGGGAGTGGACCGGGGGCCAGCGGTGAACGGCGTCCTGCGCGCCGAGGCGGACAAGTTGCGCACTCTCGTCTCGGTCTGGATCACCTGCCTGGCGACCCCGGTCCTGACGGTCGGGCTGGCCTGGCTGTCGGGCTGGTCGGTCGGCCAGGCCCTGGAGAACGACCCCGGGATGCTGGTGCGCGAGGTCGTCCCCGAACAGAGCGGCTTCGACGCGATCATGTACGGGCAGGCCGGAATGGTGGTGCTGGGCGTGCTCGCGGTCAGCGGCGAGTACACCGGCGGACAACTGCGCACCTCGCTGCTGGCGGTGCCCGACCGGTCCCGACTCCTCCTCGCGAAGGCGACGGCGGTGGTCCTGGCCGCACTGCCCGTCGCGGCGGTGACCGTGACCGCCGCCTTCGCCGCCACCCAGTTCGGGCTGGGGGAGCACGGCTACCCCCTGGCGGACGTCGTCGGCGGCCCGGTGCCGGGCGCCCTGGCGGGCGCCGTCCTGTACTGGGTCCTGCTGGCCCTGCTCGCGGCCGGGCTGACCGTCCTCGCGCGCAACGCGATCGTGCCGCTGACCGTGCTGATCAGCACGGTGCTGGCGCTGTCCTTCTTCCTCTCGATGCTCACCGACGCGGCCGACTACCTGCCCGACCGCGCGGGGGCCCAGATGTTCCTGCTCGGAGGACCCAACCGGACCGACCTGTCCGCACTCCAGGGCGGCGCGGTCATGGCGGCCTGGGTGGTGCTGGTGTGGGCGGCGGCGGTGTGGCTGTTCCGCCGGCGCGACGCCTGACCCGGGGGAGGGGCCGGGGCGCCGCCGCGCGTGCCTCGGCTCAGTCCTCCGGCCCCTCCTCCTCATCCCCGTCGCGGGTGAGGGTGTCCACGGCCACCGCCACGCTGATCACCAGGGCAGGGTCCCCGGCGAGGTCGGTGCGGTGGGTGTTCACGTCCACCGCGTAGGTGTCCAGGACGCGGAACCACTTGCGGGACACGTGCGCGACGGTGCCGTGCTCGTCGCTGATCACGTACTCCTTGCCGAGGAAGTCCCCGGTCACCTCCCAGTCCGGCGCGCCCTCCACCTCCACCACGAGCTTGTCGCGCAGCGGGTTGACCAGGCGCTTGCGCACGGTGGCGGTGGCGCCGCCCTCCCGCTCGACCCTCATCTGGTCGCGCAGTCTGAACAGCTTCTTGCGGATGACGGCGAGGACGGTGCCGCCGGTGTCCTTGAGCTCGAAGGTCGTGCGCAGCCGCAGCGCCTTGCCGTCCACGAGGAAGACCTTCTCACCCGCCTCGTCGGTCACCCAGTAGTCGTCACCGATGTCGAAAACGCGTTCGCGTACCAGGAACTTCATGCCTCGAAGTTAGGGCACGCGCGCCCGCCGCACCAGAGGCCGTCCGCGCCTGTGGACAACGCCTCCCGAGCGGGGCCGTGCGGGCACGCACAGGCCGGGGGACCGCCCGGTGCGGCCCCGCGCCGACACCGCCGCCGGACGGGACCGTGCCCGCGAAAGTCCGCCCGCTCCGGCACGACACGCGCCGGAGCGGGTACCTATGGGCACATCCCGACCCGGAAAGGTCCCCATGACCTGGCACACCCGGCCCATGGCCGCGTTCGACACCGAGTCCACCGGCCTGGACCTGGCCAACGACCGGATCGTCACCGCCGCCCTGTGGCGCATCGACCCCGCGGCCCGCACCAAGGAGGTCACCACCTGGCTCATCGACCCCGGGATCGACATCCCCCAGGAAGCCACCGACATCCACCACATCACCACCGAGCACGCCCGCGAGCACGGCCGCCCCGCCGCCGAGGCGGTGCCCGAGATCGGTGCCGCCCTGGAGAAGGCCGCCGCGGACGGAGTGCCGGTGGTGGTCTACAACGCCCCCTACGACCTGGGCCTGCTCTCCGCCGAACTACGGCGCCACGACGCCGGGGCGCGCCTCGACGGGACGCTGCGCGTCCTGGACCCGCTGGTGATCGACAAGCGCTTCGACACCTTCCGGCGCGGCTCGCGCAAGCTGGTCGACGTGTGCGCCCACCACGGCGTGCGCCTGGACGCCGAACAGGCGCACGGGGCCGCCGCGGACGCGCTCGCCGCCGCCCGGCTGGCCTGGAAGCTCGCCGCCGCCCACCCCGAACTGGCGGCCATGGACATCGACGACCTGCACGCCGCACAGGCGGTCTGGAAGGCCGAACAGGCCGCGAGCTTCCAGGACTACCTGCGGCGCAGGGACCCCGAGGCGGTCGTGGACGGCTCCTGGCCGCTGCCCGGTCCCGCCTGACCGGGCACCGCCCGCCGAGCCGGATCGGCCGGACGACCACGGGCGGCCCCGACACGCGGGGCGGTGGCACCGGGAGCTCCCGGTGCCACCGCCCCGCGTGGCGTCACACGTCCTGCCCGCCGCGTGCCCCGTCCACCGTGTGTCCGGGGAAGTTCGGGAGACGTGGTGCCGGGTGCCGTAAAACGAAGAACGCCGACCGTGGCGGTCGGCGTCGTTCCGGCTGATCAGCGGGGTGAATCCGCTGGTCCGTTCTGTGTGCCCCCTGCAGGATTCGAACCTGCGCACACGGCTCCGGAGGCCGTTGCTCTATCCCCTGAGCTAAGGGGGCTGGCTTGCGTGAACAACTGTAGCAGGGGCGCGCCGCCCTTCGTCCACCCGTCGCCGCCGCGCCCGCCCCGGCCCGTCGATGACCGCAATCCGGTGGTGCCGTGTCGCCCGGCGGCGGTAGTGTCGCGCCCGTGAACGCCCTACCCACACGGGTTCTCGTCGTCGAGGACGACGACGTCATCCGCGAACTCATCCGCCTCAACCTCGAACTGGAGGGGTTCGAGGTGTTCACCGCCGTGGACGGCCAGGACTGCCTCGACCGCGCCGCGCACATCGACCCGCACGTGGTCACCATGGACGTCATGATGCCCCGCGTGGACGGCTGGACGGCCGTCGAGCGCCTGCGCGCCGACGCCCGCACCCGCGACCGCCCCATCATCATGGTCACCGCGCGCACCCAGGAGACGGACCACCAGCGCGGCAGGCGCGTCGGTATGGACGCCTACCTCACCAAGCCCTTCGACCCCGACGTGCTCATCGACATCATCCGGAGCCTGGTCGACAGGGGCCGGGAGTGACCCCCGGACACCTGGAGGCCGCCGTCCGCGCGGCCGCCGCGCGGGCCCTGGACCTGGCCCCGGACGCGATCCCCTTCGTGTGGCCACGCAACGACCACGCGGACGGGGGCGCCGACGCCGCCACCGCCCTGCCGCCCCGCCTGGCGGGCGTCTCCGGCGGCCGGGAGACCGACCGCCGGGGGGACCGCCGCGCCGAGGTCCGCGACCGCGTAGCCGCCGAACTCTCCGCCATGCGCGACGAGGGCCTGGTGGACTTCGACCGCGTCACCGGCGACGGCCGCGGCTTCCTCAACGTCACCTTCACCGGGCGCCAGCGCGACGCCCTGCTCGCCGCGGCGGCCGACGGGCCCCGCTTCCTCACCGGCCGGGACTGGGACGGCGAGGGGGAGTGGCCCGCCTCCGCCCTGCACGAGGCCGGGCCGGTCGCCCAGGCCCGCAGGCTCGCCCGCGCCGACGCCCGCGCCCGCGTCGCCCTGGCGGTCGGCCCCCAGGCCCCTCCGCCCGCCCCCGGCGAGGCCTCCTGGCGCGACCCCTACCTCGACGGCGGGCACCGGGAACTGCTCACCCCCGCCGCGCGCGCCCTCGGCGCGGTCGGCGAGGACAGCGCGCGCGTCGCCTTCTGCCGCTCGGTGCCCGAGCACCCGCGCGGCACCGAGACCACCGGACGCGACCTGCCGGTGCTGCCCTCCGCCGAGTACCCCGGGGCCTGGGCGCGCCTGACCGACGCCAACCCCGCCTTCCGGATGCGCTACGCCCACGCCCACGCGACCAGCCTCGTGCGCTGGAGCGCCGAGGGCGCGCCGCCCCTCGCGGCCAGCCCCGACCGCACCGCCGCCGTGCGCGGCCTCCTCTTCGACGGCCCCAGCGCCCTGGACACGGCCGCCCGCCGAGAGGAACCCCATATCCTGGTCCGATACCTGGAGGCGCTGACCAGTGCCTACGATGAGTGGCGGACGTGTTCCGCCGCGGTCCCCGAAGCCTCTGAGCGGACCGCCGCGGACCCGGCCCTGCCAGCAGCCGTCGCCGGGGTCCTCCGCACCGGACTCCTCCTGCTCGGGGTGTCAGCGCCCACAAGGCTGTAGACGCCCCGTGCCCCCCGGTGGGCCGTACCCGTCCCTGGTGTTCCGATCGGTTCGGTGGACAATGGGGGGTGCCGCCGACCCGCACAGCCGTACAGTCCCAGCCGAAAGCCCATCATGAGCCGCTACGCCCACCCCGCCGGTTCCCGCCACGCGGAGATCCTGCCGGAGGACAACCCGCCGCTGCCGCCCGAGGACCTCAACGCCCTCGACCCGCGCGTGTGGCCCGCCACCGCGCGCCGAACGGACGGTGAGCTCACCGTCGGCGGCGTCGGCGTGCGCGAACTCGCCGCCACCCACGGCACACCGCTCTTCGTCATGGACGAGGAGGACTTCCGGGGCCGCGCCCGCGACTACCGCACCGCCTTCTCCGACGCCGACGTCTACTACGCGGGCAAGGCGCTGCTGACCAAGGCCGTCGCGCGCTGGGTCAACGAGGAGGGGCTCAAGCTCGACGTGTGCTCGGGCGGCGAACTCACCGTCGCCCTGGCCGCCGGGGTCCCCGCCGAGCGCATCGGCATGCACGGCAACAACAAGTCCGCCGCCGAGCTGCGCCGCGCCGTCGAGGCCGGGGTGGGCCGCGTCATCATCGACTCACTCGACGAGATCGAGCGCCTCGGCGCGATCGCCGCCGAACTCGGCGCCCGCCCCAAGGTCCTCATCCGCGTCACCACCGGCGTGGAGGCGCACACCCACGAGTTCGTCGCCACCGCCCACGACGACCAGAAGTTCGGCTTCGCGATGAGCACCGGCGCCGCCGCCGAGGCCGTCCGCCGCGTCCTGGCCGCCCCGCACCTGGAACTCGTCGGCCTGCACTCGCACATCGGCTCGCAGATCTTCGACACCTCCGGTTTCGAGGTCGCCGCCCGCCGCGTGACCAGGTTCCTCACCGGCGTCCACGAGGAGCTGGGCGTCACCCTGGCCGAGCTCGACCTCGGCGGCGGCCTGGGCATCGCCTACACCTCCGGCGACGACCCCCTGGACCCCAAGACCATCGCGGGGAGCCTGACCTCCATCGTGCGCCGCGAGTGCGAGGAGGCCGGACTGCCGGTGCCCCGCATCGCGGTCGAGCCCGGCCGCGCCATCGCGGGCCCGGCGGGGATCACCGTCTACGAGGTCGGTACCGTCAAGGACGTGGAGGGCATCCGCACCTACGTCAGCGTCGACGGCGGCATGAGCGACAACATCCGCACCGCCCTGTACGGCTCGGAGTACACCAGCCAGCTCGTCTCCCGCGAGAGCGACGCCGAACCCATGCTGTCCCGCCTGGTCGGCAAGCACTGCGAGAGCGGCGACATCATCGTCCACGACCTCTACCTGCCCGCCGACCTGCGCCCGGGCGACCTGGTGGCCGTCGCCGCCACCGGGGCCTACTGCTACTCCATGGCGAGCAACTACAACCACCTGCCCCGGCCGGCCATGGTCGCGGTCCGCGGCGGGAGCTCCCGCGTCATCGTGCGCAGGGAGAACGAGGAGGACCTCCTCCGCCTCGACGTCGGCTGAACGGTCCCGACGGCGGCCGGGGCCGCCCCGAGACGAGGATTCACGAGAGAAGTGGGAGTCACGCCCAAATGGCGATGAAGGTGGCGCTGCTCGGATGCGGCGTGGTGGGCTCGGAAGTCGTCCGCCTGGTCAACGAGCAGTCCGAGGAACTGGCCGCGCGGGTGGGCACGCCCATCGAGATCGGGGGCATCGCGGTGCGCCGCCTGGGCCGCGACCGCGGCGTCGACCCGGCGCTGCTGACCACCGACGCCACGGCCCTGGCCACGCGTCCCGACATCGACCTCGTGGTGGAGGTCATCGGCGGCATCGAACCGGCCCGCTCGCTGATCCTCGCCGCGATCAAGTCGGGCAAGTCCGTGGTCACGGCCAACAAGGCCCTGCTCGCCGAGGACGGCCAGACCCTGCACGCCGCCGCCCGCGACGCCGGGGTGGACCTGTACTACGAGGCCTCCGTGGCGGGCGCGATCCCGCTGCTGCGGCCGCTGCGCGACTCGCTCGCGGGGGACAGGGTCAACCGCGTGCTGGGCATCGTCAACGGCACCACGAACTACATCCTCGACCGGATGGACTCCCTGGGCGCCGGGTTCACCGAGTCCCTGGAACAGGCGCAGGCCCTCGGGTACGCCGAGGCCGACCCCACCGCGGACGTGGAGGGCTTCGACGCGGCGGCCAAGGCCGCGATCCTGGCCCGGCTGGCCTTCCACACCCAGCGGGTGACCGCCGCCGACGTGCACCGCGAGGGCATCACCGGCGTGTCCGCGGGTGACATCGCCAGCGCCCGCGCGATGGGCTGCGTGGTCAAACTCCTGGCCATCTGCCAGCGCTCGCAGGACGGGGGGTCGGTGGGCGTGCGCGTCCACCCGGTGATGCTCCCGGTCGAGCACCCCCTGGCCAGCGTCAAGGAGGCCTACAACGCGGTGTTCGTGGAGGCCGAGTCCGCGGGCCGCCTGATGTTCTACGGGGCCGGGGCGGGGGGTACCCCCACCGCCAGCGCGGTCCTGGGAGACCTGGTCGCGGTGGCGCGCAACCGCCTCGCCGACACCTCGGTGGCCGAGGGCGGGCACGACACCGGGCTGCCGGTGCACGACATGGGCGAGACCATCACCAGCTACCACGTGGCGCTGGACGTGGCGGACCGCCCCGGCGTGCTGTCCAAGGTCGCGGAGATCTTCGCCGACCACGGGGTGTCCATCAAGAACGTGCGCCAGGAGGGCAGCGGGGACGACGCCCAGCTGGTGCTGGTGAGCCACCCCGCCCCCGACGCCGCGCTCAGCGCCACGGTCGAGGACCTGCGCGTCCACGACATGGTGCGCGAGGTGGCCAGTGTCATGCGCGTGGAGACCTTCGCCGACTGAGCGGACCGCGCGCCGCGGACGGCCGGGACCCCGCGGAGGGCCGCACGGGACCCGTGCGGCCCCCTCCGCCGACCCCATGTCCGTATGATGAGACATCAGACCGCGATTCGAGATAGTGCGGGCGTGGTCATAGACTCGTAGCTGGTGGGGAGGACGGACGCGCCGCCGGGCCGTCCGGGAACCCCGCCGCTTCCACCGCGCGTCAAGCGAAGCCGCATCCACCCGAAAGGGACAAGTCGTGAGCATGGCACGGGCGTGGCGAGGCATCGTCGAGGAGTACCGCGACCGCCTCCCCGTCAACGAGAGCACCCCCGTTGTCACCCTCCAGGAGGGCGGCACGCCCCTGCTGCCCGCCACGCGCGTGTCCGAGCTCACGGGCTGCGAGGTCTTCCTCAAGGTCGAGGGGCTCAACCCCACCGGGTCCTTCAAGGACCGCGGCATGACCATGGCCATCACCAAGGCCGCCGAGGACGGCGCCAAGGCCGTCATCTGCGCCTCCACCGGCAACACCAGCGCCAGCGCCGCCGCCTACGCCATCCGCGCGGGCATGACCTGCGCCGTGCTCGTGCCCCAGGGCAAGATCGCCATGGGCAAGCTGGCCCAGGCCCTCGTCCACGGCGCCCGCCTGCTCCAGGTCGACGGCAACTTCGACGACTGCCTCGAACTGGCCCGCAAGCTCAGCGTGGACTACCCGGTCGCCCTGGTGAACTCGGTCAACCCCTACCGCCTCCAGGGGCAGAAGACCGCCGCCTTCGAGATCGTCGACGCCCTCGGCGACGCCCCCGACGTCCACTGCATCCCCGTGGGCAACGCGGGCAACATCACCGCCTACTGGATGGGCTACACCGAGTACTCCAGGGACGGGATCTCCACCCGCAACCCGCGCATGCTCGGCTTCCAGGCCAGCGGCTCCGCGCCCATCGTCAACGGCGCGCCCGTCACCAGCCCGAGCACCATCGCCACCGCCATCCGCATCGGCAACCCGGCCTCCTGGAAGCTGGCCGAGCAAGCCCGCGACGAGTCCGGCGGCCTCATCGACAAGGTCACCGACCGCCAGATCATGGCCGCCTACAAGCTCCTCGCCGCCGAGGAGGGCGTGTTCGTGGAGCTGGCCTCCGCCGCCAGCGTGGCCGGTCTGCTCCAGTCCGTCCAGGCGGGGCTGGTCGAGCCCGGCAGCCGCGTGGTGTGCACCGTGACCGGCAACGGCCTCAAGGACCCCGACTGGGCGCTGGCCGGAGCCTCCTCCGCCACCACCGTCCCGGTCGACGCCCTCGCCGCGGCCCAGGCCCTCGACCTGGCCTGAGACCGGTCGTCCACAGGGCGGAGGGAGTGCCTTCCGCCCTGGCGGGGACGCCGGTAACCTCCCGACCGGGAGGGGTGCGGCCCCGTGCCCGCGAGGGCGTGGGCCCCCGACAATCACCCTCACCGCGCACCCATCATCCTTGCAAGACCCCGGTCCCGCCTGTGGACGAGTACCACGGGGGGCTTCCCGAGAGCCCCCGCCAGGAGAGAGCCCCACGTGAGCCCATCACGCCCCACCCGGGTGTCCGTCCAGGCCCCCGCCACCAGCGCCAACCTCGGACCGGGCTTCGACGCCCTGGGCCTGGCACTGCGCCTGTACAACACATTCGAGGCGTCCCCGCGCGAGGACGGCGAGCTGCGCGTGCGCGTCGAGGGGGAGGGCGCCGACGAGGTCCCCCTCGACGAGCGCCACCTCGTGGTGCGCGCCATGCGCGAGACCTTCGAACGGGCCGGGGAGCAACTGCCCGGGCTCGACCTGACCTGCGTCAACGGGATCCCGCACGCACGCGGTCTCGGCTCCTCCTCCTCGGCGATCGTCGGCGGCGTGGCCGCCGCCAGCGCCCTGCTGGGGCGCACCGGCCCCGACGGCGGACCGGACCGCGACGGCATCTACCAGATCGCCGCGGACATCGAGGGACACCCCGACAACGTGGCCCCCTGCGTCTACGGCGGTTACACGGTCGCCTACCGCGACGGCGACCGCTGGGGCGCGGTGTCCTTGGCCCCGGACCCCCGCGTCCTGCCGGTGCTGTGCGTGCCCGAGTGGCGGCTGTCCACCGAGCGGGCCCGCGGGCTGCTGCCCGAGCGGGTGCCCCACGGCGACGCCGCGTTCAACGCCGGGCGCGCCGCGCTGATGACCGCGGCCGTTTGTGGCCATCCCGAGGCCCTGTACGCGGCCACGCGGGATCGGCTACACGAGCCCTACCGCGCCCCGGCCATGCCGGACACCCTCGATCTCATCCGTGACCTGCGGCAACACGAGAAACTGCCCGCGGTGGTCTCCGGGGCCGGGCCGACGGTCCTGGTCCTGTGCTCCACGGGGGCGGGGGAGGCGTCCGCGGATTCGCCGGAAATCGCGGACCAGGTTGATTCGATCCGCCGGAGGGCGGGTAAGAATTGGGACATACGCCCCCTGCTCGTGGAGCTGGCGGGGGTGCGGTCCCCATCTCCCCATCCGTAGCACCTGTGTCGAGGAATAGCCGTGGCCTGTGGTGGTGTTAGGCTAGGTGAAGCACCAGATGCCCCGTTGCGGGGCGAGTGCTCATCCGCCACAACGGCCTTCGCGTCCCATACTCCGGTGGTCCGGTCCCACGACCAACCGGAAGCGGCGGCCGACGTGTCGAGTCCGCGGTTCTCCCGCGACTGTCGCCAACGTCATCGCAGCCCGCTCCTCCTCGGATGAGCGTGTCTCCACGATGGACGGGCAACACCACCGAGCCATCCGCCCCGACGTCTGGCTGTACCCAGAGCCCGTCGCGATTGGGTACGGGACCGCCTTCACGCCGGTTTCCGAACATCCACGTGGGGCACGCCCTACCCGGCCCTGCCGGTTCGCACCACCGGGCCGGCCGCTCCAGCACCCGCTGACGGCCGACGCCCGCTCCTTGGGAAGGACCCTTAGTGAGCGACACCACCGAACTCCGAACGGACGCGGCGGTCGAAGACAAAGCCACCACCGGCGTTTCCGTGACGGAGGCTGGCGATGGCGCGCCGACAGCCACGCCCTCGCGGTCCCGCACGGCGTCGCGCGGCACCGGTCTCGCGGCCTTGAAGCTCCCCGAGCTCCAGAAGCTCGCGTCCAGCCTGGGTATCACCGGTACGGGGCGCATGCGCAAGAGCGACGTCATCGCCGCGATCGAGGCCAAGCAGGGCGGCCCGGTCGGCGGCCCCACGAAGGCCAAAACAGCAAAGAGCGCAGAGACGGCGTCCAAGGCCGGTAAGGTCGAGGCAACCGACGGCCGGGCCGAGGCTCCCGAGACGCCGGGCACGGACGAGGCCCCGCGCAAGCGCGCGGACAAGCAGCCGTCGGACCAGGCCGTGACCGACCCCCAGGGCGGACGGGGCGACAAGCCCTCCCGCGGTCGTCGTTCGTCCCGCCGACGCGGTGACGAGCCCGGCGACCAGCCCCGGGCGGTGGACGGCGCCGAATCCTCTACCTCCGCGAGCAGCGTGACCAAGACATCCAGCACCCCCCAGAAGAACGGCCCCGACTCCGCCGAGGACCGTGACAACAGGTCCGGGCAGGGTCGCGAGCGCCAGCGCAACCGCCGCAACCGCAACCGCGGCGGTGACGACCAGAACGCGAACAGCAACGCCCAGCAGGGTGGTGGCGGCCAGAACCAGGGCCGCGGCTCCGGTGGTGGCGGTGGCGACGACGACGACTTCGGCGGACGCCGCCGCGGACGCCGTCGGGACCGTCGGGACCGCCGCGGACGCGGCGGGGGCCAGGAGCCGGAGCCGGTGATCGGCGAGGACGACGTCCTGCTGCCGGTCGCGGGCATCCTCGACATCCTGGACAACTACGCCTTCGTGCGCACCACCGGCTACCTCCCCGGCCAGAGCGATGTCTACGTCTCCCTGGCCCAGGTCCGCAAGCACGGCCTGCGCAAGGGCGACCACATCATCGGCGCGGTCCGCCAGCCCAAGGACGGCGAGCGCAGGGAGAAGTTCAACGCCCTGGTCCGCCTGGACTCGGTCAACGGCATGTCGCCCGACCAGGCCAGGGGCCGCCAGGAGTTCTCCAAGCTGGTCCCCCTGTACCCGCAGGAGCGCCTGCGCCTGGAGACCGAGCCGCAGATCCTCACCACGCGCATCATCGACCTGGTGGCGCCCATCGGCAAGGGCCAGCGCGGGCTGATCGTCTCCCCGCCCAAGGCGGGCAAGACGATGGTGGTGCAGGCGATCGCCAACGCCATCACCGAGAACAACCCCGAGTGCTACCTGATGGTGATCCTGGTCGACGAGCGGCCCGAGGAAGTCACCGACATGCAGCGCACGGTCAAGGGCGAGGTCATCCACTCGACCTTCGACCGGCCCGCCGAGGACCACACGGTCGTCGCCGACCTGGCCATCGAGCGCGCCAAGCGGCTCGTGGAGATGGGCATGGACGTCGTCGTCCTGCTGGACTCCATCACCCGCCTGGGCCGCGCCTACAACCTGGCCGCCCCGGCCAGCGGGCGCATCATGTCCGGCGGTGTGGACTCCACGGCGCTCTACCCGCCCAAGCGCTTCTTCGGCGCGGCCCGCAACATCGAGGGCGGCGGCTCGCTGACCATCCTGGCCACGGCGCTGGTCGAGACCGGCTCGCGCGCCGACGAGGTGATCTTCGAGGAGTTCAAGGGCACCGGCAACATGGAGCTCAAGCTCAACCGGAGCCTGGCCGACAAGCGGATCTTCCCCGCGGTGGACGTGGACGCGTCCAGCACCCGCAAGGAGGAGATCCTCATGTCCTCCGAGGAGCTGGGCGTGGTCTGGAAGCTGCGCCGGGTGCTGCACGCGCTCGACACCCAGCAGGCCATCGAGCTGCTCCTGGACAAGATGAAGGAGTCCAAGAGCAACGCCGAGTTCCTGCTCCAGATCCAGAAGACCACCGTGGGTCCCGAGCGCTGACCCGCGGCCCCCGGGTCGAAGCAGGCCCCTCTCCCGTTCCGGGAGGGGGGCTTCGTCGTGTCCGCGCGGTGTGTCCGCGGCAGGCGGGCCCGCCCGGGCGGGCTCCCGCGTACGGGCCCGCCCTCCACCGGCCGCGTCCTCCACCGCTTTCCTTTCGAATCGCGGAAGAGCCAACCCGTGAAACGAAAAAGATCACTACTGTGTTGCGGATCACAGAAGGGTGTATCCCGCGACAGGAAAACGATTTAGGGTCTCGCCGTCGAGTAGTCCCCGCACCAGGGAGCCGCCCGGATGGACAACCTCGCCCTACTCAGCCTCCTCGCGCTCGCCCCGATCGTCCTCGTCGGCGTCCTGCTCGTCGGGTTCCGCCTCCCGGCCATGTACGCGATGCCCGCCGGATACGTCGTCGTGGTCGCCGTCGCCGTCCTCTTCTGGCAGACCGACTGGGTCGCGATCGCCGCCTCCACCGTCCAGGGCCTCATCCTCGCGATCGGCCTGCTCTACATCATCTTCGGCGCGCTCCTGCTGCTGTCCACCCTCACCAAGAGCGGCGCCATCGCCACCATCCGCACCACCTTCACCGACATCAGCCCCGACCGCCGCGTCCAGGCGATCATCATCGGCTGGCTGTTCGGCAGCTTCATCGAGGGCGCCTCCGGTTTCGGCACCCCCGCCGCCGTGGTCGCGCCGCTCCTGCTCGCCCTGGGCTTCCCCGCGATGGCCGCCGTCATGGTCGGCCTGGTCATCCAGAGCACGCCGGTCAGCTTCGGCGCGGTGGGCACACCCGTCCTCGTCGGCGTCTCCGGAGGGCTGGAGGGGTCGTCCGCGGCCGCCGCGCGCGCCGCCGAACTCGGCCTGGACATGCCCGGGTTCGTCAGCCTCATCGGGTTCCAGACCGTCCTGCTGCACGCCGTCGCCGGAACCCTCGTCCCGCTCTTCATCTGCTGCATGCTCTGCGGCTTCTACGGCGGGAACCGGCGCTTCTCCGACGGCCTCGGAGTGTGGAGGTTCGCGCTGTTCGCCGCCTTCGCCATGACCGTCCCCTCGGTCCTGTACAACCACTTCCTCGGCGTGGAGTTCACCAGCCTCCTCGGCGGCCTCACCGGCCTGGTCATCGTCGTCCTCGCCGCGCGCAGGGGCTTCCTCATGCCCAAGCGGACCTGGGACTTCCCGCCCCGCGAGGACTGGCTGGCCCGCTGGAGCGGCACGCTCTCCCGGGGGGACGGCGAGACCGCGCGCGCCGACGGAGGACGCGTGGGCTTCCTGGCCGCCTGGGCGCCCTACCTCATGGTCGCCGCGCTGCTGGTGGCCACCCGCACCATCACGCCCCTGGAGGACTGGCTGACCGGCGTCACGGTCGGAGCCACCGACATCTTCGGCACCCCCGTCTCCCAGCTCGTCGAACCCCTCTACTCTCCCGGCGCGACCTTCATCCTCGTCTGCCTGCTCACCTACGGCCTGCACCGCATGACCCGCCGCCAGATCGCCGACTCCTGGCGGATGGCCGGATCACAGCTGGCCGGGGCGGCCGTCGCCCTGCTCTTCGCCGTCCCGCTCGTCCGCGTCTTCATCAACACCGGAGGCGACTTCGGCGACACCGCCATGGAGAGCATGCCGCTCACCCTCGCCGCCGGAGCCGCCGAACTGGGCGGGACCGCTTGGCCGCTCTACGCCCCCTGGATCGGCGCCCTGGGCGCCTTCGTCGCGGGCTCCAACACCGTGTCCAACCTGATGTTCTCCCTCTTCCAGTTCTCCACCGCCGAACGCATCGGCATCCCGCCCGAGACCGTCGTGGCCACTCAGGCCGTGGGCGGCGCCGCGGGCAACATGATCACCGTGCACAACGTGGTCGCCGCCTCCGCCGTGGTCGGACTGGCCGGACGCGAGGGCGACCTCATCCGCCAGAGCCTCCTGCCCATGACCTACTACGTGCTGCTGGCGGGGTCGGTGAGCTACGTCCTCGTCTACGGGTTCGGCCCCAACAGCGGCACCGTCATGCTCCTTCTGCTCCTCGCCGCACTCACCGCGCTCGTCCTCCTCATGCGCAGGGCCGACGCGGACAAGCCCCCCTCCCGCACCGCCGGAACCGCCTCCGGAGGAGGCCGCGGGAAGGGGGAGGAATAGGTACTGGTCCCGGCAACGTTGTGGGTCTGGCAAACTGGTAGCGAGGAGTGGCCCGCCCTGCTTCGGCTGGGCCCGCCGCCCCGTTACCCGGATCGCCGCGACACCGGTTCGCGCATGGCCCACGACGACCGACCCGCCCCCTGGCGGCCCGGCCCGTCATGCGTCCGGCGGTTGCGCCCCTGATGAGGAGACACACATGAAGGCCGACATCCACCCCGAGTACGTCGCTACCGAGGTGACCTGCACCTGCGGTGCCCACTTCACCACCCGCAGCACCGTCACCGAGGGCAAGATCCGCGCCGAGGTGTGCTCCGAGTGCCACCCGTTCTACACGGGCAAGCAGAAGATCCTGGACACCGGTGGCCGCGTCGCCCGCTTCGAGAAGCGCTTCGGCAAGCGCAAGTAGCGCCGCCCGCTGTCCCGCGGGGCCGGAGCACCCGGCCCCGCGGGACCAGGCTGACCCCCGAGGGGGAGACGGACAGGCGAGGTAAGCACAACACGACGGGGACGGGCGAACGTGAAGCTGGACGACCTACTGGGGGAGTACTACGAGCTGGAACAGCAGCTCGCCGACCCCGAGGTGCACGCCGACCAGGCCAGGGCGCGCACGCTGGGCAAACGCTACGCACAGCTCACCCCCATCATCGAGACCTACCGCGCGCTCAAGGAGGTCGAGAGCGACATCGACACCGCGCGCGAGCTCGCTGCCGAGGACTCCTCCTTCGCCGAGGAGGCCGACCGCCTGACCGAGGAGGCCGAGCGGCTCACCGAGCGCCTGCGCGTCCTGCTCATCCCCCGCGACCCCGCCGACGACAAGAACCTCATCATGGAGGTCAAGGCGGGCGAGGGCGGTGAGGAGTCCGCCCTCTTCGCCGGCGACCTGGTGCGCATGTACCTGCGCTACGCCGAGCGCCAGGGCTGGAAGACCGAGGTCATCGACTCCACCCACTCCGACCTCGGCGGGTACAAGGACATCACGATCGCCTTCAAGAACAAGGGCACCCCCGAGCCCGGTTCGGGCGTGTGGCCGATGCTCAAGTTCGAGGGCGGCGTGCACCGCGTGCAGCGCGTCCCCGTCACCGAGTCCCAGGGCCGCATCCACACCTCCGCGGCCGGTGTGCTGGTCGTCCCCGAGGCCGAGGACATCGAGGTCGAGATCCACGAGAAGGACCTTCGCGTGGACGTCTACCGCTCCTCCGGACCCGGCGGCCAGAGCGTCAACACCACCGACTCCGCGGTGCGCATCACCCACCTGCCGACCGGCATCGTCGCCTCGTGCCAGAACGAGAAGAGCCAGCTCCAGAACAAGGAGCAGGCCATGCGCATCCTGCGCGCCCGCATCTACGCCGAGGCCCAGGCCAGCGCGGACGCCGAGGCCGCCGCCGAGCGCAAGAGCCAGGTCCGCACGGTGGACCGGTCCGAGCGCGTGCGCACCTACAATTTCCCCGAGAACCGCATCTCCGACCACCGGGTCGGATACAAGGCCTACAACCTCGACCAAGTCCTCGACGGGGAACTCGGCGGGGTCGTCAAGGCCCTCGTGGACGCGGACACCAAGGAAAGGCTCGAAGCGGCTCAGTCGTCATGAACGTCCTGCTCGACGAGGTCGCCCGCGCGACGCGCAGACTCGCGGAGGCGGGCGTGGCCTCACCTCGCGCCGATGCCGAGGAACTCGCGGCGTTCGTGCACGGTGTCCGTCGAGGGGAGCTGCACACGGTCGCCGACTCCGACTTCGACGCCCGCTACTGGGAGTGCGTCTCCCGGCGCGAGGCCCGCGAACCCCTCCAGCACATCACCGGCCGCGCCTACTTCCGCTACCTCGAACTCCGCGTCGGACCCGGGGTCTTCGTGCCCCGCCCCGAGACCGAGATCATGGTGGACTGGGCCATCCAGACCCTGCGCGCCATGGACGTCGCCGACCCCCTGGTGGTCGACCTCGGCACCGGCTCGGGAGCCATCGCCATCTCCATCGCGCAGGAGGTGCCGCGCTCACGCGTGCACACGGTGGAGGTCGACCCCGACGCCCTGGCCTGGGCCCGGCGCAACATCGACGCCAGCGGCCACGCCGACCGGGTCACCTCCCACCACGGCGACATGCGCACCGCCCTTCCCCAGCTCAACGGGCGCGTCGACCTGCTCATCAGCAACCCCCCCTACGTCCCCACCCGCGAGGCCGGAGCCATCCCGCCCGAGGTGCGCGACTACGACCCCGCCCCCGCGCTGTGGTCGGGCGAGGACGGCCTGGACATGATCCGCGCGCTGGAGGCGGTCGGCCGCAGGCTGCTGCGCCCCGGCGGCGCGATGGCCGTGGAGCACCACGACGGCCAGGGCATCGACATCCCCTGGCTCTTCCCCGAGGACAGGGGCTGGCGCGACGTCCTCAACCGCAAGGACCTGGCCCGGCGCGACCGCTTCGTGGTCATGCGCCGCGCCGACGAGGACGGCTGACGTGCTTTCCCCCGCCCCCCGTATCCCGGTCCGACCGTGAACCCGGTGGACTCCGTTCAAGAGTGAGGTGAACGCAGGTGAGCCGCATCTACGACTGCGCGGACGAGACCGCCCGCAAGGACGGCATCGCCGACGCCGCGTCCGCGGTACGCCGAGGCGACCTTGTGGTGCTGCCCACGGACACCGTGTACGGCATCGGTACCGACGCCTTCAGCCCGACGGCCGTGGCCAGGCTGCTCGCCACCAAGGGCCGGGGCCGCGAGATGCCCCCGCCGGTGCTGGTCGGCTCGATGCGGGCCGCCAACGCCCTCGTCGACGACCTGGGCAACCACGGTCGCGACCTCATGGAGGAGTTCTGGCCCGGCCCGCTCACCCTGGTCTGCACCGCCACCCCCAGCCTGTCCTGGGACCTGGGCGACACCAAGGGCACCGTGGGCGTGCGCATGCCGATGGACCCGGTCGCCCTGGACCTGCTCAAGGAGGTCGGGCCCATGGCGGTCAGCAGCGCCAACAAGTCCGGCCAGCCCTCCGCGACCCGTGTGGAGGAGGCCATCGAGCAGCTCGGTGACGAGGACATCGCCGTCTACCTGGACGGCGGCGAGACCGAGTCCCGCGTCTCCTCCACCATCGTCGACCTGACCTACGCGGTCCCGCGCGTGCTGCGCGCGGGCGCCATCTCCATCGAACAGCTGCGCGCGGTGTGCGGCACCGTGATCGGCGAGCTGCGCAAGGGTCCCCGCAAGCCCGTGCGGCCGGAGGGCGGCGAGGCCGGGGACGAGCAGGCCCCGGCACCGGAGGCGCAGACCTCGCGGGACGAGGACGAGAGCGCTCCCGGGACCGCCCCCGACGGCGACAAGAACTAGAGGGGCCAGGACGTGCGTGAGTACGCGCTCACCTTCGTCATCGCCGCCGCGGTGACCTACCTGCTCGTTCCGCTGGTGCGCCGGTTCGCCATCGCCTTCGGCGCCACGCCGCCGGTGCGCGACCGCGACGTGCACACCGAGCCCATCCCGCGACTGGGCGGGCTGGCCATCTACGGAGGGTTCGCCGCCGCCCTGCTGATCTCGGCCCAGCTGCCCCACCTCCAGGACGTCTTCCTCGCCGACACCTGGATGGGCCTGCTGCTCGCGGGCGGACTCATCACCATCGTCGGCGTCATCGACGACCGCTGGGGCATGGACGCGCTGAGCAAGCTCGCCGGGCAGACCGCCGCCGCGGGCATCCTGGTCTGGCAGGGCGTGCAGCTGCTGTGGCTGCCGCTGCCCGGCACCCAGCTCTCCCTGGGTCCGTGGCTGGGCGCGATGGTCTCGATCCTGCTGATCGTGGTGACCATCAACGCGGTCAACTTCGCCGACGGCCTCGACGGCCTGGCGGCGGGCATCGTCGCCATCTCCTCCCTGGCCTTCTTCGCCTACTACTACGTCGTCGCGGTGGAGCAGGGCTTCGTGCGCCAGTCCTATCCGGCGATGATCGCGATCATCCTCGCGGGCACGTGCGCCGGGTTCCTCTGCCACAACTTCCACCCGGCCAAGGTGTTCATGGGCGACACCGGGGCCATGCTGCTGGGCCTGCTGCTGACCTCGATCACCATCACGGTGACCGGGCAGTTCGACGCCAACACCGCGCGCGAGGGGTTCAACTCCGGCCTGGTGGTGTTCCTGCCGATCGCGCTGCCGCTGCTGGTGATCGCCCTTCCGCTGGCCGACCTGGTGCTGGCCGTCGTGCGCAGGACCCTGGCGGGCAAGTCCCCGTTCGCGCCGGACCGGGGCCACCTGCACCACCGCCTGCTGGACATGGGCCACAGCCACGTGCGCGCGGTGCTGCTGATGTACCTGTGGGCGGGGATCGTGGCCTTCGCCGCGGTCGCCCTGTCGGTGTTCGACTCCTGGGTCATCGTGTTGGCGGTGACCGCGCTGGTGGCCACGTGTGCGGTTGGACTCATCGCGCTGCCCCGTCTGCGGCGACGCGGACTGCTGTTCCCGCGGCGCAAGGAAAGCGTCAAGACGGCCCCAGATCACGATTCGCCAACTGATGGCTGAGCGGGCCCTCGGGGGCCGTACCTTGGAGCCGAGGAAAGGCGCTTCTGACCTGCGGATACGGTGGCGGAACAGGTGTGGCGAAGGCGACATGAGCGTGGAAAACCGCCTGGATCGGGCACTTTGTGGACCGTTAAGGTCGCGTTAAGGAACCCCCGGATTCAGCACCAAAAACCTTGTGATAGCTTTCACGAGCAGGCAACCACGACCCCAGACGGAGCTTCGCCATGCAGGAAAACGACGCCTGGAGGGCCTTCCGCGGTGCCGCGCTTCCCGGTGTGGCGTGCGCCCTTCTGGCCTTGGCGGTATCGGCGCTTCTCGCCGGTACACCGGGCCTGGCCGGCTCCGCGCTGGCCTCGGTGGTCGTTCTCGGCTGCTTCGGTCTGGGACAGGCGGGCGTCATCCTCGTCACCCGCCGAAACAAGGACCTCTTCCTCGCGGCGAACCTCGTGGGCTTCGTCCTCAAGATGGCGGTGCTCGGCGTTGTCCTGGTCACCCTGGGCAACAGCTCCTTCGTGGCCAGCCTGAACAGCGCGGCCTTCGTGTACAGCGCGTTGGCCGTCGTCCTGGCCTGGCTGGGCGGTCAGACCTGGACGATCTCCAGGACGAGGACGCTCCACGTCGACCCGGTCGAGAGCGCGGAGAACGGGTGATGGAGTGCCCCGGCCGTGCCCCTCGAAACGGGCGTAATACGATGCTTCCCGACGGCTGGGACTCCGAGTCCCCGTCCGAGCTCACATGCTATATTCCGGAGCGAGATGAGCAGCGAACCGACCAGGAAGACAGACGCGCACGAGGATTCGGTGCCGCGTCAGTCCGACGGGTGGGCCCTCTTCTCCACTCTGCTCTCGGGCGTGCTCGTCTGGAGCGCGATCGGCTGGGCCGCGGACGAGCTGTTGGGTTTCCAGGCACTGTTCCTGCCCATCGGGGCGGTTCTGGGAATGGCGGGCGCGATCTACCTGATCGTCGCCAAGTCCCGTCGCTCCTGAGTCCCCCTACCAGTCCGGCGTCGCGGTTCGCGCGACAACGCTCCGCAACAACCATCAACGAGGCTTTCTTGCGTCACGACGAAAGGATTCGCCGTGAGTGCTGACGTGCGCATTCTCGCGGCCGAACCGAATTGCCACTTGTTCGGTGACAACGGGTGCGGTTTCACGCCGCCCACGATCGGGATGTTCTTCCCCGAACCGTGGTACACCAACATCCCCGGCAGCGCGGGTATCGACCTCTACCTGGTCCTGCTGCTCGTCGCGGTCGGTGCCGTCCTGCTTCTGTGGTCGTGGTTCAGCCGCAAGCTGAGCCTCGTCCCCGGGCGCAGGCAGAGCGTCGGAGAGATGCTGGTCCTCTTCGTGCGCGACCAGATCACCCGTCCCACGATGGGTGCCAAGGGCGACCGGTTCCTGCCGTTCATGACAGCGGTGTTCACGCTGATCCTGGCCATGAACTTCACCGGCCTGATCCCCGGTATGTTGCCGGTCAACAGCAACCTGGCCTTCACGGCCATGCTGGCGGCGGTCATCTACGTCATGACCATCGTGATCGGAATCCGCAACCAGGGCGGCTGGGGCTATTTCCGGAACCAGATCTTCCCCCCGGGAATGCCCAAGGTGATCTACATCCTGGTCACCCCCATCGAAATCCTCTCGGTGTTCCTCATCCGGCCGGTGACGCACGCCCTCCGTCTCTTCGCGACCATGTTCGCGGGCAGCCTGCTGCTCGCCGTGTTCGCCTACGGCGGCTGGTACATGCTGAACCTGACGGCCGGACCGGTCCTGAGTACGGTTTCGGTGCTCTTCTCCGGTGCCGCTCTGCTCGGCTACCTGGCCTTCTTCCTCTTCGAGATCCTGATCATGGCCGTCCAGGCGTTCATCTTCACGCTGCTGGCCAGCCTGTACATCAACCAGTCCCTCGAAGCGGCCCACTGAACCCCGCACACCCCCCGGTCCCCCCGGGCCGGTCAGGGGTGTGGGAAGCCACAGATCCGTCCACACCGGCGAACTGACCCACTTGCGAAGCGCAACGCCGGACGTCGAGTAAAAGGAAACATCAATGGACATCGCTGCGATCACCGGCAACATCAACACCATCGGTTACGGCATCAGCGTCATCGGCGCCGGTATCGGTGTCGGTATCGTCTTCGGTCTCGGTATGCAGGCCATCGCCCGCCAGCCCGAGGCGCGCGGTCCGCTCCAGACCAACATCTACCTGGGCTTCGCCCTCATCGAGGCCCTGGCCATCCTGGGCTTCGTTCTCGCCTTCGCCGCCCCCACCGGTTCCTGACCAAGGTTCGCCGGCGGAATCTGATGGCAACTGACGCGAAGGAGGGCTGACCATGTTGGTGGAGTTGGCAGCCGATTACAACATTCTGCGGATCGACTGGGTGAAGTTCACCTTCGGTGCGATCGCGCTCGCCGTGGTCTACTTCTTTGTCGCCCGCAAGGCGGTGCCGAAGGTCATGGCGGTCCTCGACGAGCGTCACGACGCCATCGAGGGCGGCATCGAGCGCGCCAAGAGGGCCGAGGCCGAGGCCGAGGAGATCCGCCAGCAGTACCGCGAGAAGCTCGAAGAGTCGCACCGCGAGTACGCCCAGGAACTGGAGAAGGCCAAGGAGCAGCGGGCGGCGATCATCGCCGAGGCGCGCGAGGAGGCCCAGGCCGAGGCGCGTCGCATCGTCGAGGCGGCCCACGCCCAGATCGAGGCCGACCGCCAGCAGGCCCTGGTGCAGCTGCGCAACGAGGTCGGTGCGCTCTCCACCGAGCTGGCGAGCCGCATCGTCGGTGAGACCCTCAGCGACAGCGCCGCCCAGAACCGCGTCATCGACCGGTTCCTGGACGAGCTGGAGCAGAGCGACAGCACGCAGCGGGCAGAGGTGCGCTGATGCGTGGTATCAGCCGCACGTCGCTGGCCGAGGTGACCCGGCGCCTGGACGAGAACGTCCTGGCGTCGGCGGGAACCCCGCAGAGCGGCGTCTCCCTGGGCAGCGAGCTCTTCGAGGTCGTCGCCCTGCTGGGGAGCGAGCACTCGCTGCGCCGCTGGCTCGCCGACCAGGCGAACCCGGCCGAGGCCAAGACCGGCCTCATCGGGCAGCTCCTGGAGACCCGGGTGTCGCCGTCCGCGGTCCTCGTGGCCGGTGACGTGGTCTCGGCCAGGTGGTCGGGTCCGCGCGACCTGGTGGACGCGATGGAGCGGATGGCGGTCTACGCGACCGTCGCCCAGCTCCAGAGCGCCTCGGGGCTCGACGAGCTGGAGGACGAGCTGTTCCGCTTCCAGCGGATCGTCATCGCCCAGCCCGCGCTGCGCGACGCCCTCACCCGTGAGGGGGTCGCCCCCGAGAAGCGTCTCTCCCTCGTGGAGGGCCTGCTCTCGGGCAAGGTGAACCCCGCGACGCTGGTCCTGGTCGGAGAAGCGGTCACCCGGCCCAGGGGTCGTACCCTGGAGCAGGCGCTGGACAACTTCGGACAGCTCGTCGCCGAGCGCGCCAAGCGCTACGTCGCCGTCGTCCGCAGCGCAGTCGCCCTGAGCGAGCAACAGCAGTCCCGGCTCGGAGCCGCGCTCTCGCGCGTCTACGGCCGCGACATCCACCTCAACATCGAGGTCGCCCCCGAGATCGTGGGTGGCCTGTCCATCCAGGTGGGTGACGAGGTCATCGACGGGACCATCGCCGGGCGTATCGCCGAGGCCCAACGCCGCCTGGCCGGCTGACAGAACGCAAGGCAAGCACGCACGGCGCCAGCCCGGCGCCATTTGAGAGCAAGGACAACGTAGAGATGGCGGAGCTGACGATCCGGCCGGACGAGATCCGGGACGCGCTACAGCGCTTCGTCCAGTCGTACGAGCCTGAAGCCACCCGCGCGGAAGAGGTCGGTACCGTCACCTACTCCGGTGACGGCATCGCCCGCGTCGGTGGCCTTCCCTCGGCGATGGCGAACGAGCTGCTCCAGTTCGAGGACGGCACCCTGGGCCTGGCCCAGAACCTCGAGATCGGTGAGATCGGTGTCGTCGTGCTGGGTGACTTCACCAGCATCGAGGAGGGCCAGAAGGTGCGCCGCACCGGCCAGCTCCTCTCGGTGCCGGTGGGTGACAACTTCCTCGGCCGCGTGGTGGACCCCCTGGGCGCCCCCATCGACGGCAAGGGCGAGATCGAGTCCACCGAACGCCGTGAGCTGGAGCTCCAGGCTGCCTCCGTGATGGAGCGCAAGCCCGTCCACGAGCCGCTCCAGACCGGTATCAAGGCGATCGACTCGATGACCCCGATCGGCCGCGGCCAGCGCCAGCTGGTCATCGGCGACCGGCAGACCGGCAAGACCGCGGTCTGCATCGACGCGATCATCAACCAGAAGGCCAACTGGGAGTCGGGCGACCCCGACAAGCAGGTGCGCTGCATCTACGTCGCGATCGGTCAGAAGGGCTCGACCATCGCCGGTGTGCGTGGCGCCCTCGAAGAGGCCGGCGCGATGGAGTACACCACCATCGTCGCCGCCCCGGCGTCCGAGGCGGCCGGCTTCAAGTACCTGGCCCCCTACACCGGCTCGGCCCTGGGCCAGCACTGGATGTACGAGGGCAAGCACGTCCTCATCGTCTTCGACGACCTCACCAAGCAGGCCGAGGCCTACCGTGCGGTCTCGCTGCTGCTGCGCCGCCCGCCGGGCCGCGAGGCGTACCCCGGTGACGTCTTCTACCTGCACTCCCGGCTTCTGGAGCGCTGCGCCAAGCTCTCCGACGAGATGGGCAAGGGGTCGATGACCGCCCTGCCGATCATCGAGACCAAGGCGGGCGACGTCTCGGCGTACATCCCCACCAACGTCATCTCCATCACCGACGGCCAGGTCTTCCTGGAGTCGGACCTGTTCAACCAGGGCCAGCGCCCGGCGATCAACGTCGGTGTGTCGGTCTCCCGTGTCGGTGGCGCCGCGCAGACCAAGGCCATGAAGAAGGTCTCGGGCACCCTGCGGCTGGGCCTGGCCCAGTACCGCGAGCTGGAGGCGTTCTCCGCCTTCGGTTCGGACCTGGACGCCGTCTCCAAGCAGCAGCTGGAGCGCGGTGCCCGCCTGATGGAGCTCCTCAAGCAGGGCCAGTACTCGCCGTTCTCCATGGAGAAGCAGGTCGTCTCGATCTGGGCCGGCACCACCGGCCGCGTCGACGACGTCCCGGTCGAGGACGTGCGCCGCTTCGAGGAGGACTTCCTCGACCACCTGAGCCGCGAGCACTCGGGCATCCTCGACACCATCCGCGAGAGCGGCAAGTTCGAGGACGAGACCGAGAAGTCCCTCGACTCGGCGCTGGAGAAGTTCAAGCAGGGCTTCCAGACCTCCGCCGGAACCCTCCTGGGCACCGAGGCCGAGGCCGAGGCGCTGGACGAGGAGAAGGTCGGCCAGGAGACCATCAAGGTCGCCAAGGGCGGGAAGTAACCCATGGGTGCACAGCTTCGCGTCTATCGCCGGAGGATCCGCTCGACGAAGTCGATGGCGAAGATCACCCGCGCGATGGAGCTCATCGCCACGACGCGCATCACCAAGGCGCAGCGTGCGGCGGAGGCTGCTGGGCCCTACGCGCGGGAGATCACCCGGGCGGTCTCGGCCCTGGCCAGCCGGGTGACCGATCACCCGCTGCTGACCGAGGCCGAGAACCCCACCCGCGCCGCGGTCCTGGTCATCACCAGCGACAAGGGCCTGGCGGGCGCCTTCTCGACCAACGTGCTCAAGGAGGCGGACTCCCTCACCCAGCTCCTGCGCGAGCAGGGCAAGGAGGTCCTCACCTACATGGTGGGCCGCAAGGGCGTGGGCTTCTACAAGTTCCGCGACCGCCCCATGGAGGCGCAGTGGGAGGGCTTCACCGAGCGCCCCACTTACGCGCACGCCCAGGAGATCGGCTCCGCCCTCATGGAGAAGTTCTCCGCCGACGCCGCCGACGGCGGGGTCGACGAGATCCACGTGGTCTCCACGGAGTTCGTCTCGATGCTGACCCAGCGCGCCGGGGCCGTCCGGGCCCTGCCGCTGGAGGTGGAGGAGGTCGACAGCTCCGAGCTGGAGGCCGTGCACGGGAGCGAGCCGCTCCCGCTGTACGAGTTCGAGCCCTCGGCGGAGGAGGTCCTGGACCAGCTGCTGCCGCAGTACGTCGTCAACAGGATCTACTTCTCGCTCCTGGAGTCGTCCGCCTCCCAGCAGGCCTCCCGCCGCGCCGCCATGAAGGCGGCCACGGACAACGCCGAGGAACTCGCCAAGAACCTGACCCGTCTGGCCAACCAGGCACGTCAGGCTGAGATCACCAATGAGCTCAGTGAGATTGTCGGCGGTGCCGACGCGCTCGCTGCTGCCAGCGCGGGAAGTGAGTAACAAAAGTGACTGCGACAGTTGAAGGGACGGCTGGGGCTGGCACCGCCACCGGCCGGATCTCCCGGGTCACCGGCCCGGTCGTCGACGTGGAGTTCCCCGTCGGCTCCCTGCCTGCCATCTACAACGCCCTGCACACCGACGTGACCATCGGCGGCAAGGCCAAGACCATCACGATGGAGGTCGCCCAGCACCTGGGTGACAACCTCGTGCGCACGGTCTCCCTGGCCCCCCAGGACGGCCTCGTCCGCGGCGCCGAGGTGCGCGACACCGGCGAGCCCATCAGCGTGCCCGTCGGCGACGTCGTCAAGGGCCACGTGTTCAACACCCTGGGCGAGTCCCTGGACGTGCCGACCGCGGAGCTGGGCGTCACCGAGCGCTGGCCGATCCACCGCAAGGCCCCGGCCTTCGACCAGCTCGAGTCCAAGACCGAGATGATGGTCACGGGCATCAAGGTCATCGACCTGCTCACCCCGTACGTGCGCGGTGGCAAGATCGGCCTGTTCGGCGGCGCCGGTGTGGGCAAGACCGTGCTCATCCAGGAGATGATCACGCGTATCGCCCGCAACTTCGGTGGTGTGTCCGTGTTCGCCGGTGTCGGCGAGCGCACCCGTGAGGGTACGGACCTCTTCCTGGAGATGGACGAGATGGAGGTCCTCCAGGACACCGCCCTCGTCTTCGGCCAGATGGACGAGCCCCCGGGCACCCGTCTGCGGGTGGCCCTGTCCGCTCTGACGATGGCGGAGTACTTCCGCGACGTCCAGAAGCAGGACGTGCTGCTGTTCATCGACAACATCTTCCGTTTCACCCAGGCGGGTTCGGAGGTCTCCACGCTGCTGGGCCGCATGCCCTCGGCCGTGGGCTACCAGCCCAACCTGGCGGACGAGATGGGCCAGCTCCAGGAGCGGATCACCTCGACCCGCGGTCACTCGATCACCTCGATGCAGGCGATCTACGTGCCCGCGGACGACTACACCGACCCGGCTCCGGCGACCACCTTCGCCCACCTGGACGCGACGACCGAGCTCTCCCGCCCGATCTCGCAGAAGGGCATCTACCCGGCGGTGGACCCGCTGACCTCCACCTCGCGCATCCTCGACCCGCAGTACGTGGGCGAGGAGCACTACCAGGTGGCCCAGCGCGTCAAGGAGATCCTCCAGCGCAACAACGACCTCCAGGACCAGATCGCCATCCTCGGTATGGACGAGCTGTCCGAGGAGGACAAGATCGTCGTCAACCGGGCGCGCCGGATCGAGCGCTTCCTGTCGCAGAACATGTTCGTGGCCGAGAAGTTCACCGGCACCCCGGGCGTGTTCGTCCCCCTGGAGGAGACCATCTCCTCCTTCAAGGGCCTGTGCGACGGTGAGTACGACCACCTGCCCGAGCAGGCGTTCCTCGACGTCGGCAACATCGACATGGCCGTCGAGAAGGCCAAGAAGCTGCAGGGTTAGTTCTCCGGCCGGGCCGGTCCCCGACAGCGGTCGGGGACCGGCCCGGCCGAATCACCCGCTAGCCGAGGAGTTTGTGGCAGTGTCGAAGAAGCTTTTCGTCGAGATCGTCTCGCCCGAACGTGAGATTTGGGCGGGCGAGGGCGACATGGTCATCGCGAAGACCGTCGAGGGTGAGATGGGCGTCCAGCCCGGGCACGTCCCGGTGCTGTCGCTGCTCGCCCACGACGCGGTCGTCCGCGTGCTGGGCGCGCGGGAGACCGGCGAGGTCCGGGCCGCCGCGCACGGCGGGTTCGTCTCGGTCTCGGGTGAGGGACGCGTCTCCATCCTCGCTGAGACCGCCGAGCTCGCCGAGGACATCGATGTGGACCGCGCGCGCACGGCGCTGAAGGGCGCGGCCGAGTCCGGCGACAACGTCGCCCTGGGCCGTGCCCGCAGCCGTCTGCGGGCCGCGGGCGAGGAAGTCGCCTAGCGTAGGACGGCGGGACGAGTGGTGGGCATGCAACGGCTCCGGCCCGGAGCACCCTGGTGGGAGTCCGCGCTGTGGGTGTTCCTCGCCCTGCTCGTCGTCCTGCTGGCGCTGGCGCTCGCCGTCACCCTGCGCCGCTGGATCCTCGTACGGCGCGGCGGCGCGGTGGAGTGCTACCTGCGCGCCGTCGGGGCGCGGGGCCGCAGGGGGTCCTGGCGTATCGGCTTCGGCCGGTACGGCACGGAGAACCTGGGCTGGTTCCCGATCTTCTCCCTCAGACCGCGGCCGACAGCCAGGCTGTCGCGCCGCGGTCTCGTCGTCGTGGGGCGGCGCGCCCCCGCCGGGGACGAGGACCTGCCCGCCGACCTCACCGTGCTCCAGGTGGGCTGGTTGCTCGCCGACGGCTCCGACCCCCGCGAGGCGGCCTACGAGATCGCCATGGGCGAGGGCGCCCAGACCGGCTTCCTGTCGTGGCTGGAGTCGATGCCCCCGGGAACGCACTGGGAGAGCTGAGTTTGTGCGCGTGGGTGGTTCCCCCGCGCGCCCCGTGTGCCTAGCATGGCCGACATGAGTACGATCGTCGCTTTCTCCGTCTCCCCTCTCGGAACCGGTGAGTCCGTCGCCCCCGCCGTCGCCCGCGCTGTGCGGGTGGTCCGGGAGAGCGGACTGCCCAACGAGACCTCCGCCATGTTCACCAGCGTCGAGGGTGAATGGGACGAGGTCATGGACGTCGTCAAGCGCGCCGTGCAGGCCGCGGGGGAGGGCGCCTCCCGGGTCAGCCTCACCCTCAAGGCCGACATCCGCGAGGGCGTCACCGACGGCCTGCGCAGCAAGGTCGAGGCCGTCGAACGCGAACTCGGCGACGCCTGAGACCGGGCCTTTCGCGGGGCGCGGCGCGGCCGTGCCCCGTGTCCCCTTCCCCTGGGCGGCCGGACACGGCAGGATGCGGTTCCATGTTCGCCTCGCGACTTCCCCTACTCCTGGGCCCCGCCCTCCTCATCCCCCTGCTCGCCGCCTGCCAGCCCTCGGGCGGCCACGTCGGCGCCGTGGCCACGGGCCACTTCTCCGCCGCGCACGAGTTCCCCGTGCTGGTCGTGGCCTGGTGCGGTGACGCCTCCCCCCGCCAGATCGACCTGACCGGCGGCGGGCAGCGGATCCACCTGATCGCCACCCGCGACTTCGACGGCAACCGGACCGAGGTGGACCTGGCCGCCCCCGGTGACGCCTGGCGGATCACCGACGGCGACGGACGGCAGGTCTACCGTCTGGTCCCGGAGTCGGAGGGTGAGGAGTACACGGTCGGGATCGGCTCGCGGGAGGCCCCGCCGGGCGAGGAGACCGAGCACGACATCGGCACGGTCGCGTTCACGACCGGGGTGCTGGCCGAGGAGCAGGGCGTGTACGCCGCCGCCGGGGGGTCGGCCGAGGCGGAGTTCGTCCCGGAGGAGGAGTTCCCGCCCGAGTGCTGAGGGGCCGGGGCCGCCCTCGTCCCGGGGTGCCCGGAACCCCCGCCCTCCCTGCCCTGGGCCGCGACCGCGCCGCGTGTGCACCTCCCGTGTCCGCGTGTCTGCCGCCGTGCCGCGCCGACCGAACGGTGCGGACAGGGGCGCGCCCGGCCCGTGGGAGGGTGCCGGGCCGGGCGCGGTCAGGGGGGCGGTCAGCCGACCTGCGGGTGGGCGTGTCCGGCCGGGACCGCGGCACCGGAGAAGTACTCCCTGGCGGTCGCGGTGTTGGCCAGGACCGCCACGGTGACGGCGAAGAGCGCCGCGACGATCTCGGGGACCCCGCTGACCGGGGTGAGCAGCAGGGCCAGGATCACGACGGCGTAGACCGCGTTGACCGCGGTCACCGAGGTGCGCACGCCGCCGCGGTTCCGGTTGACCATGACGGCCAGGACGGCCGACAGCGCGCCGTAGACCAGGCCGACGGCCGCGCCGGTCAGCACGGCCCAGACGGGCACCTGAGCGCCCTCGGCGATCATCGGGACGGTGGCCATGGCGGTGGCGCCGACGAGGGCCATCAGGCTCATGATGATCTGGTAGACCGCGATCAGGACCAGCAGCACGAAGACCGCGGTGACGGTCGCCGGTCTGGCTCTGGTGGTCATCTGCGTTCCTTCCTTCGTCCGTTCCTGTGTCCAGAACCCATAACCCCAGTCCGGCCGAAGACACGCGTCCCACCGGACGATTTCCGTCCGCGCAGGTCGCGGACGCCCACTGGGACGGCGTTCCGGGGTGTGGGCGGCCCCGGGGCGGTGTGGGGAGCGCGAAGGGGTCCCGCTCACGCGGAGCGGGACCCCTCGGGGTGCGGGCGGGCGCCCGGGCGCGGCCCGCAGGCCGCGGCGGGCAGCGGACGTCAGCGTTCGCCGCCGGGCTTCCACAGGACCTCGTCGCCCTCCCGGGCGACGTACCGGCCGAGGATGAACAGCAGGTCGGAGAGCCGGTTGAGGTACTGGGCGGTGAGCGGGTTGACGGTCTCGCCGTGCTCCTCGACGGCCGCCCACACGCTGCGCTCGGCCCGCCGGACCACGATCCGGGCGGTGTGCATGAGCGCCACGGTGGGGGAGCCCCCGGGCAGGATGAAGCTGCGCAGGGTGGGCAGGTCGGCGTTGTAGGCGTCGCAGGCCTCCTCCAGCCGGGTGACGTACTCGGGCAGGACCCGCAGCGGCGGGTACTCCGGGTCGGGCACGATCGGCGTGGACAGGTCGGCGCCCAGGTCGAACAGCTCGTTCTGGATCCGTCCGAGCAGGTCCCGAACGTCGTCGGGCAGCTCGCCCAGCGCCAGGGCGGTGCCGATCGCGGCGTTGGCCTCCTCGGTGTCGGCGTAGCCCACCAGGCGCGTGTCGTTCTTGCCGGTCCGGCTCATGTCGCCGAGCGCCGTCGTCCCGGCGTCGCCGGTGCGCGTGTAGATCTTCGACAGCACGACCGGCTTGTCGGTGTCCCGTTTGGTCATGCCCTCCACCCTAGGGTTCGGTCGCGCTCCGGCGGGTGCTGCGGTGGGCCGGAGCACCTGGCGTGACGGAGGATAACTGTTCCATATCAGCGTGTGAAGGTGATGCAACTCACTGATACATTGGGAATTCAGGGGGCTACCGAAAGTAGTTGCCCGTGGTGTCCATGTGCGGTACCTGGATGCAAGAGGGGGTCATCCGGGAACCGCGGAGGGGGAGACACCGCGGCGGGCGGCGTGGAACCGGGGGGTTCACGCCGCCCGCCCTGTCGTGCATGCGGATCCCTCACGCGGATCGCGCGCGGACTACCTCAGCCAGCCGTCGCCCAGGCGCGGGAAGTCGGGCGCGGCCGTCGTGCGCAGCACACCGTTCACCGGCAGGGTGCTCTCGGCGAAGAACTCCACGCCGTGCGCACCGGCCGCCGACAGCTCGGCCACCGAGTCCCAGTTGATGTGCTCCATGGTGTCGTCGGCGGTGTGGTAGTACGGGTCGAACTGCTCGCCCGCCGTACCGCCGTACCACTCGACCTGCTCCTCGGTCTTGACGCCGTCGGCGCCGCTGAACAGGCCGCCCGACGGGATGCCCGCGGTCATGAAGGCCTGGTAGTCGCTGCGCCCGCTCAGCACGCCGGGCTCGCTGACCTGGTCCTGGGCGGCGAAGTAGTCCTCGAAGACCTTCGCGATCGCGCCGGAGCCCGACGGGGCGGCCACGGAGCCGGGCAGCTCCATCCGGCCGTCCAGCACGAACCGGCCGTAGTTGTGCGAGCCGATCATGTCGAAGTTGAGGTAGAGGGCGATGTCCTCGACCTCCTGCGCGGTCAGGTCCTCCACGTACCGGGTGGAACCGACCAGGCCCTCCTCCTCGGTGCCCCAGAAGGCGAACCGCACCTTGTTGTTGGGCTCCTCCTGCTCGGCCAGCTGGATGGCGGTCTCCAGCAGGAAGGCCGTGCCGCTGCCGTTGTCGTTGATGCCGGGGCCGTCCTCGACGCTGTCCAGGTGGCCGCCCACGACCACCACGTTGTCGTCCCGGCCGCCCGGGGTCTCGGCCAGGACGCTGTAGGAGGTCTCGTTGCTGACCTCGGCGTCCACGCTCACCCGCAGCTCCAGGCCCTCGGCGGCCAGCAGCTCCGTGCCCAGCGTTCCGGACACGCCCAGGGCGGGGATGGCCGAGTGCTCGCCCACGGTGCCCAGGAAGACCTCGTCCTCGTTGTTGACCACCAGGGCGGCCGCGGCCCCCGCGGCGGCGGCGTTGTCCACCTTGTCCGAGAACGGGCAGGTGCCGCGTACGGTGATCGCGATCGCGCCCTCGGGGAAGTCGGCGAAGTCGTCGGGGGAGCAGCCGCTCGCGGCGCTGTCGGCGTTGACGGCCACCGCCGGGGCGGTGACGTCGCCCGAGCCGGAGTAGCTCATGGTCGCGTAGTCGGTCTCGGCCTCGTAGGCGACCTGCTCCGGCGCGGTCTGGGCGAGGACGGCCGGGGAGTTCTCCCGCCACAGCTCGTACTCGTACTCGTGCCGGTAGGGCTCGTACCCGGCGCGCTCCAGCTGGTCCTCGACGTAGAGGGCGGCGACGTCGTAGCCGGGGGTGTTCGTGGCCCGGTTGCCGCCGTTGTACTCGGCGATGGTGTCGAGGTTCTCCAGGTGCTCGCGGATGGCCTCCGCACTCACCCGCTCCGACAGCGGCGGGTCCTCGCTCGGCCTGCCCGCGTGCGCGGGCGGCCCCGCGTGCTCGGGGGCTCCGGAGTGGTCCGGGGGCCCGGCGTGCCCGGGCGGCCCGGGTTCGGCGTGGGCGGGGGAGGACGCCAGGGCGGCGACGGTCATCAGCACGGCCGCGGCGCCGGCCGTGGCGGCGCGGCGCCGGGAGGCGGGCACGGCCGCTCCGCGCGGCGGCTTCCCTTCGGAACTGGTGCGCAAGGATCTTCCTCCGGAGTGCGGGGGTCCACCGCTCCTGGGAGTCGGGGGATGGACACCTTGGGTAGGCGAAGTACCGGTGCAGCCTGACACCGCGGAGGTGCTCCCGGCAAGGACCGATGACCACAATTGCCACAATCAGCCACAGACCTTACGCATGGGGTGGCAGTGTGGTTCCATGGACGGTCCCGCGTGAGCAGAACGTCTCGTCGACCCGTGTCCTCCCGGGGAGGCGGGCCTACTCCTCGTCCTGGTGCTTGCGCGGTTTGTACTCGACGCCCACCCCGCCCATCACGGCGATGCCCCGCACGTGCACGATCGGCGCGTCCGGGTCCACCACGCTGGGGGTGTTCTCGGAGACGCCGAAGCCGCCCATTAGCGGCAGGCCATGCACCCGCACCTGCACGTCGTCGGGCACGGTGATGCCCACCCCGCCCATGACGGCGCAGACCCAGATGGTGGTCTCGCGCTGGGTGAACCGGGCCTCGCGCAGGTCCAGGTCGATCCCGCCCAGCACCGCGAAGGCGGTGAAGGCGCCCGGCACGACCCAGTTGCCCGACCGGGCGGCACCGCCCAGGACGACGACCGCGGCCCGGCTGGTGGGTTCCTGGTCCACGATCCGGCCGCCGCCGTAGAGCGGCCGGGGCGAACGGAAGTCGGTGGGGGCCACGGAGGCGCCGGGAGCGTTCGGCGCCGGGAGGTCCTCGGTGAGGGGGACCAGCTCGCCGACGGTTTTGGCCCGGTAGACCGCGTCGAGCCGCTCGCTGTGCTCGTCCGGGTCCAGACGTCCCTCGGCAAGGGCTTCACGCAGGCGGTGCGCGACGGAGTCACGGTCGGCGTCGGAGGCGCGCATCCGACCGTGCTCGGGGGGAGTGATCTCGCTCATTGCTTCCACCATAGAACCATTCTTCCGGCGCCGCGCGGTGTGCCGCATCGGGGAAAATCCCCCAGAGATCCCCGAGACCCGGCTCCGCGGCCCGGGATCAGTCCTCGGGGAGCAGCCCGCGGCGGATCGCCTGGCTCACCGCCGACGTCCCGTCGCCCACGCCGAGCTTGTCGTAGACCCGCATCAGGTGGGTCTTGACCGTGGTCGGACTGATGCGCAGGGCACGCCCGATCGCCGCGTTGGTGCGCCCCTCGGAGGCCAGGCGCAGCACCTCCACCTCGCGGGGCGACAGCACGGCGGCGGGCTCTCCGCGCCGGCGCATGCCGGTGAACAGCCTGCCCGCCAGCCGTCCGGTCAGGACGGTCTCCCCGCGCGCCGCGGCATCGGGACCAGCAGGATCGCGCCCACCGTCGAGACGGCGGCCGGGACCGGGGAGGTGATGAAGCACAGCGGGGCCACCGCCACGACCACGAAGGTCAGGGTGGGGTTGACCGTCACCGCGGGCAGGCACAGCACGAGCAGGGCGGCCATGAGGACCGCCGGGCGGACCCGCTCCTCGCGCAGCACCAACCGCCTGGCGAACAGGTAGTACACGGCCGTCACCGCGGCCATGAGCCCCACGAGCGGCCACCGCCAGAAGGGGTCGCTGGTGACCAGCGCGATGGCCGCCATGGCGGCCGTCACGGAGGTGAAGTACACGTCCCACCACACGCCCAGGTCCCAGGCGTGCCGTTCGTCGCGCTCCTCCTCCCCGGCTGGGGTGCCTTCCCCGGACGGGGCGCCGCCGGGCCCGGGGGACGGTGCGGGCGGGGCGTGGCCGCCCCCCGGAGCCCGTGCGGCCACGGCGATCACCCGTCCTTCCGCGTCTTCCACCGGAACGTCAGCAGTACCAGCGCCAAGCCCACCACACACCACACGCCCAGCGCGAGGGCGACCCCGGACAGGTCCCACGAACCGCCGGGTTCGAGGGCGGCCATCTCGGCGGGGAAGAACGCCGCGCGCAGGCCCTGCGCCATCCACATCAGGGGGAAGAGCGCGGCGGCGTCGAGCACCCAGTCGGGCAGGGCGACGACCGGAACGAAGATTCCCGAGATGAACTGCAGGATCAGGAAGGGCACGACCACGATGCCGGAGGCGGAGCGGACGTTGCGGGCCAGGGAGCTGACCGCGACGCCCAGCAGCGAGCAGGAGACGGTACCCAGCACGAACACCCACGCGAGCGTCGCCCAGGCGGCGGGTCCGTCGGGCATGCGCGCCCCGAAGGCCAGGACGGCCACGCCCAGCAGCAGGACCAGCTGGCCCAGGGCCAGGAACAGCACCACCACGGTCTTGCCGACGAAGTAGGCGGTCGGCGGCATCGGCGTACCGCGCAGGCGGCGCAGACCGCCCCGCTCGCGCTCGTTGGCGATGCCCAGACCCAGCTGCTGGAAGCTGACCGACATCAGGCCCATCGCCACCAGGCCCGGCAGGTAGTAGTCCACGGCGGGCATGCCCATGTCGAACATGCCGTCGAAGATCGACGAGAACATGACCAGGATCAGCGCGGGCAGGGAGAAGGTGAAGATCACGCTCTCCCACTCGTGCGCGAACTCGCGGATCTCCAGCCAGCCCCGGGACAGCCCGACGCGCAGCGCGCCGGGCAGGCGTCCGGAGGAGGCCGGTACGGCGGGGTCGGCGGGAGTGCGGTCGGTCGCGGTGCTCACGCGGACACCCTCCTCTCGGCGGGGCGGCCGTCCCTGTCGTCGCCCTCCCCGCGGTTATCGCCCTCCTCGCCGATCAGGCCCAGGTAGACGTCCTCCAGCGTGGGGCGGTGCACGCTCAACCCCGGGACCTCGCCGGAGAACAGGGCGGACAGCTCGCCCACCACCCGGGCGGGCTCGTCGGTGCGGGTTTCACGGCGCTGCCCGTCGACCGTCCAGCCGACGGTGGCCCGGGCCGAGGCGCGCCCGCCCAGGGTGGCGGGGGATCCCTGCGCGCGCACCCTGCCGCGCGCGACCACGCACACGCGGTCGGCGAGCGCCTCGGCCTCCTCCAGGTAGTGCGTGGTCAGGACGATGGTGGTGCCGCCCCGGGCCAGGTCGCCGATCAGCGTCCAGAAGTCGCGCCGGGCCCCGGGGTCGAAGCCGGTGGTGGGCTCGTCCAGGAACAGCAGTTCCGGCCTGCCGATGATGCCCAGGGCCACGTCCAGGCGTCGGCGCTGGCCGCCGGACAGGGACGCGACCCGCGCCCGGGACTTCTCGCCCAGACCGACCAGGTCGACCACCGCGTCGGGGTCGCGGGGAGCGGGGTAGTAGCCCGCGAAGTGGCGGACCACCTCGCGCACGGACAGCTGGGGGATCAGCGTCTCCCCCTGCCACACCACCCCGATACGCGAGCGCCACCGGCGACCGGCGGTGCCGGGGTCCTCGCCCAGCACGCGGACGGTGCCGTCGTCGCGGTGACGGAAGCCCTCCAGGATCTCGACCGTGGTGGACTTGCCCGCACCGTTGGGGCCGAGGAGGGCGAAGACCTCGCCGCGCCGGACGCTCAGGTCGACTCCGGCGACGGCCTCGTCGTCGCCGTACTTCTTGCGGAGGCCGTGGACCTCGATCGCTGTCTCGCTCATGCCACCGACTCTCCCGCGGGCGGGACCCCCGGGGTATCGGCCGCCGGGTCGCACCCGTGTCCTCCGGATGGAGGACGCCACCCCGACCAAGGGAGGGGCGGCCCCAGGGGCAGGGGGCACCCCGGAGCGGACGCGGACGGGCCCCGGGCGCGCGCTCGCGCCCGGGGCCCGTCAGGAGGAGGGGGCCGCTCAGAACAGGCGGAGCACGTCCGGCTCGATCCCGCGCAGCTCGTCGTAGTCCAGCACCACGCAGGCGATGCCGCGGTCCTCGGCGAGCACACGGGCCTGCGGCTTGATCTCCTGGGCGGCGAACACGCCGCGCACCGGCGCGAGCTGCGGGTCCCGGTTGAGCAGTTCCAGGTAGCGGGTGAGCTGTTCGACGCCGTCGATGTCGCCGCGGCGCTTGAGCTCCACCGCGACGGTGGCGTTGGCGCCGTCCCGGCACAGGATGTCCACCGGGCCGATCGCGGTGGGGTACTCGCGGCGGATGAGGGTGTAGCCGTCGCCGAGGGTGGTGATGTGCTCGGCCAGCAGCTCCTGGAGGTGGGCCTCCACACCATCCTTCTGCAGGCCGGGGTCCTTGCCCAGCTCGTGCGAGGAGTCGTGCATGACCTCCTCGACGGTCAGCACCAGCTTCTCACCGGACTTGCCGTGGGTGACCGTCCACACGTCGGGTCCGTCGGCGACGGTCTCCTCGCGCAGTTTGCAGGGCGGGTTCATCCAGTTCAGCGGTTTGAACGCCCGGTCGTCGGCGTGGATGGACACACTCCCGTCGGCCTTGATGAGGATCAGGCGGGGAGCCATGGGCAGGTGGGCGGTGAGGCGGCCGACGTAGTCGACACTGCACCGAGCGATGACGAGACGCACGAAACGTCACGTTACCGCCTCCGCCGCACGCGCGGGGCGCAACCGCGTATCGTCCGCCCTCCCCGTTCGGCGCTGGCGACCGCGCCCACAGGGATGTGCCCCCGAGGGAAGACAGGTGTGTCCCCTCGGCGCCATGACGGGGCGCGGCCGGACCCCTAACGTCGCCAGGGGCGCGCATCCGCGCGCCCGCGACGACGAAGGGACCCCCATGTCGCTGACGGTCTCCCCCGACCTGCTGGAGAAGGCGAAGCACGGCCCGGTCGAGGACGCCGACTTCATCGCCTGCATCAAGGACTCCCTGCCCTACGCCTGGGAGGTGGTCAGCGGGCTGGCCGAGGGCGCCCGGACCGCCGAGTCCGGCTTCGAGGCGAACGAGGTGCCCCCGCCCGGCGAACAGGAGAGGGGCCAGCTGCTGCGCCTGCTCGCCAGCGACGCCATGCGCGGCGCGGTGGAGCGGCACTTCGGCCTGCGCCTGGCCTTCCAGAACTGCCACCGCGTGGCCCTCTTCGCGCCCGGGGCCGAGGAGGCCCGCGCCGAGTTCACCTCCCCGCGCGCCCAGCTGCTCAACCAGTCGCCCGAGCTCGTCGACTGCTAGAGGCGGTCCTGTCGGGGGTGGTCGCGCCCCGGCAGGGGGCGGTGCCGCCGCGCCACGGCCGGGGTGCGGCGGCACCGCCACCGCCGCACCGGATGGCACCGAGTGCCCGACTCGGGCATCCCGTGCGCGGGACGGTTCGGCCGGGCCCGTAGTCTGGGCGTATGGTGCAGGAATTTGACAAGGTCGGTGTCGTCGGACTCGGCGCGATGGGCGCGGGTATCGCCGAGGTGTTCGCCCGCGCGGGGTTCAACGTCACCGGGGTCGAGATCGACCAGGCCGCCGTCGACCGCGGCCGCGCCCACGTGGACCGGTCCCTCTCGAAGGCGGTGGACAAGGGCAAGCTCACCGAGGACGAACGCACCGGGATCGACACCCGGCTGACGTTCACCACCTCGCGCGAGGACCTCGCCGACGCGGACTTCGTCGTCGAGGCCGTCCCCGAACGGATGGACATCAAGAAGGACGTCTTCGCGGACCTGGACCGGATCTGCCCGCCCGGCACGATCCTGGCCACCAACACGTCCTCGCTGTCGGTCACCGAGATCGCCGCGCTCACCGGCCGCTCGGACAAGGTCGTGGGGCTGCACTTCTTCAACCCCGCCCCGGTCATGAAGCTGGTCGAGGTCATCACCACGGTCTCCACCAGCGCGGAGACCGTCGACGTGGTCTGCGAGGTGGCCAAGCGCATCGGCAAGACCCCCGTGGCGGTCGGTGACCGCGCCGGGTTCGTGGCCAACGCCCTCCTCGTGCCCTACATCAACGACGCGATCCGCCTGTACGAGCGCAAGGTGGCCACCCGCGAGGAGATCGACGCCTCGGTGCAGAAGGCCGCGGGACTGCCCATGGGCCCGCTGGCCCTCGCCGACCTGGTCGGCCTCGACGTATGCCTGGCCGTCATGGACGTCCTGTGGGAGGAGTACCGCGACCGGCGCTACGCCGCCTCGCCGCTGCTGCGCCGCATGGTGGCCGCGGGCCGCCTGGGCCGCAAGTCCGGCCAGGGCTTCTACGCGGGCACCGACGAGGCCCCCGAGCCCCGACCCACCGGCCGCTACGCGCAGATGATCCAGGAGGAGGAGACCCTGGACCTGGGCGAGGTCCTCCTCGCGCCGCAGATCGACGACGCCATGCGCATGATCGGCGACGGCTACGCCTCCGCCAGGGACGTCGACACCGCCATGCGCTTCGGCTGCGGCTACCCCAAGGGCCCCACCGAACTACTGGAGGAGCGCGGCGCCGAGTCCGTGGTCACCACCCTGGTCGCGATGGGCGAGTACGGCCTCACCGACATCCCGGTGCCCGCCCCGCTGCTGATGGACCAGCTGCCCGACGCGCCGGAGGGCGAGGGCCACGGCGGCTGCGCCTGCCACGCCTGACGCGCCGAGCGGAGGCGCCGCCGTCGCGGGGCGCGGGCCCCGGTCCGCGGTGACGCCTCCGCGCCGGCCCCGCGCCCGGCACAGGAGCGCCACGGCGCACGGGACCGCTCCGGCCACCGTGCCGGGCCGCCCCTCGCGCGGGGAGGCGGAGTCGGCCGCCGCCGGTCCTGTGGCGGCGGCCACTGCCGGTCCTCTTCTAACCTGGACGGTGTGAGCCCGCGCCGTAACTCTCCCCGCCGCACATCCGCCCGGGGCCGCAAGGCCCCCGGCGGCGCCCCCGACGACGAGGACGCCCTCATGCTGCGCGTCACCGGCGGACAGCGCCGCGAGACCGGCCCCGACGGCGAGTGGGTGACGCGCCGCATCCCCGGCGCCGCCGCCACCAAGGTCTACCGCTGCCCCGGCTGCGCCCAGGAGATCCCGACCGGCATGGCGCACGTCGTGGCCTGGCGCCCCTACGGTGACGGCGACGACCGGCGCCACTGGCACTCTTCCTGCTGGGACCGGCGCTCCCACCGCGCACCGCGCTCCCCCCGCCGCTGAACCCCGGCCACCTACCCCGGACACGAGGAGCCATGGAGATCCGAGCCACCACGGTGCTGCCCGCCGTGAGACGACCCGTCACCCTGCACACCGCCGACGGACTGGAACTGGTCGGCGAGCTGGCCCTGCCCGAGGGCCGCGACCCCAAGGCCACCCTGGTGTGCCTGCACCCCCTGCCCACCGCCGAGGGCATGATGGACAGCCACGTCCTGCGCAAGGCGTCGTTCCGGCTGCCCGCGCTGGCCGACATCGCGGTGCTGCGGTTCAACACCCGCGGCACCGGTTCGCGGCACGGCACCAGCCAGGGCGAGTTCGGCGAGGGCGAGACCGAGAAGCACGACGTGCTCGCCGCCATCGAGTTCACCGAGTTCGAGGGCCTGCCCGAACCCTGGCTGCTGGGCTGGTCGTTCGGCACCGAGCTGGCCCTCAAGTGGGGCGCCGACCCGCAGGTCAAGGGCGCGATCCTGCTGTCGCCGCCGCTGCACCGCGCAGGCGAGGCCGACATGGAGGTGTGGGCGCGGACGGGCAAGCCGGTGGTCGCCCTGGTCCCCGAGCACGACGACTACCTGCGCCCCGACGAGGCCAGGAAGCGCTTCGAACCGCTCTCCCAGTGCGAGGTCGTCGGGGTGGAGGGCGCCAAGCACCTGTGGGTGGGCGAGCCCTACGTGCGCCGCGTGCTGGACGAGATCGTCAAGCGGGTCAACCCCGAGGCCTACCCGCTCCCCGTGGAGTGGGACGGCCCGTACGAGAAGGACGTCCAGACCCTCGGTTAGCCCCGCGCGGACCTGACCGCCACTGGCGTCCCTGCTGACGGTCCGGTGCCGCCGCGCCCGGCCCCCGGGCCCGCTGCGGGAGGCGCCGTCCCGCCTCCGACACGACGAAGGACCCGCCCTCCCCGGCGTCAGCCGGGGGAGGCGGGTCCTCGCACGTGGGGGAGAGCGTCAGCCCCGAGCGGGCCGCGACCCTACTCCTGCCACCAGTCCTCGTCGTCGGCGCCCTTGCCGGAGTGCACCGGCTGCCGGGTCTCCTCGGCGGCCGGAGCAGGCTCCTGCGGGATCGCGGCCGGGGCCGGAGCGGGGGCGACCGGCGCGGCGGGAACCGGGGCCGGGGCGGCCGGGCCGCCACCGCCGAGCAGCTGGCGCAGCTGCTGGAGGTGCGACTGGATGCTGTCGCGCTGGCGGTTGAGCTCGTCGACCTCCTTCTTGGCGGCCGTCATGATCCGGTTGGCCTCGGACTTGGCGTCCCCGAGCTGGTGCTCGGCCTTGGACTTGGCCTCGGCCTCGATCTGGGCGGCGTTCTTCTTGGCGTTGCCGACCAGCTGCTTGGCGTGGTTCTCGGCGTCGCGGCGGGTCTGCTCGGCCTGCTGGCTCGCCTTGGTGGCGCGCTGCTCGGCGCTGGCGGCCCGCTCCTCGGCCTCGTTGACCATCTTCTGCGTGGCGGCCTGGGCGGCGGCGAGGCGCTCGGCGTCCTGGCGCTCGGCCTCGGCGCGGCGGTCGGCCAGCTGGAGCTCGAACTGGTCCTCGGCCTCGGTGCGCCGGGCCTCGGACTCGGCGTAGGCGCGCTCGGCGTTCTTGCGCAGCTCCTCGGCCTGGCTCTTGGCGGACTGGATGGTCTCGTCGCGCTCACGCTTGGCCGCGGCGCGGGCCTGGGCGCACTCGCGCTCGGTGGTGGTGCGCAGCTTGGCGATCTCGCCCTCGAAGGTCGCCCGCTTCTCGGCGATCTCGTGGTCGACCGCGGAGCGCTTCTTCTGCACCTCGCGCTCGGTGGTGGAGGTGAGCTCGTCGGCCTCGCGGCGGGCGGTGGTGGAGATCTCCTCCGCCTCGGACTCGGCGGTCTGACGGGTCTCGTCGGCCTCGCGCTGGGCGAGGGCGCGCACCTCGGTGGCCTCGGACTCGGCGGCCGCGCGCATGTCGGCGGCCTCGATCTTGGCGGCCGAGCGGATGTCGTTGGCGTCGATCTGCGCGCTCTGGACCAGCTCGTTGGCCTGCTCCTCGGCCAGGCGCAGCAGCTCCTCGATGCGCGAGCCCAGACCGGAGTAGGAGGGGCGCTCGCGCTCCTGGAGCTGGCGGTTCTTGGCGTTCAGCTCGGCCTTGAACTTCTCGACCTGCTTGGAGTACTGCTTGAGCTCGTTGCGCAGGCTGGCCGCGTAGTCATCCACCTGGGTGCGGTCATACCCACGCAGCACCACGTCGAATTCGTGCGGGGTGTTGTCCTCGTCGAAGATGTTGTTGAGCTGGGTGTCGATGTTGTTTGACGGCATGTGGCGGAATCCTGAACGGGTGCGAGACGGCTACTTGCAAGGGGCCGGGGACGGCGGGGAGGGCGGCAGTGCTGTCCCCGGGGACGGGTCCGGTCGCGAGCCGGGGGATGGGGCGGGTGACGACGGGCTGGTGAGCCCCTGACCGCCCCCGAGGTCGTCCGCGTGCGCCACGTCACCTGACACGGCGGTACGGCCGACCCGACTCGGCTACCGGACTGCAAGACATGGACCAACGCCGGAATAGCGCATCCGGCAGCTAGCCGACTTTATCAAGCGCGGAACACCTGGGAAGGGGGTTTCGGGTAACTTCCGGTGGGCTCCGAGGCTAACTACGCCACTGGCGTTCAACCTGTGACTTGTCCGGAACGCCCCCGTGACGCTATCCGGAAATTCCGGGACGGTTGTCGTCCCTTTCCTCATGCGCCCCATCCGCGCTCTGGACCAGCTCGGTGAGCACGCCGCCGCAGTCCTTGGGGTGCAGGAAGACGATCCTCGACCCCGCCGTCCCCCGCCGCGGCCGGGCGTCCAGCACGCGCACGCCGCTCTCGCCGACGCCCGCCGCGGTGGCGGCCACGTCCGCGGTACCGAAGGCGACGTGGTGGACGCCCTCGCCGTTGCGCTCCAGGAACTTGGCCACCGGGGAGTCCGCGCGGGTGGGTTCGAGCAGCTGGAGGTAGGTGGCGCCGCCGTCGTCGGTGCCGTTGACCCGGAGCATGGCCTCGCGCACGCCCTGCTCCTCGTTCACCTCCTCGTGCTCCACCTCGAACCCGTACGTGGACCGGTAGAAGGCCACCGAGGCGTCGAGGTCGCGGCAGGCGATGCCCACGTGGTCGAGCCGGGTCAGGCCGGAGAACGGGACGCCGGGTGCGGACGGGGCCGCGGGTGCGGAGGGGGAGGAAGGGGTGGAGGAGGAGGGCGGGGTGATGAACTCGCTGGCCGAGTGCGGTGCGTCACTCATGGGGTGAACCTCCCGGGGATCGCTGACTGCGGTGTGGGTATCGTTGCAGACCAGGTGCGTCACCCATGCATTTGGAGGCCAGTTACGATGCCCGGTTCCGTCATCGTCGGTGGGGCACGGACCCCCACCGGCAGACTCCTCGGCTCCCTCGCCGGGTTCTCCGCCGCCGACCTCGGGGGCTTCGCGATCAAGGCCGCGCTGGAACGCGCCGGCATCACCGGCGAACAGGTCGGATACGTGGTCATGGGACAGGTGCTCCAGGCGGGCGCGGGCCAGATCCCGTCCCGCCAGGCCGCCGTCAAGGCGGGCATCCCCATGAACGTGCCGTCGGTGACGATCAACAAGGTCTGCCTGTCCGGCCTGGACGCGATCGCCCTCGCCGACCAGCTCATTTCCGCGGGCGAGTTCGACGTGGTGGTGGCCGGGGGCATGGAGTCCATGACCAACGCGCCGCACCTGCTGCCCAAGTCGCGCAAGGGCTACAAGTACGGGTCGGTCGAGGTCCTGGACGCGACCGCGCACGACGGCCTGACCGACGCCTTCGAGGGCGACTCCATGGGCGCCTCCACCGAGCGCCACAACGGCAAGCTCGGCATCGGGCGCGAGGAGCAGGACGCCTTCGCGGCCCGCTCCCACCAGCGCGCGGCCGCCGCGGCCGCCGCCGGGTACTTCGACGCCGAGATCGTCCCCGTCCAGATCCCGCAGCGCAAGGGCGACCCCGTCGTCTTCTCCGCCGACGAGGGCGTGCGGGCCGACACCACCGCCGAGAGCCTGGCCCGTCTGCGCCCCGCCTTCGACAGCGAGGGCACCATCACCGCGGGCTCCTCCTCGCAGATCTCCGACGGCGCCGCCGCGGTGGTCGTGATGAGCCGCGCCAAGGCGGAGGAACTGGGCGCCACGGTCCTGGCCGAGATCGGCGCGCACGGCAACGTCGCCGGTCCGGACAACTCGCTGCACTCCCAGCCCTCCAACGCCATCCGGCACGCGCTGGGCAAGGCGGGCCGCTCGGTCGAGGACCTGGACCTGATCGAGATCAACGAGGCCTTCGCCGCGGTGGGCCTCCAGTCCACCCGCGACCTGGGCGTCTCGGAGGACATCGTCAACGTCAACGGCGGTGCCATCGCGCTCGGCCACCCGATCGGCGCCTCCGGGGCCCGCATCGCCCTGCACCTGGTCCACGAGCTGCGCCGCCGCGGCGGCGGGTTCGGCGCGGCCGCCCTGTGCGGCGGCGGCGGCCAGGGCGACGCCCTGCTGTTCACGGTCCCCGCCGAGTAGCCCAGCTGATGACGCCCGCCGGGCGGTGCCGCTGACGGTTCCCGCCCGGTGGTGCCGTTCGGTACCGCCGCTCGGGGCGCCCGCCGGGCGGTGCCGCGCCGGGCCCCGGGCCCGGCAGCCACGGCCGCCGGACTGCGGCCGACCCCCTCGTGGACGCCGTCCGCGGGCACCGGGAGATCCCCGAACGCCCGCGTGGCGGACCGCGCGGGGGACCCGATCCGAAGACACTGTGACCCGAAGACACTGTGTACCCGGGAGAGCCCCGGGGACACGACGCACCTGACAGCCGCGGGGCGGGGGCCACGAGCCCTCGCCCCGTCCTGCTCCGCCCACACCGAGGAGTTCCATGGACACCCCCCAACTGGTCGAACGGGTCCGCGAGGGCGACCGCCGGGCACTGGCCCGCGCGATCACCCTGGTCGAGAACGGGGCCGCCGCCCTGCGCGAGATCATGGCGGGCCTGGCCCCGCACACCGGTCGTGCCCGGGTGGTGGGCTTCACCGGCTCCCCGGGGGTGGGCAAGTCCACCACCACCAACGCCGTCGTGCGCGCGGCCCGGGCGAAGGGGCTGACCGTCGCCGTGCTGGCCGTGGACCCGTCCTCGCCGTTCACCGGCGGCGCCCTGCTCGGCGACCGCGTGCGGATGCAGGAGCACGCCACCGATCCGGGGGTGTTCATCCGCTCCATGGCCAACCGCGGGCACCTGGGCGGGCTGTCCTGGGCCACGCCGCACGCCCTGCGGGTGCTCGACGCGGCCGGGTTCGACGTGATCCTGGTGGAGACGGTGGGCGTGGGCCAGGCCGAGGTGGAGATCGCCGGGCAGGCCGACACCACCGTGGTGCTGTGCGCCCCGGGCATGGGCGACTCGGTGCAGGCCGCCAAGGCGGGCGTGCTGGAGGTCGCCGACGTCTTCGCGATCAACAAGGCGGACCGGGAGGGCGCCAAGTCCACCCTGCGCGAGCTGCGCCAGATGATCGCCATGAAGGACCGCACCGACCAGGAGTGGAAGCCGCCGATCGTGATGACCGTCGCCTCCAGGGACGAGGGCGTCGACGAGCTGTGGGGGCGGATGGACCAGCACTTCGCCCACCTGGAGGCCAGCGGCGACCTGGCCCGTCGCCGTCGCGCCCGCGCCCGGGACGAGGTGCAGGCGATCGTGCTGGACCTGCTGCGCTCGCGGATGGGCGGGGCGGGCGACGACACCGGCCTGGACGCGCTGGCCGAGGACGTGGCGGAGGGGAGGAAGGACCCCTATGCCGCCGCTGACGTGGTGCTGAAGGAGTTGGGCACTGACCTGGGGTGAGGGTGGTGCTGGTGCTGGTGCTGGTGCTGGTGCTGGTGCTGGTGCTGGTGTTGGTGGCGATGTCAGTGGCGGCCGTGTTTTTCGCAGGTGGCTGGGTTTTCCACAGGCGCGCACTGGGGCTGGTCGTGGTTGGTGTGGGGATGGTTTCCTGGAAATAGGGGGGATCCCACCCATGGAGGTTTTGGCATGCACTTAATCGTCCTATGCCCGGCGCCCCCATGCCCCATATTTCAACGGGGATGACGAATTGAGGGGTAGGGAGGGGCCGTCTTCAGGTCTCTCCCCTACGCCGTTCTTGTCGGGGGTTTCTGGCGGCAACGAAAGCGCGCCAGCTGCCGCGAAAGGGT